>CAISPV010000094.1 GCA_903887485.1 uncultured Desulfobulbaceae bacterium | reverse complement strand
TTTGTCAAAATAGATCTGGAAAAACGTCGCGATCTTCACCCTCATTTCGCTGAGAATCTTGAGCCTCAATCGATACTGAACCTTCTGGAATTGACAACTGGTCGAATCATACCCGGTCAGACGCTTCTTTTCTTTGATGAGATTCAGGCCTGTCCGCGAGCATTAATGGCATTACGCTACTTTCATGAGGAGATGCCGGAACTCCATGTTATAGCAGCCGGTTCATTGTTGGAGTTTGCCTTCGGCGAAATATCCATTCCGGTCGGTCGCGTTCAGTATCTGCATATGCATCCGATGACATTTTACGAATATCTTCTGGCAATGGGCAAAGAGCAGATGGCTGAATACACTCTGAATCAGCCAAATGACGTTGCAGGGTCTATCCAGGAAATCATTCTCAGGGAATTGCGAATCTATTTCTTTGTCGGCGGCATGCCTGAATGTGTCAAGACCTATCGTGACACTGGTTCTATGGTTGAAACCTTTCAAGTTCAATCAGAAATCCTGGATTCATATCGCGATGATTTTTCCAAATACACCCCCCATATCAATACGATCTGCCTGGATGCAGTTTTTTTGAGCGTGGCAAAAAGTATCGGAGAACAATTAAAGTATACCCGTCTTAATGATGGGCATTCAAGCCAGATGAATCGTAAAGCGTTTGATCTGCTGGTCAAGGCGAAGGTCATTCATAAAATTCCTGCCTGTGATCCAAGTGGTTTGCCATTAGGCGCAACAGCCAATCCAAAAAAATTCAAAGCATCCATGCTCGACATAGGGCTTATGCAGAGACTCTGTCAGGTGCCGGTTGAACTGGAATTGCAGCAGGAAAACCTTCTGGCGATGTACCGTGGAAAACTTGCGGAACAATTTGTCGCCCAGGAACTACTGGCCTGGCATAGTTCGGAGTTATTTTATTGGGCACGGGAGACCCGTGGCAGTAGTGCCGAGGTAGATTTTCTCGTTGTTCGGCAAGGAAATATTTACCCGGTAGAGGTTAAATCGGGAGCAAGTGGGAGCTTGCGAAGTCTGCACCTTATGCTTGAAAAATACCATAATTGCCCGCAAGGATTGGTGCTTTATAGCGGTACAAGTAATAAATTACCTGAACAGAAGCTTCAATTTCTCCCACTATATTGTGTCTCAACGATTGGAGACCAACGACCGGACGTGGTTTGAGCAGGGAGGAGTATTGGGTGCCATTTTTACTTTTCAAAAATTATAAGGAGGACAAATCATGGGTCTTTTAGATGCGATTGATAAGTTGCTTGAGCCTATTACCAAACGAATAAACAAAGTAATACGTTATAGACCTCTGACTGATGAAGAGAGTAAAAAAGAATATTTAAAAATGATTCATGACATTTCTTATTCTCATCGCTGTGGTAATGTTTTTCATCATTCGCATAATGATGATTAAAAAACTTTATGGACCACTGAACCCTCCGCTTGGTTCAGAAGTATCTTCAGGTGCAATAACCTTTTTGTTGTCTGTTAAGTTTGTTAAATTTTTGATTTCCGCAGGTATATTAACCCCTGTCAAATTATCAACTAATGCGCCATTAGGCCCCGTCAGCTTGGCGTCTTGGTGTTCATGGAGCCTTTGATCTGCTGTAGCATTTACATGGCCTGATATTTCTCCTGGCCCGACCAATGGGGCATGATTATTAGCAGGATTACCGCTGAAATCACCAGGAGCAATATCTGAAGTTCGATTTGCTGAATCTGCTATTGCTGGCCCTACCTGTCCCTGGATGTTTGAGACTTGACCTCCTATCTGCCCACCGGCTGCACCGATGGCAGCACCTACTTGAGCCTTTCCATCACCCCAACTGTAATCGCCGTTTTTAAGAAACGAATCTATATGCTGATTTAATTGGATGATACCAGCACTCCCGCCTGTTGCCATGTGGTTAAGAGCATCAGTCGCCTTGCGGACATTCTCAGGACTATCTGAGCCGTAGCGTTGTTCTGCATAGTGTCCAACGAAGGCGGTACTCAGATCAGCACCCGTTGTTTCTGTTGATCGCTGCATATCCCTGGCATCATTCATCAATGAAGTTGCTTTGGTTGCGCCAATATTGTGAGCCATATTATTTGCAAAAGCAAGACCCTGGCTACTCCCCATACTTTCCTGTAGAGCCTCAGAGCGTGCCTTGGTTATTTCATTGCCAATAGCCTCAGATGTTTTCTGGTCCACATCAAAGCTCACTGTTTTACCATCTTTTCCTGTAGCTGTTACTTCATACTCACCACCGCCAGTAGCTTTCATTCCGGTTCCCAAAATTTCTAATCCACCACTTGCTTGAAGTTGAGCAAAAGCACTAAGTTTAGCTGCCGTATCTTCACCCACACTATCCTTAAAGCTGGAGCTACTATTAACAGCCTTGTTCAGTTTCGCAGACACAGAATTATTAAGGTTTTCGCCATAAGTACGAGCCTCACTGCTGGTCAGGGCAGCATTCTTTATGTAACTCTGTCCATTGGCCCAGTTCTCATTGGTAGCAAGACTGTCTCCAGCTCCTTTTGTCTTTATGTATGCGGCCTGATGTGCCATAGCAATCGGACTCAACCCGTTGACACTGGCCTTCGTCAGTGTTGTGCCACCATGACCGTCTGTAGCATGGATGGCTTGACCTGATGCCATATTATCCGTCTGTACGCCAGCCCCACCAGCCCCGTTGGTAGTGATCATACTGGTTGAGCCGTCTGCATTGACGGACTTGGTTTGTCCCTGGGTCGCTTGCCCATTTGGGCCAAGAGAAACCGATGATTGGCCCGCTGCTGTTCCCGCCTGTTGGTTGAAGTTCTTTTGCATCTCTGCATAGCCGGCATCCGAAGTTCCTTTTGGGATTTGCCCAGCTTTTTCTAATGCAGCCCTGGCATTCATAGAGGAATTATACCCACCTACCGGATTGTGGACACTATTGAAGGCACCAGCCGCCATTTGATTGGCAAACCGATGTTGCGGCATACCTTCAAGCAAACTCGCTGATTTTACCTGCTGATTCATGGCCGTTGCTGTCCCTTCTGGGGTCAATAAGGCTCCGGCATGTGCTCCTGCATTGCTTACCGCACCGCTCAAGCTTCCTGCCATAATTGCCAAGGCATGACCACCAAATTTAATCAGCATCATGGTGAAGACACTTGCCAGCATAATACCTGAAGAGCGGATAATGCCGAACATCGCCAGCATCTTTTCCGATAATGAAGGAAAAGCTGCCATTGAATAAACGCCCAAACTTGATTGGCGCACTTCCTCAAACGAGTAGGTCGCGTAATCCATAGCCGCAGTATGAATCACCGCATCAGTTATGCCCCAGATGGTCAGGAAACAGAAAAAACCGAACATAGCTGAAAGTGCCTTGCCGACTACAGGTGTGGGCAGGAACAAGGCAAGGAATGGAATCATGCCAATGGCAATAGCGGTCATGATCGCTTTGATGATCGGAATCCATTCATTCATGGTTAGACCGATACCCATACCCGACGAGGTGATCTTTCGGTTCGCCTCCATGAGCATCGCTATTTCTGCATCATCCTGAAAGTAGAAAGTATAAAGGATTTCTGAAATTTGTCGTTGCTGAACGAGCTTGCTTGGTGCGACAGGATTACCTGTCGTGGCGCTGAGGGTATTGGTTATAAGGTCTTTACAGGCCGTAAATTCATTTGCATTATTAGGGTTAAAGGATGACTTTCCACATATCTTCTTGAGTGGCTCATCGTAATTACTTGGACTCTGGTAAATGGGATGGAGAAGGTTCCATGCTTCCGTACAGGTTTTAGTTACACCTGCTGGATTGGCTGTGTCATAATAAACCGTATAGATTGCTGGATTTACTGCTTTGGCAAGTTCTGGCAGGAAATCAGTAGTATTATTGCGCAGAGTATCTAATGACAAGTCTGTTCCTGGCCGCATCAGTTCAAAAGTCACGCAATCTTTGGTAAAGCGGATTGTGCTTGTTCTGAGATTATTGTCTTTAATGTACGAGCCTCTGGTTGATTCCAGCGTCTTGAAACCAAGTCCACCAGCCCCACCTTTGTATAAAGAATCTGGTGCGGCCGAGGTATCAATAATTTCAACCAGCCCTCTTTCGACTGTACTCAATACACCTGCAGTGAAGACAACGGCATCAGGGATACCGCCAATAGTCTGAAATCTATTGAGTGTTGGGTCGTAAACCGTGATATTCCCCTTGGGAACAAACAGGCCCAAATAGATGACTACTCCGAAGATCACAGGGACGGCCCAGATTAAAGGGGTGGCTTTTCCGCCATTGGACACCTGGACAAACCAAGATATACTCCCAGCAAGAAAGCCTAATACCGTAACCACTGAAAATAACCCTATATACCCCGCATCGCTGAAGATCAGGGCCAGCCGTGTAAATGCTTGCGTTATCGGGCCAAAGCCGCCATAGGTGTAGTATTCCATGTCCAGGGCATAGGCAGGGGTGGCCTGAAATATGGCCGCAACCAGGAACATCAGGCATATAAAGGCTGGGAATGTGACAGCGGGTTTTTTCATAGTGTTATATTCTGTAATCCGACACCTTGTTGATCTTCCTTGAGTTTTGGGTCATAAAGCTTAGTAACGAACTGCACCACTTTTTCGGTGGGCAAATCAATTGTCAGCGAGTTGCTTCTATTTGGGCATCAATTTCTGCTTGAGCATTTGGATTTGTATTTCTGTAATTACGGGTGTAGTAGTTCCTGACATCTTCCTCATTGTTAATCTTTTGTCCTCTTTCATCTTCCATATTTCTTTCACCAACAATATTAACCTTCTCTTTTAATGTCTGATTTCCATCAAAAATATACGCCTTGTCGAGTTCGGCGGTATTATCATGAAAGGTTGGTCGCTGGCCCACAACTGGTCTTGTCCCTGCCTGGTTTTGTCTGTAGTCATTATATGCTGCGGCTTGCTCGTACATCTGGGTTTGCATGTCTGACACCGTTTGCTGACATGCCTGTAGCTCCTCTGGAGATTGGGATTGTGAGCATTCATGGGATTTTTGATCTATAGCGGTTTGCAGACTTGCCTGAGTTTGTTGTTGCTCCCGATCTTCTTGGATTTTGTTATTATCCCATGCTTGTTGATCTACAATCGCCTGATTATATGCCGCTAAGTCAGCAAGATATTGATTGTATTCAGCCTTTCGACCATTAAAATAATTCCGCATCTGTGGGACTGTCGTTTGCCCTTCCTGAAAATTTGGATTTTCTGCAAAACTATTAAGGACGGGAACTGTGGATGCTAAAGTTAAAAAAAGACAAATTTTTCGATACATAATTCCATTCTCCTTTGATTACATTTTTTTTGGTTCTATTGAAGCCTTGCGACCACATCTTTACCGTACCTGCGGGTAAGTTCTGAGTTCATTTGGCTTTCAATGTTCTGCATGTGTTCCAGATAACCCAAAATAGCGTTCATCTCGTTTGTTGAAGCGACATAACTGGCCTTGGCTCCTGTTTTCAGTTCTTGGATTTTATTCAACATCAGTTGAATATCTTGACTTGCGTGTTCCGCAAAAATAACAGAGGCGCAACTTTCCGGGCCACCGGTCACACCAGTTGCGGATGACTGTTTTTCCAGCATTTCATTGGCTTTCCTCGCAATCATTTCCGCGCGAATATACAGATCTGAAATCATTTGCAGGCTGTAAGCACTGGCCGTTATGTCGGCCAGACCGCTTATGGTAGCAACGTCGGTATTCGAGCCAACTGCACTTTTGAGAATAGGCAATGGAGAAAGCGGATTAGTGTCCATAAAAGCCTGTTCTGCCGTTGTGAATGGAGTTTTAGTCCGTATTTTAGCGGCAATACTAGTCAACATAAGTCGAATATATGCCCCCATATCCCTATTGCCATCCGTAACCTGCTGGCATGCACCGGTAGAGCTTTTGGTGTAAATATCACCATTGGCGATAGATTTGATTGAATCAGTATTATTTTCAGAGCATGGTGGCATATAGGAGACCTTGTAACCATTCTCCGCTGTTGATAGCTTGAGATCACCAACCAGACCACGAATAAGATCAATATGAGGTGTAGGTATGCTCATTTTATTGCCGACATTATCGAGCATCGAGCTGCCGGAAAGGAAGACAGCTTTTATGTCTGAATTGCATCCATTCGTGACCATATTGACATCGCCGGATTGAATTTGACCATCATTTGCTTTTTCTTCCGTGGTGAGCTTGTCCCACATTTCCGAAGCACCGTTGAGTAACTTATTTTCTTTGATTGCCGTACCGAGTTTTTCCTGCATGACTTCACTTGAATGGACACCATTTTCATCCATCACCACACCAACCATCTCTTTGGCCGCGCCACATTCGTCAATCTGCATTGAGTTGAGTTTATCAGACAGGGCTTCAAAATTTTTAATTGTGTTGGAGCATTGCTCACAGAGGGTTTTAAGCCCCAGGTCAAAGGCCACTCCTGCAGCATTCGATAGGATGGCCTGGAGCTTGCTCGTTAAATAATCAGAATCCATAAACGAAAAGCCGCCCATGAATACATCAATACCACCGCAGCCGCTTTTAATGCGTGGTGGTTCGAGTGTTACTGGATAGTCAGCGGTACTTTTCCAGCGACCGGAAAAACTGCCGGCGTTTAAATATCCTCGCTGTTGCCCCTGAAAATAGCCCGTTTGAGTGGAGTTACTCTGTTGCAACCAATCATCTACCCAACCAGCCTGAGCCGGAATTGGACATAGTAAACTCACGGACAAAGCGAAGATCATCTTTTTCATTATCTTTCCCTCCACGGTTGGTCCTCATTCTCTAAAATTGCACCAGGGTCAAGAGCACCGCCTTTCTGATAATCATACGTTTGGAAGGTCTCTATGTTCGTTTCTCCGCCAAGATAGCGGATGGCCTGATACAGTTTTCGTTCAAGTTCTGATTGGGCAACCACCCCGATTGATACCGGCATAGATTGTTCAGTTCCGTTTTTGATCAGAATCAGGGTCGGAGTGGTAGTGACATTAAACCGAGCCGCCAAAGTGGTGTGCTGGCCAATATCAATGGGTTTGATCTGCCAGCCGTATTTTTCCACGAAGTAAGCGAGAATAGCCGCCTGCTTGTCACAGAATCCGCAGCCCTGGCCTACAAAAAACAGCAAGGCATGATTTTCACGAGCCACCAGAATGGTACTGGAAATTTCCTTTTGCTGTTCCTGTACTTTGGCTGATACACCTGGTGCAGTTGTTGGATAAACCTGATTGATATTGAATTTATCGCTGTATTTTTGAGTGACGAATTTTGTGGCATTGGCATAAGCCAGAGCCTTTCGCCGCGCTACATCCTGCATGGTCAGATATTCGAGGATGTTTTTTTCAGTTGGACTCTGGACGGCTTTTTTCTGTACTCCATTCAACAGCCCTTGAAATTCGTCCGGATGTAGATTCCAGATGTCGTTGATGGTGTACTTGTCCATCGACGGGTTTTTAGTCTCGAATACCTTGGGCCCGGCCTCTCGCGTTATGGTTGATTTTTCTGGGGTATTCAATTCCTCCGGAATTTTGGGAAGCAGGTCATGATACCAGAACCAACCTTCTTTGGTGGTTTCATAGAAAGCGGGCGTTGGTGCAGGGACCTCTTCGGCCAAGGCCTTTGTTGCCATAATTGTCATGGTCATTATGGTGACGACCAGAAGCCAGCTATACAACCAATTACCAATCCGATTATCATAGCCAGCTACCATAGCGGTAAAGCCTTGTGAAGAATCTTGTCTGCATCAACAAATCCAAAATATTTGCTGTCGTAACTGCGGGGGTTCGTGCCGATCATGAAAAAGTTTTTTTCCGGCACAATCCCTGAAAACTGAAATTGAGGCAAAGGACGCTTGAGGCTGTCAGCTTCCAACGCCTTGCCGATAAAAATACCCTGGCAGAAGAATTGCCTCTGGGCATCACGGATAAGCATTTCACCAGGAGCGCAGCCAACTTTTTTTATCAGCCGATTGAGGTCTTTGTTCAGCATGTGCTTGGCATGTTTCTCCACTTCCTCTTTGTTTCCATGGAAAACGACATAATCGCCATTTTTGATTGTATTCTGATTGATTGCTGTCAGGAAAAACAGCCGATGATCGAGTGAATCACTGATTGCGACAATGAGCCGTCCAGGGAGTAATGAGCCCAGCAACAAGGCCGCGAGAAAAACCATTGCCACGGTCTTTTCCCTGCGAGTCAGCCGAAATAAACGGCTATTGTGGAGAAATTTCATCGCCATTTCGTACCACTACATCTTTCAAGAGTATTACATGATTGCTTTTTTCTGCATTGAGAAGTGCTTCTACCCGGTCCAGATTTGATTTGAACTGCTCATCCGTCATTTCACCTGCTTTTATCAAAGCCGTTTGTTGCCGGAGATAGCCTTTCAGGTCAAAGGTCAATACCTTCTGGGCAAGAAAATGGTCGTAGCCCCAGATCACACCAAGAACGATGAAAATCGTGATGATGATTATTTCTAGATAGCCAGGAGTTGTTTTTGGAGTTTCTGTTGGATTACTGTCCGACATGCTCGTCACATATTCTCATTTTTGCTCACCAGTTTTTGGTCGTTGATGATAAAACGCGCGTGCGTGTATGCGTGCGGGTGCGCATTTTTTTATTTTTTATATTTTAAAAATATAGTTTAGGTGCCTGTGAGTCACCTATTGACCCTGAATACGTGACCGTGAGTCACCTGTTAATCCAAATACGTGACATCAAGTCACCTGTTGCGATACGTGACCGTGAGTCACTTGTTAAGCCAATATGTGACTGTGAGTCACCTATTAAGCAAAATACTTGCTTCTCAGACTGATATTGATATTACACCTGCCTGTGTGGCCGTTAATGCCCTGCTGCTATTGTGTATCTGTTAAAGATTCTTCCATGCGTTTCCGTAAAAATTCTCTCGTCTTCGGATCACTTATTTTCTCAAGATCAGAGTCGATATTATATTGTTTGTTTTCACCTCCCTGATTGATCTGGATGTTAAAATTTACGGTATTGATATGAACAATCTGGTCTGAGGATCTGCCGGTCAGAAGAAAGTTCTTCAGCTCGGCCCTGGCCGCATTGATACTATTGGGAATATAATCCCATGTTGCTATCCCGACTGGTCTACCGGCATTGTCGATCATCTCAATTTTCTCCCGCAAAATATATATATTGTTCCGCCCGATCTTTTGTTTTGTGATGTAGCCATATTTCTCAAGAATTTCTAAAGATCGAATTACCTGTCGTCGTGAGATTCCGCTTTTTTCGCTGATGTGTTCCAATGAGGGGAATGCTTGTCCGGTATTGAAGTCCGTATGTCCTTTTATCACGACATATACTGACAAGGAGCAAGGGCCCATTTTGGCAATATCTCCATTGCCAATCATGGCTTTGAACATATGGAACCAGGTTGTTTCCGCCTTATAAATTTCTTGGTTTTCGCTCATTATTTCCTGCTGATCTTGGCTATCAATCCATTTATCCCTGGACTTTTGGCTTCCTGATTAACTTTTTCCAGCAGAGTAACGATGCCCACATCGCCCTGGATTTGAAAGATTTCATCACCTCTCGTATAGATCAAGGCTGGGACTTCGGTGATCTCGTATTGGTTAAAGATGGCTGGTTTAATCGTAATGGGAATTTTGAGCTTTTCGCATCGTGCCTCTGATCGTGCTTCCGGCTCCTTGCAGGTGCTGTCTTTTTTGAGAACCTTGCTCCACCATTTTACTCTCTCTTTTTTGTTCTCTTTACTCAGACCTCCTACAATTCCCTTCATGACCGGCACGATCTCAGGAACTCCATCGAGATAGGCCATGTACCCCTGAAACGATGCCTCCGGTATTGAACTGGACAGGAAAAGGTAAATCTTTTCAGAATCAGCGAGGATGCCTTTTACTTCCTGCTCTTTCTTGGTTTTCTTGACTCCTGGAATAAGGTCTTCCCAATTTTCGTATCCATTCACCTTGTCCTGAAATGCCTTGGAACGATAAACTGCATTGGTTGCTTCTGCGGCTTTTTTCCCTGCTGAGCTATGCTTGTTTTCAGGGATGGTTATGGTTTTGGCCAGTTCTCGTGCTGTTTTCATAGCTTTTTTGGTCGCTTCGCTGTCAATTACTCCCTGCTCCCCGGCCTGTTCTTTTGCATTTTCCACAAGAACCCTGGTTTCATCAGAGGCCATGGTATCAGAGCAAGAGCTTTCAGCGCCTTGCACCGATGAACTGACAACCAACCCAGCCAGCATTATGATAGAAATTTGTCTTCGCATATCATTCTTCACAACAAGTACAACAAAGGACCTTCCTGAATACTACCCAGAGAAATTCATCATTTGACCCCTTTACTCCCATATAGGGTGGATTGAGACCGGAATCATAAAACTTGGCTGCTTTGCCGAGGGGATAGGTGGCCCGGAGATCGGGTCTGGCCGTGTGCATCTTGTAATGACTTTTTGTCCAGACAGGAGTGTATTCGCAGCCACAAATAGGTGCCGGGTCGCAGAGCATGAACAAGCGGTTCAGTTTGAAGATCAGCCGTGACGCGGCTGTATTGCTGGCCTGAACAATATTATCGTTGTCCACATGGCCGCTTACGGGATAGGTTGACCCGCTGCTCCCTATACACCAGGGCATGGCATCAATCGGAAATCCGACATTTACAGCCAACGCATCTGTCATACAAAGCAACTGCATTTCTTTGTTGGCGAATAACCCAACTTCGGGAGTAATAGTGGCTGCCAGCTCGTCGCTTTGCCACATAGAGTCATATTCAGTCCACCATGCGCCCATATCGTCATTCTTACACAAATCCATATCTGTCATGAGTGAATAAATAAACGCATGTGCTTGAAAGAAGGTGGATTCGTCGGCAATAGATACCGCATCCGAACTCTTATTCTTTCCACCCAAAATATCGTCGATTCCTCCGGTATTTTCTTCTCCTCCTGACCCTGTAAATGCGGAATAATTAGCCATTGAAACCGTATCTATGAATATGGACGGATCCCAATATTCGTAAATCTCGCCCTCCTCATAAAAGACAGGCGGTGGTCTGGGGCAGATGCAAATCCCTAAAAACTTAAATTCAATATCACCCCAATTAACATCTGAGGCTTCATTGAATGAATCTCCTGACTTAAACAGAGCAAAGGCGGGAGTTGCTGCAAACAAAAGCACTAATGCCAGCAGGTATTTATTCATCAATCTTCACCTCCTGCACCATCATCTTTTTTCCATTCTGTGCAATCACGCAGGGAGCAGCGGTGAGTTGCAAACGATCAACTATGGTTTTTGTCAGATAAAAGACTGGTCGTTGTAATTGCTTTATCAAGGGTGCGGCAAATCCGGCGGAAGTCAGTAATTTGATTTTTAGATTTTTGTAATAGGGTGACTTCTCAAACCATTCCACTTGCTTTGCGTCTTCGCCATTGATGATCACTAATTCGGGTGGAGAAACATAATCCAAAGGGTTCCAGGTAAGCCCACGCTTGTACATGATCTCCCCATTTTCGCCTGGGATGTCGTGATCTAAGGTGTAGGTCATATCAACGAAAAAGGTCCGATCTCTCTTGGCTGTAGGCAGGGCATAGATGTCTTTTGCCTTGTAGTTCTGCCTATGCTCTTCCATGATTTTTGCCATTTTCACCTTGTCAATTCTGGCCTTGACCTCTTCCACCAAGTCCGGCTCTACTACGGGATAGGTAGTCCCGATAGTGCCAAGATTTTTGGTCTGAGAGGTGGCA
>CAISPV010000093.1 GCA_903887485.1 uncultured Desulfobulbaceae bacterium | reverse complement strand
GCAGTTTCGCGGTTTCCCATAGCTTCAGCGTCCACTCTATCGCGTCAATCCGTTTCTGGTGCATCGGCATCCCGTTTCCGTACCACCGATTTCCGCTTACTGCCATTGCCGTGCAATCTGGGTGCAATATAATCAAGTCCCATTTATTGAGCGGCAGAACGGTCATAATGTCCTGCTGGTAATGCCATTCAGCGTTACCCCTTGTGGGCTGCAAATCACAGGAGTAGGCTTCATATCCTGCGGCTCTCAGCGCACCTGTAATCACCTGGCTCTCTTCACAACCGATTAAAATAGGCATATAAAGGCATAACGAACAAGGTTAGATTGTGAGAGCGAAGCGATCCACAATCTGAACCGGTGGTTGGACAAGCCCGGTGGATATATATAGAAAAGAGCTTTTTCGTCTGAGAGAATTGAATCAGTCGGCGGGGTGGCAGAGAGAAGAGAACTTCCTCTGCAATGATCTTTGAAGATGAATTTGATAATACATTGGGCTGTTACACACTGATTTCGGCCTTTATTAGGACGCAAGTATCCTGTTCCGGTGAAATCCGGTTATGGCAAGCATTGCTGTGGGGTTGCGGTTTACATATCTTTCGCCTCCGGCTGGCTCACCTGTGAAATTTGTCAGGATAGGCTGGTGGCCGTGGAATCATTGTAGCAATGATCACCATGACAGCCCCGCAAACCGGGCATGTAATGGGAGGCCGCTGTTTTAATTTTCCGGCAAGCCAGCGCAAGGGGTTGAATCGCAGGAGCAATTTGAGCAGGTTGATGAGTTTTTTGCTGCATGAATGAAGAAAGCCGTACGATCTTGCCCGTCGAAAGCCTCTGGGCAGCACATGAAGCATGAGCAGGTAGAGGAAATACTCGCCTTTAACGGTTCTGGTTCGATCCTCTCCGCTCTTGGCATGGCAATACCTGAAGGTGACCATGCCGTCCCGGCACTGCAGGATGTCCTGCTCCCGGATGACTCCCCGGTACAGATATCGTCCGAGATAGATCAGGGCCTTTTCGCCATTGCCGGTTTCCTTGCAGTCGACCACCCATTGCTTGGGGCAATCACTGGGAACCGGCAGGTTGTTGTTGACCATGGTCTGGAGGAGCTTTGCCCGGAAGACCTTGGCCAGAGCCTTGTGACTGAAGAGATATCCCGGAGATTTTACCTTCCAGAGACTCTGTTTCAGATTGATGCTCGCCCCGGCCATGACCACATGGATGTGGGGGTGATAGTCAAGGGTTCTGGAATGGGTATGGAGAATGGCGGTGAAGCCTGGGGCTCCGCCGAGTTTCTTGTCGTTTTTGGTAAAAGATTTCAGGAGTTCCTGCACTGCGGAGAACATCAGGGAATAGATTGTGCTTTGATTTCTCCACGCCAGGTCACGGAGTTGCTCCGGGATGGTAAAGGTGATCAGGTAGTATTGGCACGGCAGGCACTTGCTGATCTGGTTTTCTATCCATTGTTGACTTTCGTGCTGCTGACAATGAGGGCAGTTCCGGTGGCCGCAGGAGTGGGGAATGTAGCTCTGTTTGCCGCAATGCTGATCTGAACACTGGGCCAGCATGTGTGGGCCATGTTCCTTCCTGCACCGGGCCATGGAATCCAGCGCCTTGATATGACCCGGTAGAAGATTTTTATGGTAACGGCGAAAGAAGCTGTCCTTGAACTCGTTGATGATCGTGGAGAGCAGCATTATTTGTGCCCTCCCCACTTGATGTCCAGGGAGTCGACCAGGGTGTTGAGGGCCCGCCTGACATTATTGCCCGTGACGGTGGTCAGGTGGGTGTATCTGGAGGTGGTCAGGATACTGACATGGCCAAGGATCTTTTGCAGTTCCAGCAGATCAACCCCGGCCTCCAGCATATGGGTGGCATAGCTGTGACGCAGGGAGTGGCATGAGATTTTTTTTTATGCCGAGTTGCTGAACAACGGCTTGCATGGTGGTTTGGATGCCGCCTCTGTCTAGTGGCTGATCAACCAGGTGGGCGTTTTTCAGACCTCTCTTCCTGCTGGGAAAGAGAAAATGGGGGTGCCTGTGAACCGCCCAGAAATCGCGCAGTACGAGCAAGGTCTTGTCAGGTAGCGGCACCAGGCGATCCTTATTGCCTTTGGCATCGCGAATATGCACTCGCATGTTGCCCGCGTCAATATCGCCGACAGTAAGCCGGATTCCTTCGCCAAGGCGTAGGCCCATGCTGTAGCAGGTAAAGAAGAAAACCTTGTAGCTCAAGGTATTGGTTGCTGCAAACAGTTGCCCCGTCTGCTCGACGGACAGGATATCGGGAATTCTGGATGTCTTGGGAGGCTTGATCAGGGGGATGTCTTCCCATGTTTTATGCAGTACCCTGGAGTAGAAGAATTTCAGACCATAGAGATCAAGCTTGACGCTACTCCAGGAGTGCTCTTCCAGAAGTTCGTTGAAATAATCGAGCAACTGGTCGGAGCTAAGGCTGTCAATCCTGCAATCGAAATAGTTGCCGATACGCCTGATTGCCCTGGCGTACGCATCAACGGTTTTAGGCTGAAGACCGCCAAGTTTCAGGAGTTTCAGGTGGTCTTGATACTGCTTGTTGAAGTGGGGATCCTGGGGCATGCTGGTGTTCATTGTAACCTCCGCTGTAATAGGTGATTGATAACGGCTCAAACTTGCTTCGCCGATCTCTTTCTATTACTATGTCATGAAATTACAATGTGTTATTTATGAACGAAGCTGCGGCCAGAGCCTTGTCTGCCGCGGTAGCGGCTTCGTCCAACAATTGGGTCAACCAGACGGCGGGGAGCAGCGTTGCGCTAATCGCGTCGTAGTTCAGTGGCCGCCGCTGGTTACCCTTGGCGTTGGGCTCTTACTGAGAAGTTTACCCTAATCGTCAATCGTGCTTTCTACGAGGCACCTCAACGGATAAATATAAGACAGAAAAGGCGGATTTGGCTCAGGGGTTCATGCGCCTTTACGCACAGAGATATGTTATTATTCTTCGTTTGGGCAATAATCATTTTTGGTCCGTTGGGCGTAAGGGCCATATTCCGTACCGCCAAGTATCGCTGGG
>CAISPV010000092.1 GCA_903887485.1 uncultured Desulfobulbaceae bacterium | reverse complement strand
GAATTGTCAAGAAGTTGAGGGTTTTTCGTTGATACTTGACGGGAAATCATATTTCGCATAAAGAGGGGGCAGGGCTCAAGTTATGAGCACACACTGCGTCACCCTTTTATCGTTGTCTTGGAGAATTGAAGGATATGGAAAATTCGAACTGGTTCATGGGAATTTTGACAACTCCTTTTGCCGGGGGATTACTCCTTGGCACCCTGTTTTGCTGTATTGTCTATGTCCGTGGTTTTCTGCGTCGCCGTGAATTGTCTCGGGAAATAAACAGGTTAAAAACACACCTGCATACCAAACTGGAGATTGATTCCGCAGATAATGAAAGAAGAAAACAGGAGCTTATTGTCCTCAGGCAGGAGCGGGATAACCTGCGCATTACTGTCCAGTCATTGAATCAGAAACCAGGTCGTAAAGAGATCAGGCAGTATTATATCTATCAGACCGCCCTTGACATTATGTTTGAAAAAGCGCCGGGCTTTGCCCCTGCCTGGCAGATCACGATCAAGGAGGCTGAGCGGCTCTTTGAAAAATCAGAACAAGGGGTTGTGCCTCTGCTGAAACGATTGATGCCAACCAGTACGAATAAGCAGGTGGAAGAATATGAAAAAATCAGCAGGATTTCTCATGATGATGCGGTCGCTTAAGCTGAAGGGTGTCGGCTGAAGGCCGCATGTTATTTTCTGTTCTTTGTTTCGTATTCACTCGCCCTGTTCCTTCTCCCATTCTTTTTCTCACTCTTCATGACCACCATTGATTCCACCCTCCTTAATCATGTTGCCATTGTTCTTATGGAACCGAAGTTCCCGGAAAATATCGGGGCGGCGGCCAGAGTAGCCTGGAATATGGGGATCAGTCGTCTGATCGTTGTTGGCAGTATCCCTCCTGATCGGGAACGTATGGCTATGATGGCAACCCACAAGGCTGCGCACCTTCTTGAGAATATGGAGTTTCACCATAATCTTGAAACAGCCCTTGCTCCTTTTTCCCGGGTTGTGGGCGCCACTGCCCGGCGAGGCCGGCAGCGTATACCGGGAAAGAACCCTCGGGATGTTGTCAGTGAGATCCTGCCCCTGTTGCCTGACAACGAGGTCGCTTTTCTCTTCGGTCCGGAAGATCGGGGCCTCACGAATGATGATCTGAAGTACTGTCAAATGACTTCTTCCATCTTGACGGCTGATTTTTCTTCGTTGAATCTTGCCCAGGCTGTGGCCATCCACTGTTATGAGCTTTATCACGGAGTTGTGCATTGCCGGAAAGATACAGCTCCGTCTCCCGGTCTGGCCACAACCTTCGAGCTTGAAGGGATGTATCATTATCTGGAAGAAACCCTGTCTTCTATAGATTTTCTACAGGACAAAAGTTATGACTATTACATGAACAATATCCGTCAGTTCTTGGGACGGATGCAGCTGAGCTCCAAGGATTCCAGCATTATTCGTCGTATCTGTCGGCAGTTTCTTCGCTTGCAGGGTCAGTCTGTTGCCAAAAAAGAATAAGACGGCTGGCGTGGGGTGGCAGAGAGTATCTCAGACTCCCCGCAGCGGACATTGCGCACATCGTGGATTATTCTTTCGGCAATAGTCCTTTCCCAGGGCAACGATCAAGGCGTGATACTCATTGTAAAGAGCTGATTGGGTTGGTAGCTTGTCGTGAAACGCCTCCTGGAGCGAGTGATAGTCGCTCTCTTCGGCCACCAGATGGTGCCGGGAAAAGATGCGATGGGTATAGGTGTCCACCACAAAGATCGGATGATTGGCAGCATATAACAGGATAGAATCCGCAGTCTCTGGCCCAATCCCCTTTACCGAGAGCAAGGCCTCCCGTCCGGTAATCAGATCATCGTTGAGTAAAAGCTCGAGTTTCCCTTGGTACCGCTCGGTAATCATCTGCAGAAGATTCTTCAGCCGTTGCGCCTTGATGTTAAAATAACCAGACGGTTTGATTAACTGGGCAAGTTCCTCAATAGGTACGGCGGAAAGTGCTGAAAAAGAGAGAAAACCTGTCTCTTGCAGATTGGTAATGGCCTTGCGCACATTTTCCCAGTTGGTATTCTGGGTAAGCACCGCCCCAACCATGATCTCCAGCGGCGAATCCCCAGGCCACCAGCCTTGTGGACCAAAATGCTGAGAGAGCAGGGCGTAGATCTCTTTAAATTTATTCCCCGTCATTTAGGTCTTCGCTATTCTCATCTTTGGATGACCCTTCACTCTGAGCAATCTCCTAAACAGATACCTATTTCTCTTGCAGTCAAAACTTTGTCACTGCTCAGATCCACCTTTTTTCGAGACTTGATGGCGTCAATCAGAGGGACCGGAACCATGGACGAAGCAGACAGGGCCACCATGTGACCAAAGACACCCTTCTCAACCAGGCGGACGGCAGCGGCGCCAAAACGTAAGGCCAGCAAGCGATCAAAGGTTGTAGGAGAGCCGCCGCGCTGCAGATGCCCAAGGACAAGAGACCGTGTGTCTTTGCTGATTCGTTTCCGGATTTCAGAAGCCACCCATTCACCGACTCCACCAAGCACAAGCTCTGCTCTTCCTAGTTCGCCCGCGCCTTTGTTGATTACTGTTCCACCCTTGACGCTGGCACCTTCAGCGACAACCACGATGGAGTAATCCTTGCCGTGTAGTTCATTGTCTGTTATTTTTTTGCAGACTTCGTCCATGTCAAAGGGGATCTCGGGCATCAGAATAACATCCGCTCCCCCGGAAATCCCCGAATAAAGTGCTATCCAGCCGGAATCACGCCCCATGACTTCAACCACCATGACCCGATCGTGCGATTTTGCTGTTGAATGGAGTTTGTCCAGGGCCTCTGTGGCCGTTGACACTGCCGTGTCAAAACCGAAAGTCCTGTCTGTCGCCTCAAGATCATTGTCGATGGTTTTGGGAACACCGATAACAGGCATCCCTTTCAGGGAGAAACGATGGGCGATCTCAAGGCTCCCGTCTCCGCCAATGGCGATATGACAGTCAAAGCCCATTCTTTGAAAATTATTCATGATCTTGTCGGAAACATCAACAATCTGGATTTCGCCTGCCAGATTTTCGACCGGTGTGGAAAAAGGGTTCCCTTTGTTAGTCGAGCCCAGGATAGTGCCACCAGTGGCATAAATCTCTTCAACATCCTCAAGGCTCAGGCGCCTGAGCTCATCGAGGTTTAACAGGCCTTTGTAACCACTGCGACTGCCATATACCTCCCAACCGCGGCGATAACATGAATGAACAACAGCATAGATAACCGCGTTCAGTCCTGGGGCGTCTCCACCACCAGTGGAGATTACAATTTTTTTCATATCAGTAGGCCGTAGTTTTTTTTGATATCAGTCTGGTGATAGATTTAATTTACTGGAAATATACATTTATTTCAGAAATAGTCAGAAAGAGAAAGGTGTGATATCGTTTATACTCAATGTGGTTACCTGCATAAAGTGGATTGACTTTCAAGATTTGCAACTTAAAATAGATATTAACATGTTTATGTATGATTGGAAGGGCAATGTGTCCTTCCAGTGGATGGAAAATACAAAATATATTACTAACTGAAAATACAATATTTTTTTAATTAACCATAGATTACAGGAGGAGTTGTATGTCTGAATTTACCGTTACTGATCAAGCAGTAAAAAAACTTACTGAATACCTGGAGCAGAATAGTATTGATTCTGCCTTGCGTATTGCCTTGATGCAAGGTGGCTGAGCAGGCCCCTCGTTGGGGTTGGCTCTGGATGAGCCAAAAAACAATGATAAAATTTTTGAAAACGGCGGTTTGAAGTTTCTCGTAGAGGAAGGTCTCTTGAATACTTGCGGTACAGTGAGTGTCGATTATGTTGACGCTGGCCCACGTTCCGGGTTTGGCATTACCTCCAGCAATCCGATTAGTGGTGGCGGTGGATGTAGTTCTGGCTCGTGCAGTTCCGGCGGATGCAGTTGATTGTCATAGCTTGATTTCTCCGGCGAGCCTCATTTTTGTGAGGCTCGCCCCCCTTATTTTTTCCTCTCTTTTTTTTATTTCTATTTCCACGTCCAAATTTTCATAGTCAAAAGCTTGACACGTTATAGGCTCACCTTTACTTTTAACTGCAAACAAAAAGACTCGAGCAAAGGATTAAGGTCCTCTCATTTTTTTCCACTTACCTTCAAGACCATATTAAGGAGGAGAGTTTCATGCAGTTTGATAAATTTACCATAAAGTCCCAGGAAGCGATCCAGGCGGCCCAGCAACTCGCGCAGAATAAATCTCATCAGGAGATTCAGTCTGCACATCTGGCCAGGGCCATTCTTGAACAACCCGAGGGGGTTGTGGTGCCGGTACTCCAGAAAATGGGGGTTGATCCTGCCATTATCCTGATGGAGTTGAACAAGATACTTGAAAAGATTCCACAGGTCTCGGGTAGCGGCGCTGGTCAAGCTTATATCTCTGGAGAGTTGAAGCAGCTCCTCGACAAGGCATTCAGTGCTGCCAGCCAGATGCAGGATGAATTTGTCAGCCAGGAACACCTCTTTCTCACCATTATCAAAGATAATAAGTCAGAGACTTCCAAGATGCTGCGCAGTAAGGGCGTTGATGAAAAAAATTTCCTGACGGCCCTGGCCACTATTCGCGGCAATCAGCGGGTTACCGACCAGTATCCTGAGGAAAAATATCAGGCCCTGGAGAAATATGCGCGCAACCTGACCGATCTTGCCAGAAAGGGGAAACTGGATCCAGTCATTGGCCGAGACGAGGAGATACGGCGGGTGATCCAGGTCTTATCGCGGCGAACTAAAAATAACCCCATTCTGATTGGTGAACCAGGAGTTGGTAAAACGGCCATCGCTGAAGGCCTTGCCCAGCGAATTGTCAATGGCGATATCCCGGCAACCCTGCAAGGAAAACAAGTTGTTTCACTCGATCTTGGTTCACTGATCGCAGGGGCTAAATATCGTGGTGAGTTCGAGGATAGATTAAAAGCAGTGCTGAAAGAAGTTGAAACGCGAGCAGGGGAGATCATTCTCTTCATTGATGAAATTCATACCCTGGTGGGCGCGGGAGCCGCTGAAGGTTCCATGGATGCCTCCAATATGCTCAAGCCCGCTCTGGCCCGTGGAGAATTGCACTGTGTCGGCGCTACAACCCTTGATGAATACAGGAAGTATATTGAGAAAGATGCCGCCCTAGAACGAAGATTCCAGCCGGTTCTTGTTCAGGAGCCCAGCGAGGAAGATACCATTGCCATTCTGCGTGGCATCAAAGAAAAATATGAGGTACATCATGGCGTCCGGATTCAGGATGCGGCGACCGTTGCCGCCGTAATTCTGTCGAATCGCTATATTACCGATCGTTTCCTCCCTGACAAGGCCATTGATCTCATTGATGAGGCTGCATCCTCATTGCGTATTGAGATTGATTCCATGCCCACAGAAATTGATGAGCTGGAACGGAAGAAAATAAAGATGGAGATAGAGCAGGAGGCTCTGAAAAAGGAAAAAGATCCAGCATCGCAAGAACGTCTTGTGGAGCTGAGAAAAAAACTTGGTGAGCTGAATGATTCTCTCAATGCCCTGAAAGGGCAGTGGACCACGGAGCGTGATGTTATTCAAAGTATTCGTCAGATCAAGGCGAGTATTGATGAAGCACACATGGAGGAGCAGCGTGCGGAGCGGATTGGAGATCTGAGCAAGGTCGCGGAAATCCGCTATGGAAGAATTATTAAACTGCAGAAAGATCTTGAAGAAGCCAACACCAAGCTGCAACTGATCCAGGAAAAAAGTCAGATGCTGAAAGAGGAGGTGGGGGCTGAAGATATTGCTGCGGTGGTTGCAAAATGGACAGGCATCCCGGTAGATAAACTCCTGGAAGGCGAGAAAGACAAACTGGTACACGTTGAATCAGCGCTTGCGGCCAGGGTAATTGGTCAAGAAGACGCCATCAAGGCCGTTGCCAATGCGGTGCGCCGGGCCCGGGCTGGTCTGCAGGACCCTGACCGTCCACTTGGCTCTTTCATCTTCCTGGGACCCACCGGAGTTGGGAAAACTGAACTTGCCAGGTCGCTTGCAGATTTTCTCTTTGATAGTGTTCAGGCCATGATTCGCATTGATATGTCTGAATTCATGGAAAAACATTCCGTCGCCAGGCTTATTGGCGCTCCTCCAGGTTATGTCGGCTATGAAGAGGGTGGGTATCTCACGGAGGCAGTACGCAGGCGACCCTATTCCGTGGTGCTTCTGGACGAGATTGAAAAGGCGCATCCAGATGTCTTCAATGTCCTGCTGCAGGTTCTTGATGATGGACGGATGACCGATGGTAAGGGCAGGACTGTCAATTTTAAGAATACTATTCTGATTATGACTTCAAATCTGGGTAGCGATCTGATTCTTAAAATGGCGGAGGAGCACGCAGGGGTTGATATGGTTCGCAATCAGATTGAAGAACTTCTCCACCAGAAGTTTAAGCCTGAGTTTCTGAATAGGGTAGATGAGACGATTATTTTTCACAGCTTGTCTAAAAAAGATATGGGGTCCATTATAGATATTCAGCTCCAGAGACTAATGGCCAGGCTGGAAGAGAGGAAGTATAAGCTTACAATCACTGATGCCGCCAAGGCGTTCATAGTGGATGCGGGGTTCAATCCCTTGTTTGGGGCCCGTCCCTTGAAACGGGCTATCCAGCGTTATCTCGAAGATCCTCTTGCTATGGAACTTTTAGGGGGGCGCTTCCTTGAGGGGGACCATATCCTGGTTGATGCCCGAGAGGGAAGGCTTCACTTTAGTACCTGAGTTTTACCGGCAGATTTTCTTGCTCATCAGGTCTTTATAAGGGGAAAGAGGTGGTAAAAGTCACTTCTTTCCCCTTTACCTTTTGGATAGGATATGGTTGTTTTACGTCGATACCTATTTGTTTTGAGATGCATAATTACACAATTCAAACTAAAAGAGATATGATATGAGCAGTGATTTGAATGAGTTGACAATCAACTATGAGGAGGATGGCATTCTTCTGGTAAAAGAATTGGACAAAGAAGTTTTATCAAAAGGGGCGTGGACGACAATTTTGTACCGCTATCAAAACTGGAACAAGGGTAAGGAGGAGTATAGTAAGGATATGTACACAATCCGTCGTTACCAGAAGCGAGAGGGGGAGTATTTGCCCAAATCAAAATTTAATATCTCGAGTCCAGAACAAGCTCAAAAGATAATTACTGTTCTTCAGAAATGGATCAGCAATTGATAAAAACGGAAAATGGTGCATTCCTCTTGTGTCGCTAATGCCGTGTTTTTAACTTTTTGTTTCATGGACTATGCAAATGCCATATCGTAACTTCCTGACTTATCGTGTAGTGCTGGCAAGTGGAGAATGTATCCTTCATTTTACGCATTATTTTGATTGACATGGGATAAATGATTGAGTAGTTTGCCGCGGTCGCCGGGTGCGGCACATTTGATGTGAACCATCCGACGGAGTAGAGAAGTTATAGAGCAGTAAAAGCAGAGCAGTAAAAAGAATGACCGTGTTGAG
>CAISPV010000091.1 GCA_903887485.1 uncultured Desulfobulbaceae bacterium | reverse complement strand
CCAAAAAGAGATGACAACCCTTGTCCGGCTTGCTAAAGTAAGAAGTCTCTTCATACCATACAATAAGGAAAGAAGTTCAGAAAAATCTTTTTATCGATGGAGTGTGCCCTTATGTCTTCTTTTTTTACTCGTTTGACCCCTCTTTTCCTGGTGTTGCTGGCCTTGCTGTTCATTGAGGCCGGGATCAATGCTGATTTTGCCGATGCCCGTTCCCGCTCAGGCGGTCGTTCTTTCAGTCGCAGCACGCCGGCTCCGAGGCCGCCGGCCATGAATCCGTCGTCTCCCGGCAGTTCGACCCCCAATAGCTCCGGATTCGGCCGCGGTCTGGCTGGCGGTCTGGTGGGCGGGGCGTTGGGAAGTATGCTCTTTGGCAGCATGTTTGGGATGCATGGCGGCGGAGGCGGTGGCATAGGGATTCTCCCTCTGCTGTTGCTGGGCGGGATTGGCTATTTCTTCTACAAGCGTTTTATCAAGCCCCCTACCTCCGGGCCGGGACAGGGCTATCAGCCGCCAACCAATCCTCTGGGGTCTCTTTTCTCCGGCAATCAGCCAGCGGGGCCGGATGCGACTGTTCCCCCGCCGCCGCCCGGCGCCTTTCCGGGAACCCTTGAGGATGGACTGGCCATGATCCGCCAGACAGATTCGGGCTTTGACGCGAATTATTTTGTTGAAGTGGCCTCTGATGTCTTTTTCAAGGTGCAGGCCGGCTGGATGCGGCGTGATATCGCCTCCTACCGTCATCTGCTCGGGGATGGACTTGCCGCTGAGTATGAGCGTCAGTTCGCGGATATGCGGCAGCTTGGACGCATCAATAAACTGGAGAGTATCTCCATTCGCAAGGTGGAGATCGTGTCCGCGGGGAAAGAGAATGGGGAGGATTTTGTCACCGTGCTCTTTACCGCCAATCTCCTTGATTACACCGTGGATGAGCATAGTGGTGCCTTGGTGGAAGGCAGTATGACCGATCCGGTCAAGTTCGCCGAAGAGTGGACCTGGGCCCGACCATTTGGCACTGAGGCCTGGAAACTGGAAGGGCTTAGGGTGGTGAACGGGTAAATGGCGGCTGATTTGAGTCGTTTGGGGATTTTTTTTGTTTATGAGGCAGTACTGACCGGGGCTGCCGCAGCTTGAGCAGGGACTCGAATATGGGAACTGTTTCATGGTGAATGAAAAAATCTTCGTCATCGGCGATATTCACGGTTGTGCAGATAAACTCAGGCTCCTGCTGGAGCGTCTGCCTTTTGATGCCGGTCGTGATACCCTGGTCTGTCTCGGTGATTATCTGGATCGGGGGTCTGATGTCAAAGGGGTGATCGACCAGCTTTGTCGCTTGCGGACTGAGGGCGTGCACCTTGTGGCCCTTATGGGCAATCATGAATATCTGCTTCTTGAGTACCACCGCAGCAAGGATGCGGCCTTGCTCCCCTATCTGCGGCGGCTGGGTATGGAAAAAACCCTGACAAGTTACGGTGGCGCCAGCCTTGCCGAGCTTGGGGCCCTTGCCTTTATGTCCAGAGAACACCGTGATTTTCTTGCCTCCCTGCTGCCCTACTGGGAAACCGACGAGTACATCTTTGTCCATGCCGGTCTCCGCTTTGGACGACCTCTCAGCGAGCAGGATATCTCTGATCTCTGCGAGGTGCGGGAACCTTTCCTTTCCGATGAGCGGGATTACGGCAAGCGGATCATCTTCGGCCACACCCCTTTTGTCACGCCATTCATCACTGCCAACAAGATCGGTATCGACACCGGCGCCGCCTATGGCAATCTGCTGACTGCCGTGGAGCTGCCGAGTCTCCGTTTCCATCACGCTGCCTGATTGCGCTTACACGTACCTTTCTGCGTCCGTATTTTCTTGTTGATTGGGAAAGGGAATCAGGGATCGAGACGGTAGTTGCCCTCTAGAAATCGGTGGGCAAGGATGCTCACCATCTCGTCGGAATCAAGGCGGGCGTCGAGTTGCCGGGTATAGCCGATCAGCCGGCCCATCTGTTCGAGGATCCCTTCGATCTCCTGCCGGCTCAGGCCGGAGAGGCGGCCGACCAGAAGATCGCCCTTGGCCTTGAGGGCAAAACCGTGTTCTGCCAGCACCTGGGTCATGAGGGCAATGCGGCGGGAACGGTTGGTAATGGCGGCGGCCCCGCCCACGAAGCGGAAGTAGATGTGGTTGTTGCGAGGCTTATCGCTGCAGTAGGAGTCCAGCATGTTGAAGTGGTAGCCGAAGCGCAGGCTCATGTTCACATACTCCCTGCTGGCCAGGGCCACGTTGTAGCCGGCCAGCCCATCCCCGCCGCCGGTGAGGTCTGCCGCCCTCGTCATGCCGGAAAGCAGGTCGCGGCCTTGCAGGGCCACTCCCTCTTTCTGCCAGATCCCGGGAAAGAGCATGCCGGCAAGCACTGCCCGCAAAGGCGCCGATCCGACCTGGGTGAAATCCACCTCCTTTTTGCTTGCCGTATCCTGTAAGCCGCCGCCAAGATCGATCAGCAGAAGCTGAACCGGGATGGGGAGTGTCAGCCGGTGCAGGGCGCTTTTGCCGCCGAAAAACCTGGTCAGGCCGCGTCCCTGTGTCCCGGCATAGGCGACCAGGGCCTGCATCGCCTTCTCGTGCATGAAGCGGATGAGATCATGCACGGTCCTGCATTTCTCCTCGGAAAATTCCTGTTCAAGGGGGTTGACCAGATGAAGAGGTGCGATATGGCGCATGATGTATTTCTGCTGCCGGAACTCGTAAAGCTCCCGGATCTTGGCCGCGCCTTGTCGTTCTTCGCGCAGGAGATTCTGGACAATCCCCGCGTAAACGACAAATTCGCTGCCCTCCCTGGCCTGCAGGGTGATATCCTGGCCGTGCGTCAGCACAGTGGTGGCCTGGCCGGTGTTGACCACCGTGGGGATGTTGAACTCCCGGCAGATGGAGGCCATGTGACTGGTGGGGACACCTACATCGGTGATAATGGCGTGTAATAAGGGGATGGCCTGCACGAAATGGGGAGAGTCATGGCTGGCCACCAGGATGCTGCCCTTGGGAATTTTTTCAAGTTCGTCGATGTGGTGGAGGATAAAGACCTTGCCCGCCGTGGCGCCCCGCTGCACTACCACCCCCTGGTCGCGGAGCAGTACCGGATATCCTGCGGCGGCTTCCTGATTTTGGGAGGTCTCCTCGTTTTCCGGCTCGTCCATTTGTAAAGCCCGGGCCTGAAGCAGGAAAAAACGGCCGTTGTTGTCCATGGCCCATTCGATATCCTGAGGGTTCCGGTAGTACTCTTCGATGGCCAGGGCCAGCCGGGCCAGCTTCAGCACCTCCGTTTCGCTGAGACACGCCAGGGGCCGCAATTCTGTCGGGGTTTCCTGGGTTTCGATGCCGCTTGTCCCTAAATTGACCACCATCCGGGCCTTGCCGCCGATCCGGTGGTCGACGAGCTGGAGTTTTTCACCCTTGCTAACGGTGTAGAGATCGGCATCGGTCAGGCCGTCGACGACTCCCTTGCCCAGGCCCCAGGCGGCGCTGATCGCCATATGGCTCCGGTCTTTGCCGGCCGCAGCCGTATAGATTACGCCGCTGGCCTTCGCCTCAACCATGGCCACGCAGCCCACTGCCATCTTTAATTTCCCCAGATCATAGCCCAGCTGCTGCTGGTAGCTGGTGGCGCCAGCCTGGAAAAGGCTGGCCACCACCTCTTTATAGGCGGCCTGCACCGCCTTGCTGGTACAGGGGACATTGAGCACCGTCTCAAACTGGCCGGCAAAGGAAAAGTCGCCGTCTTCCTCTTCAGCGCTGCTGCGGACCGACAAGGTCCCGTTTTTGCCGAGTCGGGACCGCATTTTTTCCAGGGCGGTGTTCAGCGCCGTGGTAAAATCCTCTGGAAAGCCGCCGGACAGAATGGCGTTGCGGAGTTGGGTAAGGGTCGTGCTGTCGGCCTTGCCCAGCCCGGCCAGCCGTTTTTCCAGGTCGTTGTGGCGGAGGAAGGTGGTAAAGGCGGCGGTGGTGATGGCAAAGGCCTCGGGTACCCGGAGTTGCAGGGTGTTGGCCAGTTCGGCCAGGTGGTAATTCTTGCCGCCGACCTCTTCGGCCAGGTCCCAGGTGATCTCCGGATAAAAGACTACCAGGCGGTTGGAAATGGATCCATCGCTGGTCAGCATCCGCTGCACTAGGCTGTCGATGCGGCCTAAAATTTCAACGAGCTGGGGATAGTGGTTATCGGTGAGCTGGGTGAAATTGTCGAGCGAATCGGAGATCGCCGCCAATATTCGTGCATAGGCGCTTCGGATGTAATTGACGTCAAAGAGGTAGTCGCCGCCGAGCTTTTCCCCCATCTCGGTCATGGCCTCCAGGGTGCGGTTGTTGCCGTCGAGCATCGCCTGGAATGCCTTGAAACGCGTCGTGAGGTCGGGACCACGGTTTTGCCTGCCCCTGACTATCCCTTTGAACCGCTGGAACAATGAGCCTGTCATGTCAAAAATTCCTGCTGTTAACCATGACGCGCCCTCGAATCATTCTTCCCCCAAGGCCCTTTTGACCGAGGCCTTCAGTTCCTTGATCTTGACCGGCTTAGGAAAGAAGTCGTGCACATCGTCCCGTAACGCCTCGATGGCCACATCCAGATTGGCGAAGGCGGTGATCATGATCACTTTGATGCCGGGGTAGAGCTTCTTGACGGTGCGCAGCACCTCAAGGCCATCCACCCCCTTCATCTTCAGATCGGTGATCACCACGTCAAAGGGTTTCTCCACAAGCCGTGCCAAGGCCGACTCGCCATTGAGGAAGGTCTCCACCTCGTAGCCGTCCTGCTCGAAGGAGAGTTTTGCCATATCCCCGACGATCTTCTCATCGTCAATGACCATAATGCTATGTTTTGCCATCATTCCACCTCGTTAAATTTTGGTTGCATCGGCATTGATTCTGATGCCAATACTGATTGTTGCTTGCAATTCTGAACCTGGCTATGCGACCCCCAATTTATGGCTACTGGGCAGGGAGATGATAAAGGTGGTGCCGACTCCGGCCTGGCTTGTCACCCGAATGTTCCCCTGATGGTTTTTGATGATCCCGAAACTGACCCACAGGCCGAGGCCGGTGCCTTTCTCCTCCTTGGTGGTGAAAAACGGATCAAAGATGTGATCGAGGAATTCCGGGGCAATGCCCTTGCCGTTGTCGCCGATCTCGATCTCGATTTTGTCATCATCCGGCAGATAGCGGGAGGTAATCCGCAGTTCGCCGCCCTTGTCCATGGCCTGAATGGCATTGGTGGCCATGTTGACCAGCACTTGCTGGATCTGGTGTTCGTCGATGTAGATATCCGGCAGATCCTCGGCCAGGGCAAGTGTGATTTTAATGTTGGAGACATCGAGCATATTCTGCACCAGGGACAGGGTCTTCTTGATGACCTGATTGGTGGCCGCCTTGGCCAGATGCTGCTCCTTGGGTTTGGCGTAATCAAGCAGGTTGTGGATGATCAGCCGCAACCGCTCGGTCTGCTCATCGATCTGTTCCATAAAACCGATCCGTTCCGCCTTGCCAAGCCCATCGTACACCTCGGTATAGGTCTGGGCGATCATGGAGATATTATTCAACGGATTATTGAGTTCGTGGGCAACGCCTGCCACCAGCACGCCGATGGAGGCGAGCCTTTTGGACTGGACAATTTCTTCTTCCCGCTTTTGGAGCTCCTCGGCCATGGCGTTGATGGCGCTGATCACGGCGCCCATCTCGTCATTGGAGGGTTTTTCTGCGATTTTCGGGTAGTTGCCTTTGGAGATTGCCCGAGTGAGATCGACAACCTTGCGTAGCGATTGACCGATGTTACGGACGATGAGATTGCTGAATAGAAAGGTGAAGAGGGCAACTGCCACGAAGGAAAAGCGCAGGATATTCTTGGAGCGGACAATAATCGCGCCGATACTCTCAACCTCAAGGGCGGTGATATCTTCGGAAAATGTTTTGAGATTCTGGCCTGCCTCCCGCAGCTTTTTCTGGGCCGCGACATCGTGGTGGGCAGCCTTGCTGATCGAATCGACCAGCAGCGCATAGATGTGGAGATATTCCTGAAGCTTCGTGTACTTTGCTGAACCCACGGCCCGGATGATGTCAGGTTGAATCTGCAGGAGGGTCGCATTGGTCTGGTCGATTCTGCTCTGGATATTGTTGAAGGCCTCGACATCGCCATAGAAAAAATAATTTTTTTCAGCCAGCCGCATCTCAAGAAAGTTGGCATTGAGCCCCTCGGCGATCACGGTGAAGCGGAACTTGGTCAATATCTCGCTGAGGTTCTGCAAGGCAAACATACCGATCAGAACGATGAGCAGGATATTGACTGCGTTGGAGAGATAGATTTTATGCTCGATTTTCATCCGGTTTTTCCTCCCGCCAGCACGGCGCTCCGAGTTCTGGGCAGTTCCGCCTGTTCCTTGCGAACCGGCAGGTACCAGAGCCCCCCATCGATAATCATCAACAGGCCGATGACGATCAGCATCCCGTCAAAGAAGGTCTTGAACCCCAGGCCAAAATAGCTGATCAGGCCGATGCCGATACTCACAAAGGAGACGCCGGTGCGGATAAAGGCCAGTCCGGTGCGGGCCCGTGCATAGATGGTCCGGTAGCAGCCGGCAATGGTGCGCTGGGCGGCGAGCACATTTCGTTCCCGCGCCAGATGGGTGCGTTCCCGGCTGGCAGGGGCAGGATAGAGAATGGTACAGTAGTTGCCGAGCAGGTCGCCGAGGCGGGCCAGCATGGTTTCTTTGGTTTTCTTTTCCATCCTGCTATCTTCCAGGTTCTGGTAGTTTTCAAGAAAGCTCAAGGTGGCACCGCTCACCTCGACCAGGGTCTGATGCCGCGGCGGGGTCAGCCGTGAGCTTCGTACCCGGAGGTAGGTGGACAGGGCGCCGAGAAGAAGGAGCAGGTCGAAGACCAAGACACCATAGGCCAGAAAGGGGTGGGCGGCAAAACGTTCGTTGCTCAAGAGGATCCGGGCAATGGCACCGTGCGCAAGGCCTGTCCGCACAAATGCCAAAGCGGTGCGGGCCCGGCTGAAGTCGGTGCGGTAACAGGCAAGCCGTGTCCGCCACTGGGCCATGGTATTGCGCCAGAAGGCCAGTCCGGTCCGTTCGGTGCCGATGAGCAGGCCCGGCTGGTCATGGAGGAAGTCCTGGCTAAACCAGGAGATGTCGTCGGGCAGGGCCACCCGGAATTCATAGGGGGCTGGACCGAAAATTCCCTCAACCTCGGCGCGCATGGCTGGGTCCGAAGGATCGGCGGCAGCGATGATGATGGTGCCATCGGCGTCCTTGATCACCGGAAACCAGCCATTTGGTGCCAATTTGCTGACCTGGAGACCAGTAAGCAGTTCGGGCGGGACAGGCAATCGCTCATCGTATTCGATGGCGGCGCACTGGTAATAGTCGCGCAAAGCCGTAAGCAGAACCTCACGCGGCACGCCGTACTCGGCATGAAGAATCCGGGCCAGCGGCACCCGGCGCTCGATGGCTGCCTCGGCTGCCTCGGCCAGGGGCATGTCCCGGAGCAGGGCAATAGCCCGGAAAGGCACTATTAATCTTTCATTGTTAACCTGCATCATTGCTGAACACCACTTTTTTCCAGAATCGGGAAGGAACACCGTAATCGGGGAGGGGGATCTCCAAGTCACCGTAACAATAAGGAAACTGACGGCGAATCCGCTCTGCCGGAATGCTCCAGACAAAGCCGTCTACCACCAGCAAGAGGCCGGTAGCTATCATCAAATAGTTGAACACGGCCCAACCGCTGCCGCCGGTGTCGGCGAAGAAAAGCCAGAATGCCACCCCGATCGAAAAAAGGCTCAAGCCGGTGCGGATAAAGGCAAAACCGGTGCGGGCCCGGGCCATGACCGTGCGCAACCGGGCCATAACGTTCCGGCGTTCGGCCAGCACCGTGCGCTCCAGGGCAAGGCCGGTGGTCGCCCAGATTCCAGGAGCATGAGAACTGCGGACCGGCAGGGTCATGGGATTTTTGTCAACGCCGGGTAAGGTATGGTGGTGGGGAAAAAAATAATCCCAGACGGTGGCCATGCGATCCTTTTGCCGCACCGATGCCAACCCCTCCACCCCGGCCTGGCGACCGCGCACATACCAGAAAAAACCCTCCAGGGCCATGAGGGCCCCGATCCCGATGAGCCCGAGATCGAAGGCCAGCCAGCGGCTGGTCTGAAACTGGCGCAACAGGCCAAGGCCGAGACTGATAAAGGCGAAACCGGTGCGGGTGAAGGCCAGACCGGTCCTGACCATAGCCATTCTGGTTCGGAAATAGGCAAGCACCGTCCGCTCTTCGGCAAGATCAGTCCGGTCGCTGGCTAGATAGCGCCGCCGCATCACCGGCGACAGGCTGGTCCAGGAGGCCCGCAACGCGGCGGCTCCCGGCACTACATCACTGCGCCGGAACTCCGGGGCAACGTACTCGTTGCCAGCCTCAAGCACACTGGTTCCGCCGGTGGCGCTGGTATCAACACAGGGAGGTAGGGTCGCGTAGATCGCCCTGGCCGGCAGATACCATTTGAGGCCGTCATAGACCATGATGATGCCGCTTATCAGTAGAGGTGCTTCCAACAGCAGATAATACCCGGCGCCAATCAGGCGGAGAAAAAGCAGGGCAATGGTAATAAAAGAAAGTCCGGTGCGGATGAAGGCAAGGCCGGTGCGGCTCTTGGCCAGTAGGGTCCGGTAATGGGTGAACAGGGAACGACGCCCGGCCAGATAGGTGCGTACCTTGGCCAGCGGGGTGCGACCGGCGGTTGGTGGAAAGCCCGGGTTGAGATCCTGATTGTGGTCGATGATGCGGATGAGATCATCGGGCAGGGTGACCTGGAACTCCACCTCCGTGACCGCCAGCGTCGTGCGGACTATCGCAGCCAGGGACGGGCCGGGATCAATGGCGATCACCGTTGCCCGGCCATCGCCAACCGTCCGCGGGAACCAGCCCTCGGCCCGGAGCTGTTTCATGTCGAGTTTCCACAGTACAAACTGGGGGCCGGTCACCGACTCCTGAAACTCTACGAACGGGCAATCATATCGGACGCTGAGATCCCTCAGCGCCTGCAATTTTTCAAGACCTGTCATCCTGTTTTCTTCCATCTGCCGACCTACGCTGGTTCTTTGTTTTTCTTCAGGCTGGAAAGCTCATAATCGCCGGTCAGAAAGGCGTTGGCTACCTTCTCGATTGTGGTGTCATCGGTCATGGCCGCGTCGAGCAGGCGGGTAAAGCCGAGAATCCGGCCGACCATCACCAGTTTCTCCTCAATGGCCTCGGCTGTGGCCCCCTGCAGGGCGGCATTGACCAGATCCTCGCGGACATCGACGGCAAATCCGTATCGTTCAAAGATCTCGCCGATGCACAAGGCCCGCCGCCTGCGCCGGGTAAGATTGGTGCCGCCGCCCTTGAACCGGAACTTGATATGGTTGCTGCGTGGCGAAGGGGAGCAGACCGTATCGATCATGATAAAATGAAAATCCATGCGGGCGTTCATATTGCAGTAATCGCGGCTGACCAGGCAGTAGTTGGGCATGCCGATGGGTCGCTCCGACTTCTGGTCAGTGAGAAAGGAGGACATGACCGAGCCCATGGGCGATCCGCCCGGCGGCGGCCCCCAGTGCAGGCCGGGGGTGGTGATTCCCTGCCACAGGGCCTGGAAGGGGCGGGAGATGACCAGCTCCGGCTGGATCCTCCGGCGGCGCAGTGCGTCTCCCGGAGCCAGTCCGCCGCCCATGTCGATAACGCTGATGAAAAAGGGGACCGGTGAGTCGATGGCATGGACGGCGCCCAGATTTTCCTCAAGCAGGGTGTCGCCTGCCTCGAACATGGCCAGCACTCCTTTTTCATGGACAAAGCGGATGATGTCGTGGAGCGATCGGCATTCGACGATGGAGAAGGTCGGGCCGTAGGCATCGGTGAGGTGCAGGGCGGTGACCAGCTCTCGCAGCTCCAGATAGAGAGGGGGCAGGTCTGCCGGTGCGGCCTTGGCCGCAGGAGTCCCCTTCTGCCAAGCCTCCCCGGCGGTTGTGATCTCTTCGGGGCTTGCCGCATACACCTTGCCGTGGCTGCCGTCGACGGTAAGCCATTGTCCGGAGGTCAGGACGCTCGTTGCCGTGCCCAGCCCGCAGAGCATCGGGGTTTCCTGTTCACGCGCCACGCAGGCCAGGTGGTCGGCGGGACTGCCTAGGTCGACAAGGACTGCCGTGACCACGCTCAGGCGGTTGGCCGCATCGACAAAGCTCTGGGGCATGACCAGGACCCTTGGTCCCGGCGGGATTGTCTCCAGATCCAGTCTGTTTTTCACCAGCAGGGCCTGGCCAGTGGCCCTGCCGCCCGAGGCGATGATTCCCTCGATGAGTGGCGGCGATGTGGCCAGCCAGCCATCTCCTTTCCGGGTGCCCATGCTGGTGAGCGGCCGCATCTGGAGGATGAGTGGCTGCCCTGTTGTGTCTACGGCCCATTCAAGGTCCTGCGGCATGCCCTCGGCCGCCTCCAGGGCCTTCCCCCAGGCAGCAAGGATCTGCAGCTCCTCTGCTGCGAGAACCGGTTTTTGCCGCTCTTCCGCAGGGAGCTCCTGCCAGGCGAGGCCGCCTTCGTTCTTGCAGACCAGGAGCCTTTCCTTGTCGGCGATGGTAGAGAGCGGCCAATCGACGCTGCCGTCAGGGTGGACATGGTAGAGGTCGGCGGCGGCGCTGCCGGAAACAGCGGCCTCGCCCAGACCGGGCACGGCGCTGATCAGCAGCATGTCGCTCTCCGGTTCCTGGGGTGAGCGGCTGAGCAGGATGCCGGCGGCGCGGGCCTCCACCATCTCCAGGCAGAGGACAGCCATATCAAAACAGAGCGGATCGAGTCCGGCATTGAGGCGGTAGGCAAGGCTGCGGGCGTTGAAGTTGCTGGCCACCACCTCCTTGAAGGCGGCAAAAAGCTGGCTCTCATCTTTGACGTTGAGCACCGAGCTGAACTGGCCGGCAAAGGAATGATGGCGGCCGTCTTCGCTGTTGCTGCTGCTCCGCACCGCCAGGGCCTTGCCGTTTTCCAGAAACGGGCGGCCGGCGACAGCAAGCTCTGTGGCAAGAGTTGGGGGGAGCGCGGCCTTTCTGATGAGATCCTGCACCTGACTTGCTGTTTCTGGAGAAATGTGCTGATCGGCCGTGGTGCCATGTCTGGCGAGGAGGTGCACCAGCTTGAGGGAGAGTCCTTCATGGTCAAGAAAGAAACGGCAGCCAGCCAGGGTGATGACAAAACCGTCCGGCACCCGGAAGTTCCCCTGTTTTTTTAGACTGGCCAGAGCGGCGGCCTTGTTGCCGATCAGGGTCTTGTGCTCGGCGATGATCTCAGCAAGCGGCAGGGTGAAGGGCACCTGTTCGGGGCCGGCGAGCGCCTTCAGCTTGTCGGTGAGGGTGTCATCCAGGTGCTGCTGCACGTTCCAGAGCCCCCGATATTTGCCCTGGGTCAGGTTTTCCAGGCGGCCCACCATCTCTGCGGTCTCGGCGATGAGTTTTTTGATGAGCCGGGCCAGGCCGGCCGAATCCCCCTGCATCCGGAGGAGGATGGAGATATCGGTGAGAGCGTCCACTGCCCGGTTATTGCTGGCCAGCAGGGAACGGAACACGTGGTAACGCGCCTTGAGCAGGTTTTGGGCGTCCACCTTGCGTTGCGCGCGGCCTTCCCGCATCCGGTCGAACTGTTTGGTCAGCCAGCGCCGCATGGTTACCGCCCCTCCCCTGCCTGCTCTTCTTTGAGGGAGGAAATAAATTGGAGGAAGAACTGTTCGATGGCTGCCTCGTCGCGCATCTGCACGTCAAGCTGGCGGGTAAAGGAGATCAGCTCGCCCAGACGGCCAAGGACGCGCTCCATCTGCAACAGGTCAAGATTTCTGGCCTTGGCGATCACCAGGTCGCCGGTGCGCTCTACCTTGAAGTAGAGGCCGGCGAGAATGGTCCCGATCAGCCTTGCCCTCATTTCACGCTTGCTCCTGTCAGCCAGGCCGCCGACAAAGCGGAAATAGATGTAGTTATTGTCTGGATCGGCCGACATGTAGGCGTCCACCACATTGAAGTGATAGCCGAGGTGCAGGTTGAGATTGCAGTACTCTTCGGCGATGATGGCCAGATTGTCACCCGGATAGGAGGTCCCGCCGAGCAGGGCCATCGGTTTGCCGAGGCCGGAGAGGATATCCCTGATGCCGAGGGCAACCGTTTCCTTGCCGCCTTCGGTGTCTTTGAGAAATCCGGTAAGAATGGCCAGCAGCGGCCGGCTGTTGAGCATTGCCAGGGTGAGTTCGCCCTGGCGGGGGGCGGCCGGGGCAATGCCGGCGCCGATATCGATGACTCGCAGCTTGAGCGGTACCGGCAGCTTTACCTGACGGCTGCGCATCTCTTCCCTTCCGTCCTTGACGGCATGAAACTGGATAAGGGCCTCAATGGCCTTTTCATGGGCGAAACGCAGGATGTCGTGGAAGGTGCTGCAGTTTTCGGCGGTGAAATCTGCGGCCGTCGGATCGGTCAGGGTAATGGGCGCTGTCCAGCGCAGGATCCGCCGCAGGATCTGCAGTTCCTTTGAGGAGCGGTACGGGTCTTCTTCCGTGGCCTGCAGGCGGATCAGTCCTTTGATGATCCCCTGGTAGATCTGTTTATTTTCGACGTCAATGGTGATCTCTGCGCCCTCGGCGAGAAGGCGCGTGGCCTCACCGGTACCGAACAGGGCCGGCGTCCGGTATTCGCGGGTGATGGTGGCGAGATGGCCGGTGGGGCCGCCCACATCGGTGATGATCGCGGCGGCCCGCCAGACAATGGGGCTGAGCTGCGGGCTCGGAAAGCGAGCTACGGCGATGGCGCCCACCGGGAAGAGTTTGGGGTCGGTATCCTGATCCACATGCACGACCTTGCCCGTGGCAATGCCGAGCTGGGCGACCTGGCCCTTGCCGTGCATGAGCGGGGTGGCAGCGGCCAGTTCGGCGGCCAGCTCGCCCGGCAGCGGCGCCGGTTTTGCCGGCAGGAAAAAAGGACGGCTCTGGAGGATAAAGAGTTCGTCGGCCAGGGCCCATTCGATATCCTGGGTCTCGCCGAAGGCCTTTTCGAGAAGCAGGGCCTGTTCGGCGAGCTGCGCCAGTTCCTGGGGGGTAAGCAGGGCCGAGCCGCGCCGCAGGCCGCTGGGCAGAAGATCAAGGGATGTCTTCCGGCTGGAAAAGTCGGTGGCTGCGACCAGTTCGCTCTCCAGCAGACCAAAGGGCCAGGTGCGGCTGACCAGATAGCGGTCTGCTGTTGTCTTGCCCTCGACCAGATCACGGGCCTGGCCGCGCACTGCGGTCACGAGCAGGTGGTTCTCTTCCGGTTGCTCCGGGTTGCGGCTGTAGGTCACGCCGGCAACGCGGGCGGCGATCATGGGCTGGACCCCGGCGGCCATGGGGATGTCCCGGCTGCTGGCCGCAACGCCCAGATATTCGAGGGCCGCCACGGAAAAGCGGGAGCCGATCACCTGCCGGTAGGCATCGAGCACCGAAGAAAGTTCCGGCCGCACATCGAGTACTGAATGAAACTGCCCGGCAAAGCTGCGGGTCTCCGCATCTTCACCGACGCCGCTTGAGCGGACTGCCAATGTTACCGGGACGTTGCCGCGCGCCAGCAGTTGGGCCAGCTCGTCTCGCACCGCCGCCACCAGCCGTTCCGGGAACCGGGCCTGTTGCAGCACTTTGTCGATGCGGTTGCTCCGCTCCCGGCTGCTCCCACCCTCGGCGGAGATGGCATCAATCTGGGCGAAGAGATTGTTCTCCTCCATGAATTGGTGGTAGGCGGCAACGGTGATGGCAAAGCCGTCGGGTACCCGCAGGTTCAGGCGGTTGCGGATCTCGCTCAAGGTGGCGTTCTTGGCGCCGACCAGTTCCTCGAAATCACCGTTGATCAGGTCATAGGCCAGGGTGAGGCTCCGGTCGTAGGGGCCGGCATAGTCGGAGGCCAGTACCGCCAGCTTGTCGGCAATCTCCTCGTAGCGTTCATAGAGACTCAGGTAGCGGTTGGCAGCCAGACTGTTCAGGCAGTAAATCACCTCCCGCACCAGTTCACTTAAGGCGGCCACTGCCTCGGAGAGAAATTTGCGGTCGAAGACATATTCACCGGAAAGCGCCCCTTCCATGTGGGCAATTTTTTCCAGCACCTCATTGTTCAAGGAGAGGATACGGCGGAACTTCTGAAAGCTCGTGGAAAAGGCGGTTGTTTTTCTGCTCTTGTCAAAGGGCTTCATGGCGCTTCATGCTCCGTCTCGGTGACCCGCGGCAGCTTGATGCGGAAGGTGGTGCCGCGGCCTTCCTCGCTCTCCACCTCAATATCGCCGTGATGATCCTTGATAATGGCGTAGCTGAGCGAGAGGCCCAGGCCGGTGCCCTCGTTCTTGGTGGTAAAGAAGGGGTCGAAGATATGGGGTAACATCTGGCTGGGAATCCCGGCACCGGTGTCGGCAATGGTGATGACCGCGTTCTTGTCCTCCGCCGTTACCCCGATATCGAGGCGGCCTCCCGGATGCATGGCCTGCACCGCGTTCAGCATGATGTTGACCAGCACCTGCTGGAGTTGGGGAGGGGTGCCGATGATCGGCAGCGGCTGGTTTGGAGGCTGGTAGTTGCAGGTGATTTCGCCCAGGCGGAACTGGTTGCGCACCAAGGCGATGGAATCGTTCACCAGCTTGACCAGATCAACGCTGATCGTGATGTTATTTTTATGGGCGCGCGAAAATTCGAGCAGATGATGCACTACCTCCCGGGCTCGATCCGACTGGGCCAGGATATCGTGGATCATTTCCAGGCTGTCGTCTGGGGAAAGATCGGGCAGGTCTTCGATCATGGCCTCGGCGGTAAGCGAGATATTGTTCAAGGGGTTGTTGATCTCATGGGCGATGCCGGCGGTGACCTTGCCGATGGCCGCCAGTTTTTCCGACTGGACCAGTTGACTCTGCTTGGTGTCAAGGGCCTTGAGCATCAGGTTCAGGGAGTTGACCAGTTCGACACCCTCTTCCGAGCAGCTGACCGCCTCATTGATCGGGATGGAGTTCATCTTGCCCTGCATGATCTGGGCGGCGGCCTCGCGGATTGCTGTCAGCGGCCGGATGATCCAGCGCAGCAAAAAATAGATAAGGATCCCGCCCACCAGGATGGCCAGGATCAGGATTAACACCCCGGTTTTTTGATAGGTGACCACCTCCCGTTCCACCTGCACCCGGGCCTGGGCATCCATGTCGAAAACCAGTTTGGTGATGTCCTGGCCATGGGTGCGCAAAGTCTCCTTCAGCAGCTTCTTGCTGTTCTCGCGGATATCCTCGGCCATCAACTGCTGGGAGATCGATTCGTACTTGCCCAGCTCCTCGTCGTAAAAGGATTGCAGATGGTCCTTCTTCCCGGGCACAAACTTTTTCACAGTGGCGATGGAGGCCCGTACCTGATCGACATAGTCCAGGGTGCTCATCAGGTCTTTCTTGTTGTAGTACAGCAGATAGTTTTTCTCGTAGCGCCGCATCTCCAGAACGTTCTGATTCAGTTCGGAAAAGGACTCGATGATTCGGATCTTGTCTTCGATGCGCCACATGCCGTAGATGGCGGAGGCGGTGGCGCTGATGCCCAGCACGGAGATGACGAGCAGGGAGACGATGAGCTTGCCCTTGATGGAGCGAGGCAGGAATGGCAGACAGGGGCAGCATCGCTGGGCGGGCTGTTGCTGGTTATTCTTCTGGAGAGCAGACGGACAGGGTGGTTCTATACTCATAGCATTATCCTGTTGTTTCAAGGAACCCTTTAGTGCCTTACAGATCATTTTCTTGTTTTTTTGCAAGAAAATAATCTGCGAAAGGCACTTATCCCGTTTATCGGGGTTAGTTGCTGCCCTTTTGCTGTTCCAGGGCGCGGAAAATAACCTGTTTGAGTTCGTCCAGGCGGAAGGGCTTGGCCAGGAACTCAAAAACGCCCTGCTGCTGGGCCAGTTCCGCTGTAGCCGGTGAGGCGTAGCCGGTGATGATGATCACCTGGGTGCGTGGATTCATGTCGCGTACCCGTTTGAGCACCTCCATGCCGTCCATGCCATCCATCTTCAGATCCGTCACCACGATATCAAAGGGTTTTTCGGCCATGGCGGCCATGGCCGGGGCCGGCTCAGTATAGGTTTCGACCTCGAAGCCGATCTTGCTGAACACCTGTTTGAGGCGTTTGCCGACGATGCTTTCGTCATCCACTACCAGTAATCGGCAGATTTCGTTACTCATGATATGATCCTCCTGCGGGTAGGTATTGTTTTTTATCCTTCTCTGACGACGAAGCGGTAATCGCCCATAAGAAAGGCCTCGGCATAGCGCGCCACGGCCTGATCGTCCGCCATCTGGACGTCCAGTTGCCGGGTGAAGCCGACCAGCCGGCCGAGAATGTCGAGAGTGCGCACCATCTCGGACTGCGCCAGATTACTGGTGCGGGCAATAACCAGATCGCCCCGGGTGCGCACGCTGAAATCAAAGGCCTCAAGAATCGTGGCGATCAGGGCTGACCGCCGTGAACGCTTGACAAGATCGGTGGCGCCGCCCAGGAAACGGAAATAGATATGATTATCCCGTTCCACCTCGTGGCAGAAGGCATCGATGATATTGAAATGATAGCCGAAGCGGAAACAGAGATTCACATAATTCTCACTGATGATGGCGATGTTGTGGCCGCTGTATTGGCCGGACAGGGTATCCTGGGGCGTCGTCAGTATGCTGTGCATCATGTCCCGGAAACCCACCGTCATTGCCCCCTGGTGCCAGACCTCCGGGAAGAGCATTCCCTGGAGGATGGCCCGGAAGGGTTGTGAGTGGATGGCGGAAAAGGGAATATTCCCGGCTGGCGCATCGTCTGCGATGCCGCCGCCAATGTCGATGACGAGGATACCTGCCTGAATGGGAAGATCGAGCCTTCTTGCCAGTTTTTGTTGGCCGCGCAGACAGGCGTCGTCCCGGCCGATATCGACCAGGGTCAATACCGCGGTTTCATGGATGAAACGCAGCATGTCGTGGAAGGTCCGGCAGCCCTCGGGCCGGAACTCCTGCATCAGCGGGTCCACCAGATGCAGGCGGGACACCTCATGGAGGATCCGGCGCAGCATCCTGAATTCCGGGGCCATCTGCACATTCATGGCGGTAGCGGCCTGGTAGGTGAGAAGCTCTTCCACCCTTCCCCGGTAGATACGTCGGTCCTCGGCATCGACGGTGATTTCCTCGCCGGGGGCGATGGCGCTGAAGATACCGGTTACACCAACCAGGCAGGGTACTTTGAACTCCCGGCAGAGGGTGGACATGTGGCTCACCGGGGTGCCCACCTCGGTGACGATGGCCGCGGCCTTCTGCATGACCTGGACGAACTGGGAGGAGTCCCGGTGGCTGACCAGTACAGCTCCTTCAGGAAAATCCTTGAGATCGGCCAGGGTTTCCACCCGAAAGGCCGGGCCGGAACCGATTCCCTGTTGGGCGACCCGTCCGGAATCGGTGGCGATGAGTTCATAGCCGGCGAGCTTTTCTGAAAGCGGCTTTTTGCCAGGATCGGTGGCGGTGAGCAGCAGTGGACGGGCCTGGAGAATAAAGAAAGTGTCCGTTTCGTCCAGGGTCCACTCGATATCCTGGGGCCGTTTGAAAAAGGTTTCGAGGTGGCTGGCGATTGCGGCAAGCTCAAGGAGCTGTTTTTCGTTCAGGCAGGGCGTCTCTGCCATCTCTTTTGCCACGGGAGTGGACGTGAGGGCGCTGTCCGGCCCTGTTGCCAGCAGGGCCTCATTTTTACAGGCGATAGTGCTGTCGCTGATCCGGAAAACGTCGCCCTTGGTAATTTTGAAGAGATCGGTGGGCACCTGTCCTTCCACTACTGCCTGTCCCTGGCCGAATGCGCCGACTACCAGCATGGTTTGCCGGCCAGGCTCCATGGGATCCTCGGTATAGATGATGCCGCTGGCCTTGGCATTCACCATGCGCTGGCAGCAGGCGGCAATGGAAAGGTGGCTGCCTTCGGGAAAAACCTGCCGCCGGTAACGGAGCGGTTTGGCCCCGAACAGGCTGGCGACCACCTGCAGGTAGGCCTGAAAAACCGCAGCGGCTGTCGGTGCGACCTGGAGCTCGGAATGGAACTGGCCGGCAAAGGAAAAGTCCATATCTTCTTCCTGAGCACTGCTGCGCACGGCAAGAAAGAGGGGGGCAGGGCTTTTGGCTGCCAGTTGCTGCAGGGCCTGGTCGAGTGCGGCGAGAAGGCCGGCCGGGGGGCTGGCGGTGAGGATCCTCTTTTCGAGGGAGTCGCGCAAGGTCTCCAGCACGTCTTCCGCCGTCTCGGGCTCAGTCAGGGCCAGTTCAAAGCGGTCGAAGTCGGCGCGCAGGACGTTGCAGTCGATGAGATCATGGAAGAGGCGGGTGGTGATGACAAAACCATCGGGCACCAGGACTTGCGGGTTTACGATCAGCTCGGAGAGGTGTCCGGCCTTGCCGCCGATAAGCGGCCAATCCTGGGGGCGGATCTCTCCCAGCCAGAGCAGGACCGGGCCCTCCCGGTCATCACGGCCGGTGGCGATAGCCCGCACCCGGGCCTCCATGCCGGCAAAGACCTCAGAGAGCGAGGTCCAGCGGTTTTCGGTCAGGATATTGATCGCACTAATGGAGCGGTGCATGGCATCAATCATGTCTGCAACCGAACTTTCCACATAGCGCTGGTCAAAAAGGTAGTCGCCGCTGAGTTTTTCCCCCATATCGGCAATGAGCTCCATGGCCTGATTATTGGCCTTGAGCACGGCGCGGAACTGGGAAAAAATCAGGGAGATGGGCCGACAGGTCTTAGGGAGGCCTTTTCTCCAAAGCATGGCTGGCAGAAGCTGTTTTTTCAGGGAGTCAAAAAAAGCCATCTCACGTCCTTGCAACAGTCCCTTCTCCGGCAGCGACGGGGTTGCCGCTACTGGAAGAAGGATAGGCCAAAAGAGAAAAGGAAACGCACAAGAGCCTCTGAATGCTCTCTTGTGCGTTTTTGCTGGCGGCAAGGCTTGGCTGGCAGCGCAAGGTGAGTTGCGTCGCCAAAGGCGAAAAAAAAACCTGTTGTTAATGGCTGCCGCCGCCTTTTTTGAAGATCGCGCCCACGGCTGTACCTGCTGCCAGGGCGATGAGAACAGACATTATCCCATACAGGGCTGCCTGGTCAACAGCCATTTTTGACAGGGCGGCAATGATACCGACCCGTTTCACCTCAAAGGTTGTTGCGGCCTTGTCCACGACCTTGCCATTGTTGACGGCAAGAAGATCGATGTTATAGATCCCGGGAGGCGCCTGGTATGGCCAGTTGACGACGATTTCAAAGGTGTTGCCTTTCTCGCCGTGCTGGCGGGTGATCGTCCCTTGCTCGATCTGGTAGATCATCTCCTTTTCCTTAAAGCGGGTAAACTCGTCAAACCACTTCCTTTCGGCAGGCTGCCCCTTGTCGTCTTCGATCTTGGTGGCCTTGGCCATGGCCTCATAGCCGAGTTGATGCTGATCGCGCTCCGTTTCGGAAAGGATGAGGTTCAGATCTTTGGTGGTGTTCACCAGATAGACACCGGGAACACCTTTGAATTCCAGGCCTCCTGTTTTCATCCAGACAAGTCCCCCGACCTTGCCATAGTGTTTCATGGCGGTGTCATGCGGTTTCGATGAGATCTTCAGGATCAGATCGTCATCAGGGGCAGTCTGACCGGTGATGGTCAGTTTGGCGCCATGGTATGAGAGCGTGATGGGGATCTCGCGAGGAGTTACCTCGCAGGTGATGGCCTGGGCCGCTGGTGCGTTCAAGGCGAGGAGTCCGCACAAGGCGGCGCTTACCGCAGTCCATCGTTTTACGACTGTTAAGAGAGAGAGTTTCATATTAATGACCTCCTGCATAGGCAAGAAGGAGAGAGGGTTGCAACACAAGCTCAAGAACGATTTTCACGGTCACGGCCAGAACGAGGATCGCCAGCAGAATCTTCAGTTGGTCGGCATGGAGTTTTTTACCGAGCACAGTGCCGATCTGAGCGCCGAACACGGAGCCGAACAGGAGGAGCAGGGCGAGAAAAAAATCGACGGTACGGTTCGAATAGGCCTGCAGGAAGGTGACCTCAATACAGGTGAAGAGGATCTGGAAAAGGCTGGTGCCCACCACCACATGCATAGGCATGCGCAGCATGTAAACCATTACCGGCACCATGAGGAAACCGCCGCCCACACCCATGATCGCCGCCAGGACACCAACAAAAGTGCCAAGGAACAGGGGAACCAGAGCGGAATGGGTGACCCCGGATTTTTCAAAATAGACCTGCAGGGGCAGGGAGGCGAAAAAGCCGTTTCTTTTCTTCTCCGGTGCTGCCACTTTCGCCTGGGCAGCAGGGGCAGCGCTTGCAACCTTCTTTTTCCGCATGGCGTGCAGACTTTCAACGAACATGAACGAGCCGACCAGACCGAGCATGACGACATAGGTCATCTTGATCAGAAAGTCGGCGCCACCGGTGGCGCGCAGGAGCTTGATAACCTGGACACCGACTGCGCCGCCCAGAAAACCGCCGACAAGGAGATAGACTCCCATTTTAACATCGACGTTGCCGAGGCGCCAGTGGGCAAAGGTGCCCGAAGCCGAGGCGGCGACGATCTGGTTGGCGTCGGTTGCCGCAGCAATGGTCGGTGGAATGCCGATCATCATTAACAGCGGGGTCATGAGAAATCCTCCGCCCACGCCGAAGAGACCGGACAAAAGTCCGACTGCAAGTCCCAAGCCAATCACCACCAAATAATTAACACTGGTGAGGGCTATCGGAAGGTACATGTACATTTTTTCCTCCTTTCACACTTTTTTTCTTTGATTCCTTCTCTGTGCTGCTCCCTTTCAGGCCATTTTGCAGACTGCTGATCAGTATTTCGATAGCAGAGGTGCTCCATGCCGCCCGTGTAAATCCGGCAATGATACGCGCAAATACGAGATCGTCCCAAGGCTGGATAATAACCGACCAGAGCTGGGGCAAAAAACAGTCCTCCTTTTCGCCAAGACGCCGCCGTAATCTTTCGATCCAGGCGGTCTTGCGCTTGAGCGAACTCCGGTCTTCGGCCCCGAGAATGAGGCAGAAGATGCGATAGTTGCAGAGAAACCGGACCAGCAGTTCATCGGCCATGCTCTCCAGCCGATGGATGTGGACGGTCACCTCTGCCACATCGCCAAGCCAGCTTGCCAGCGCGATAAACTGCCCGGCCAGGGGCTGGGTATCGTTTTCTGTCTCCCTCCCAGGATCTTTTCCCTTGTGTGTCCCTCCCTGTTCCATAAAAACCGCATGCACGATACCAGTGGTTCGTTTGGCAAGTTCAATGGCATGGAGGGTCGCAGAGAGATCGGCAGGGGAGCCCCTCAGGAGAAGAGCAACTCCTGTCTTCATAATTACCCCTTTATTCCATCTTGCAACGCCATGCGGCATCATCACCGTGCAGCTCTTTATGCATGGACTGTGCCAGAATACCTATCTTACTGTTAATGCGTGCTTTTTGTAAAAAATGGAAGGTTGAAACAACTGGGTGCTGTTAACAGTTGAAACACTTTGTAGATAACGATATGAAATTAAATGATTTTTTTGTTGAAACAGTAGTTTCACTTTGAAACAACATTGAGTTGATGGGTGTTTTTTTTTGAAATCAGACGGCCTGGCCGCGTTTTATTTTTTGTCGGGAACGAGATTGAGTTCCTTGAGACGCCGCCAAAGGGTGGTTCGCGAGATGCCGAGTTGCTGCGCCGTTTCCGTCTGGTTGAAGCCGGTGCGGCGGTACACCTCGTAGATATGCTCCTGCTCGAATATTTTCAACTGGCTGCTGGTTTTTTCCGGAGGTTGGGGCCGTGTCTCGGTAAAGAAGAGATCAGGGGGCAGATCCCTGACCGTGAGCACCGGCTCCCGGGCCAGGGCCACGGCGCGTTCTATGATATTCTGCAACTCCCTGATGTTGCCGGGGAAGGGATAGGAGAGGAGCGCATTGAGAAAGGAGTTGTCGATCCTGGGTACTGGTTTCCCGAACTGGGTGGCAATAAGAGTGACGAAGTGTTCGACCAGGAGGGGGATGTCTTCCTGCCGGTTGCGCAGGGGTGGGAGCTCAATCATCACCACCTTCAGGCGATAAAAGAGGTCCTGACGGAAGCTGCCTGCGGCCACCATTCTTTCGATATCCTGGTTGGTGGCGGCGATGATGCGGACATCGATCGGCGTCGGTGTGACTCCGCCTATCCGCAGGAGGCTGCGTTCCTGGATCACCCGCAGCATCTTGATCTGCATCGAGATGGGCGTCTCACCTACTTCATCAAGAAATACCGTGCCGCCGTTTGCGGTCTCCAGCAGCCCAAATTTCGTGCTGACGGCGCCGGTAAAGGCGCCTTTTTCATGACCGAAGAGTTCATTGGCGACGAGTTCTTCGCTGAACGCCCCGCAGTTAAAGGGAATGAAGGGATGGCTGGCCCGGTCGCTGTGCGCATGGAGCGCTCTTGCGACCAGCTCCTTGCCGGTGCCGCTTTCACCTTGGATCAGGATATTGCAGTTGAGGGCGGCAACCTGCCTGATGGTCTTGAAGATTTCCTGCATGGCAGGGGAACGGCCAATAATCTCCCCAAAACGGTCCGGGCTGTTTGTCGTTTGATCCCCGATTAGACTGGCATGGCCAGCGCTTTGCAAGGCGTCGCGGATCACCTGGCGCAGATCATCCAGGCGGAAGGGCTTGGCTATGTAATTGAAAGCGCCGATCTTGATGGCCTGCACTGCCTGATCGATGGAGGCATAGCCGGTCATGAGAATGACCATGGTCTGCGGGGCCATGCCCTTAACCTGCTGCAGTACCTCCACGCCATTGGCATCCCCCAGGCGGACGTCAGTGATCAGCAGATCCGGCGGGGTCTTGCTGATGCGGGCAATGGCCTCGGCGGCGGTAACGAATCCTTCCACCTCGTAGCCATCCTTGGACAGGGCATGAACCAGACGGCGAACCGTGATGACTTCATCATCAAGGACGTAGATACGTTTTTTTTGTGTGACCGTATCCGTCATAGCGAAAAAACCCCAATGGTACTTTATGGATAATAGGAAAAATATAGGGAAAAGTTCTTTTGCTCAAGGCGAAAGAGTGTTTTCCGAAAGAAGTATGCTGCCGAAGATAGCACGATCCTTGCCGGATTTGCAAAGGGTAATTTTATGAATGGAAATTTAGAGAAGCAAAAGAAAGAGTCTGTCTTTGCTTCCGAACTCACCCCTGATTTTTTACAAAACAGAGGTGAGTTCGGATTAAAAACTTTTTATGGATTACAATTTATTCTTTTTTCTCCCCGATATTTTTGGGACATGGCTCACCGGACTGAGCAAAAGCACTGCATGCCATGGTGTTTTCAACTGATTCCAGGGTTGATTCAGTTTGTTCTGCAGCTTTTTGTGATGTGGTGAATCCTTCCTCGATATTTTCTTCGGGGCATGGCTCATTGGAGTCAGCAAAAGCGCTGCATGCCATGGTGTCTTCGACCACTTCCTGTACCGATTCTTTTTTTTCTGCAGTTGTGTGGGCGCTGATTAATCCTTCCTCGATATTTTCTTCGGGGCAGGGCTCATCTTCCTCAGCAAAAGCACTGCAGGCCATGGTGTCTTCGACCTCTTCCAATATCGATTCTTTTTCTTCTGTCGTTGTGTGGGAGGCGGCGTTTGTTTCTTTCCCGGTATTGATGGGACATGGTTCTCCGGCCTCGGCAAAGGCACTGCACGCCATGGTGTCTTCAACTGATTCCAATTTGTTTTTTTTCTCGTCCATGGATGAATCTCCCATAATTGAAGTTTTTTCCTTCTACCCAGCAGTGAGTCGGAGGGCCTTTCCTGAATAACATTTGTAACAACAGGTTCCTGTTAGTAGTTGGCACAGTCAAAAAGAACGGTAGAATATGAGTGGAGCTTATTTAAAAAATATCACATCTGATTGCAAAAAGACAATGGCATTTCTTCTCCCATCTTGAGCCTCTTGCGCAATGCCGTAAATACCTTTTGATAAACTCATGGTGAACGGATTATTTGGCCTCCGCCATTATCCATCGATAACAGCTGTGGCCGGGATGTAAATATGGAAGGTGGTTCCCTTGCCCGGTTTCGACTGCACCGTGATCGCTCCACCGTGCTTCCTGATAATTGCATCGCACAGGGCCAGCCCAAGGCCCATACCCTTCTGGCTGCCACGCTCCTTGGTGGAAAAATAGGGGTCGAAGATGCGGGGCAGGTGCTCGCTACTGATTCCAGACCCCTGATCCTGGACCGAGATTTTCACATAGTTCCCAGGAACAAGGGCTGGCAGCTTCCCATGATTTTCCGGAAAAGATTCATTGACGGCAATTATCTTGAGCTTGCCTTCTGAATCAGGGGGCATGGCCTCCATGGCATTCAACACCATCTGCTTGATGACGTTACGAAATTGAGAAGAATCAACAGTGATGGGCCAGAGGGTATCGGCCAAATCATATTCAGCCACCAGAGAAGAACCGGTCAGGGTGGAAGCCGCCTCTTCCCTGATGTAACTTGCCGGCTGGATAGCTATTGGGTGTAAGTTCCCGCCGGGAGAAAAGGCAATAAGCTGGCTGGTGAGCCTGGTGGCAAGCTTGGACTCTTGTTCCGCTTGCTCCAGAAACGGGAAGACCTTGCTTGATTCCTCGGTATTCATCTTGGCAAGCTCGATATTGCCAAGAAGGACCTGAAATAGATTGTTGAAATCGTGGGCGATGCCGCCGGCCAAGATGCCAAGGGACTCAAGGTTCCTGGCCTTCACGATCTCGGCCTCCAGCTGTTTGCGCTCGGTGATGTCGAGTATGATCGCCGCGAAGACCTTTTTCCCCTCATAGTCGGCCAGCTGAAGATGGACTTCAACATCGTAGACACTCCCGTCTTTTCTCTGATGGATCGTCTCAAATTTAAGGATCTCTGTCTGACTGCTTAAGAGGGGTTGAATGGCGACTAAAAATGATTCCGGAGTAAACTGCAGTTTAATATCTATCGGTGTTAACGATAACATCTCTTCTTGAGTGAATCCCAGGTTCTTGAGGGCCCCTTTATTGACATAAAGAAAATGCAACGATTCTCTGTCGAAGATGTAGATCTCATTCAGCGAATTTTCGACGATGAGTGACAGGCTTGCTATCTTGGCCGATGCCCGCTTGCGCTCGGTGATGTCCTTCAAGGTGAATTGCAGGAGGCGGCGCTGGCCGACAGAAAAATTGATCAGCTGAACCTCAGCATCCCATACTTCCCCGTCAGGGCGCTGGTGCAGCCATTCAAAAAACACCTCGTTCTCGGCCAATGCTTTGTCAATATAATATTGGGCTTTCTCCGCTGCAGGGGTGCCATCGTATTGCACTGGCGCGGAAACATCGAGAGGTGTCTTTCCCAGCACTTCTTCGCGAGAGGCGAGGCGATAGATCTGTACCGTAGCTGGATTGCAATCGATGTACTTGAAAGTAACGGCATCCATCACCACGATGGCCAACCTCGAACTGTCGAAGACTCGTCTCCGGAACTCCTCACTCTCTTGCAACTTGCGCTGCTTGGTTGCCAGTCTCCGGTTCGTCAGCAACAAACTTACTCCCAGGACGAAGATCACCCCGCCGGCAAGCAAGGCCTCCAATATCTGCCAGCGATAGCGCGCCCAGACGTCTTGCAGGGTAAATGAAGGCGAAGTTTCGAAAGGCGGCAAACGCAGTTCCCGCAGCAGGTCTTCCACTGGGCTGTAGTCGGCAGGCACGACAAAGCCGTGTATATCCATCGCGCGGGTGGCCTCCTTATTTTCTTCCAGCATGAGAAGTGCGGCGGCCACATGCCTGGCAAGGTTTTCGTCGATATGTGGCATGGCGGCAAACGGCCACTCTGGATAAAGCCGGGTGGAAAGTTGTTGCGGAAAACCGGGGAGATTCTGACGATTGAGAATCTTAAGCTGTTTCATCTCCAGCTTTCCATCGTGCTCCATTCCTTCCAGCACGGCGGTGCGCATGAAACCGACATCGGCACGACCGGCCAGGACCTCCTCGACGACCTTGTCATGGGGCATGCCGGTGGTGAGCAGTTTGACGTCTTGCGGCATACGAATTCCCGCCCGGCTGAGTTCATACGCCTGCATCTGATAGCCGGCCAGGGATTCGGTGGTGACGACGGCGACGGTTTTTCCCTTGATGTCGCGCAGCGTGTTGATATTGGCTTGTCCCGCCCGACTGACTATAACACCGCCATAAAGAGTTGATGGCGTGCCATTTTTATTGACAGCCAGCACTGTGGCGAGTGGCGAAGACAATCCGTTACGCTTTCTCAGGAGCACATAATGACCGGAATTGGTCAGTACAAAATCGAGCTGGCCGGCAGCAACGGCCTGCTCCAGCTCGGGATAGGTGAGCGCCTCCACCACGAAATCATGCTCCGGTATGGCCTGTTTGAGGGCGACAGCCAAAGGTTGCCATTGCGCCAGTGTCTGCGGTTTGGGGCGGAATGCCAGCACCCCGATCTTCACTGGTTCCACGCCGTAGGCCTGGGTAGGAGGCTGTGCTGTGGTGGCCAGGCAAATAATCAGCATCAGCAGGCGAATGAATGGCTTTAAGTGCATGAGTTTCTCCCTGATCAGTTTTATGAAATGGCAACAGAGCCTTTTGCAAAAAACCTGTTTGTGGATCGACAGGCTCACCACGAATGGAAAAATCAATGAATACAACAACGACGATCGTTTGCCATGAGCTTGTCGCATGGACTTTTGGGAATTTTATAAGGGAACCTACTTCATGTTATTTGAATTTATGGTGTAAGTCCAGTCCGATTGCTACGACTTTGGAGAAGGTTGGAGATGATATGGGGGTGGCCGGTTTTGTAGTTGTGGGCGGTTGCCACCTGCCGCTATCTGGGAGGAATATTTCTTAAAAGGAGGGTGGTAAATGGGAGCTCATCATCTGGCCGGATACCGGGTGCTGAAAGGCCAGACAGGCGGCATGGAGCAGCAGCTCTCCCGGCTGTTTTCCCGTGCCATAGAGCCGGTCCCCGACAATGGGGATTCCGAGCCCCAGGGGGTGAGCGGCGTGCAGGCGGAGCTGATGGGTGCGTCCGGTCAGGGGGGTGAATTCGACCCGACTGCGAGTTCCTTCGATGGCCATGAGTCGCCAGTGGCTGATGCCCATCTTGCCGTGCAGCGGGTCATAAATCTGGTGGGGGCGGTTGTCAGGATCCAGTCGGAAAGGCAGGGCGATCTCACCTGTTTGCTGGGAGACTATCCCCTCCAGCAGGGCGATATAGTGCTTGTCCACCAGCCGTTCGGCAAACTGGATGGAAAGATGGCGATGGGCCGCGCTGGTCCGGGCCACTACCATCAGGCCGGAGGTGTCCATGTCGAGGCGGTGTACGGCCGGCTGGTCGATACAGTCAGGGAACAGCGCCTGGATCCGGTTGACCACGCAGTCCTGACTGTCTGAGCCTCTGCCGGGTACAGAGAGGAGGCCGCTGGGTTTGTTGATCACCACAAACAGGGGGTCGATAGCGATAATTTCCACTTTACTTCTCTTCCTGTTCCCGCAGCTCGTCCAGGCCGCAGAGCATGAAACCAAGGATGGGCGCGCATTTGCCGGCGCAGGATGGGTAGAACTGGCCATGTCGGCGGGTCTGGGATGCATTCTCCCGGCCCCAGTAGAATTCGGCCAGACCGAGTGGCGTCAGATTCTCTCGGACCGCCTGATTGAATAACTTGGGGGCGCAGCAGTCACCGGTGCCGGTGGGGATCCCGCCGTTGCCGATAAAGGCGTCAGCTAAAGGGCGCTGCTGCCCGCGAAAGTTGGTCAGGGTGTAAAGGGTGTGGATATCTCGCATCCATTGTTGGGAGAGTTGCCGACGTTGGTCAACCAGGTCTGTCCATTGGCGTGATTGTTGATCTGTGGTTTGGAGTATCCTGCCAATTTTCTTGATCCGGGGTTCAATGTCCGCATAGATCCGGGTGAATGTTTCCACATGAAAGAGGGGTGGCGCCCAGCCATCCAGCTCCCAGACCCCGTTGTACTGGCCGGAAAAGGCCCGCAGCACACGTTTACTGCCGTCAGCGGCCCGGCAGACCAGGACTCCGAACATCTTGCCTCGGGCCTCACCAAAAAGGCTGGCCGTGCTCAGCCGCGGATCAGCTTGTCCTCTTTGGGCCAGGAGGTCTATCCGTTTTTCCTGTTCCAGCAATTGCATGAGTTCCAGGCAATGGACGCGGGCATCGCCTTCCTGAAACGAATGTTCCTTGTGGCAATCCAGGCAGGGGCCTCCTGCGACCCTTTCCTGCTCTGTTTTCTTTTTTTGTTGCATGAATGCCTTGTCCTTGATTGAATGCGATCCATTCTACTTTATAGCTTACTTTATTGTCTCGAAGAAAGTTGTCAACCGGATGGCTAAGCAAAAAGGCCCAAAGACAAGGCGCGCAAATCTTGAGGAATGAGGCGTACTTTTGGGTACGCCGTAGTGACGAAGGATGTGCGCGCCCCGAAGGAAGTACCCTTGGGGTACAACGCAGTATTTGGGCCTTTTTGTGACGCCATCAAATTTTGCCAGCTCCAAGGTTCAATCTTGAATTACACTGAACAACTCCAGCGGATCTTTGGTTTTTCCACCTTTCGGGCCAATCAGGAGGAGATTGTCCAAACCATCCTGGCAGGCCGTGACGTCTTTGCGGTCATGCCCACTGGTGGCGGGAAATCCCTCTGCTATCAATTGCCAGCCTCAATAATGACCGGCACCTGCCTGGTGATCAGTCCCTTGATCTCCCTGATGAAAGATCAGGTGGATGCCGCCAATGCCTTTGGCATGAAGGCCGGTCTGCTTAATTCCACCCTCTCCACCGCCGAGCAGCATGAAGTTTTGGCCCGTCTGCAGGAGGGCGCGTATGATCTGCTTTATCTTTCGCCGGAACGAATGGCCCTTCCGGGATTTATGGAGCGTTTGCGGCGGGCGCCTCTTTCCTTTGTGGCCGTCGATGAGGCCCACTGCATCTCGGAATGGGGTCATGATTTTCGCCCTGATTATCTGGCCCTCTCCCGCCTGAAGCAGGAACTGCCTGGCCTGCCGATCACGGCATTTACCGCCACTGCTACCCACAAGGTGCAGGAGGATATTATCCGTCGTCTGGCCCTGACCCAGCCGCTTATGACGCGCGCCTCCTTTGACCGGCCCAATCTTTTTTATCAGGTGCAAATCAGGGATCAGGTGAACATCCAGATTGAGGCCGTTGTTCGCGCCCATCCCGATGAGGCCGGGATCGTCTATCGGCTGAGCCGTGCCGATGTCGAAAAGACGGCGGTCTGGCTGCAGAAAAAAGGGATCAAGGCCCTGCCGTATCATGCCGGGCTGGATAACCGGATTCGTAAAGAGAATCAGGAGGCCTTTAACCGGGATGAGGTGCAGGTGGTGGTGGCCACGGTCGCCTTCGGTATGGGGATTGACAAGTCCAATGTTCGTTTTGTGATCCATGGGGATCTGCCCAAAACCATGGAGAATTATTACCAGGAAACGGGCCGGGCCGGCCGGGATGGTGAGCCTGCCCTCTGTCTGCTTCTCTACTCGCGGGGCGATTATTTCCGCTTGCGGCCTTTTATCGATCAGTTGACGGATGAGCAGGAGCGTCAGGCCGGTCTGGCCCAACTGAACAGGATGATGAATTTTGCCGAACAGCCGGTCTGCCGGAGGCGGGCAGTGCTCCACTATTTTGATGAGGAGTACGTCCCTGACAACTGTGGGGCCTGTGATGTCTGTACGCACGGGGTGCAAACCGTTGATGCCAGCACTGAGGCCCAGATGGCCATGTCTGCCATCTATCGCACAGGGCAACGCTTTGGCGCCGGCCATATTGTTGATATCGTCTGTGGGGCCAGGACAGCACGAATCAGCGCCCTTGGTCATGACCAGCTCAAGACCTACGGGGTGGGGCGGGATAAGGGCAAGCGTTTTTGGCGGCAGCTTCTTGACAGCATGCTCAGTCAGGACTTGCTCAAAAGTGAAGGTGAGCCCTATCCCATGCTGCATATCACGGCCGCCGGGGAGGAGGTCCTTTTTGGCCGGGCGAGATTCGTCACCCACCGGATGCTGGCAGAGAAGGGCGATAAGCCTGAGTCGCAGTTATACGATGAGCGGTTATTTGCCGTTTTGAAACAACTGCGGCGCGACATGGCGACGGAGGCCGGGGTGCCGCCGTATGTCTTGTTTTCCGATAAGAGCCTGCATCAGATGAGCAGCCTTTTCCCGCAAACCCCCGAGGCTCTGCTGGGTATCAACGGGGTGGGGCAAATGAAGCTTGAACGGTATGGAAGGCCATTTCTGGCGGCCATCGCAAACTATCTGGCCGATAACCCGGAGGCCTGTCAGCAGCAGGCGGAAAAAGGGGGAGCGCCAGTCACAGCACCCCCCGTTGCCCGGAAACAAACAGGTGGCCACACCCTTGATGAGACCTTACGGCTGGCGGAGGCAGGACTCAGCATCGAGGAGATTGCCGCCGCACGGGAGTTAAAGCCCTCGACTATTGCCGCCCATATTGGTGAACTCCTGCAGCAGGGAAAGGGGTTGGATGTGGATCGTTATGTCGATCCGGCCGTGCGAAGCGCCATGACCGAACTGTTCAGGGTGCATGGCCTCTTTCGTCTCAAGCCGATCGTGGATGGCATGGATGGCCGGGCGGGGTACGAGCAGGCCCATATCGTCCGCGGGTTCCTGGTCGCCCAGGGCTGGAAGGTTGAAGTCGAGAAACAAGATGAGTGAGAACCTCACTTTCTGGGTGCAACTCTTTGGCCTGTACAAGGACGATTGGTTGACCCTTGAAAGACGGGGAGTGTTCCTGATTTCCTAAAAATTCGAGCAGAGAAATAAAGCATGATAGATAAAGAAGGGGACGAAAAATCAACAGAGGATAGGAGTTCTCTTGAAGGGGGATTAAGTGCGGTGACCCCGGATTCTCAAAGTGCAACTTTACCTGGTAACGAAAATAGTCCTCAAACTGGAGTCACCCCAGAATCTATCAAGGCATACCTTCAGGCAACCTGGTTTTGGCAGGTGCTCGGTGTTTGTGCCATGCAAAAGTTGTGGACCAAGTTTCTTGTTGCCGTTTTAATTATGGCAGGGATTGGAGCATTTCGCTCTAGTTTAGAGCTATTAACGCCAATATATCGCTTGGATGAAATGAATCGAACGGAAGGCGTGTTGATGAAGGTGGCATCAAAGGGTAGGAACGCGTATAAAAAAAGAATTATTATTCGAAAAGATAATGGAGAACAAGTAATTTTTAGAGGTACTATTCGTAGTGAACATACTCTTATGAAAGCCGCAATCGGCAAACAGGTAGCTGTTTGGAGTCAAGTTCAGTACGATTTTATTCCACCTTTCCTTTATGAACGTTTTTGGCATATTCAGGAAGGTGAGAAGATACTGATTAATTATGGTGGTTATTTTCCCGTCAGATTAAAAGTGAACTCTCATTTTGAACCGGCGCTTTTAAAATTCTTTCTTTTTATGTTCTTTGTTCCCTTAATTATTATATTAATTGTTTGCCAAAGGGGAACAAAAAAGGCGTAACTATATAACAATGACCTGGAATTAAATTAGGGACGATTCCCGTATTTCCATATCCTGCCTTCGCTATTTATTTGCTATCTTCCCCCTCTTTGTGTGTCTGTTAGCTTGAGTATTTTGTAGATAAATCCACCTGCTTCCCTTTAAGGACGGGAAGTTAGAGATGAGAATGTCAAGATAGCTCTTGAGCGTAACATTACGGATTAGCAGGATATTTCTTTGCATTCAGTACCATCTTCTTATGGGCCGCCTCAATCGGGTCCAGGTCAAACTTGCTGGCCAGCATGGTGAGGTAGATCATCACATCACCAATCTCCTCTTCAACATGTTCGCGGGTGGCCGCATCCACAGTTCTGCTCTCCGGGCCTTCCATCCATTGAAAGATCTCCACTAGTTCCGCCGTCTCAACGCTGAGGGCCATCACCAGATTTTTGGGGGAGTGAAACTGCTCCCAATTCCGTTCCCGGACGAATTGTGTGAGCTTTGTCTGCAGTTTTTTCATGGTAGTTGTCTTTGTAATGGTATTTATTGGTGGATTCTGGTAGATTTTTTTGATTTTCACCTGTCAGTTCAGGAGCATTAATTGTGGGGAGAGTAACCCATTTTTCCTTTTAGCGGATATAATTTCATGAAAAATTGTTCATCTGTTTTTTTCTCCTTCTTTTTTGGTGTCTTTCTGCTTTTTTCTTCCCTGGATACAGGGTTGGCCAATGGGCAGGCCCCGTTGGACATGGGTAGAAACAAGATGATTGGCTATATGATTAGCAAGCAATTGCCGGGGATGCATTTTAGCGACAAGAAGATGGATGATTCCTTAAGTCGCGCCGCTTTTGCTCTCTATCTGAAACAGCTTGATTTTCAGAAGCGTTTTCTGCTGCAACAGGATGTTGATGTCCTGACCACCTATTCCCAGTCGATTGATGATGAGCTGCTGCATGGCAGTGAGGCCTTGCCGCAAAAAGGTTTTGATCTCTTGAATGCTCGTATCCAACAGGTTGAAAAGATGGTGACCGAGATTCTGGCCGCAGAGATTGATGTGGATCAGAAAGAGTCCTATGAAATTGATCCGGAAAAATTAACGTATGCCACTGATCTGCAGGGGTTACGGGAATATTGGCGCAAGATGTTAAAGGCGCAGATCCTTACCAGGTATCTCGATGCGCTGGCCGACCAGCAGACGGCGAAGGAAAAGAAAAGCGATACGCTCCTGTGGAAGGAGGTCAGAGAAAGGGTGGCCAAGCAGACCAAAGAGTTCTTTCATCGCCTGCATCAGGAGACGGTCCAGGATCACTTCGATCGTTATTTTGATGCGGTAGCAAGGGCCTTTGATCCACATACCGATTATATGCCCCCTGATAATAAGGAAGATTTTGATATCCACATGCGCGGCAGTCTGGAAGGGATTGGGGCGGTGCTGCGAGAGGAGGATGGGTATATCAAGGTAGTGTCAATTATTCCTGGAAGCGCTTCTGCCAGACAGGGGCAGCTGGAAGCGGAGGACATTATCCTTGAGGTAACCCAGAAAAATGGTGAACCGGTGGAAATTACTGATATGCGCCTGCGAGATGCCGTCCGCTTGATCAGAGGTCCCAAAGGGAGTGAAGTACGTCTGACCGTGAAGAAGCCGGATGGGGTGAAGGTGGTGATTCCTCTGGTTAGAGAAGTGGTCCAGATTGAAGAGACATTTGTGAAATCGGCGACTCTTGATACCCTGGCTGGAGAAAAGATAGGATACATCATGATTCCCAGTTTCTATCGTGATTTCGAAGGGACAAAGAATGGGAAGGATGTCAGGAATTGTACGGATGATACCAGGAAGGCCATCGAAGATCTGAAGAAGGCGGGAGTCAAAGGCCTGATTCTTGATCTGCGCAATAATGGGGGTGGCTCTCTGGTTGATGCTGTTGATACCACCGGTCTTTTTATCAAGCGCGGGCCAGTTGTCCAGGTGAAAAACAGTTCTGGGCAGCAGCGGATTCTCAGCGATGAAGAACCGGTGATTGTTTATGATGGTCCTCTGGTGGTTCTGGTGAATCAGTTTTCTGCCTCGGCCTCGGAGATTGTGGCGGCGGCCTTGCAGGACTATGGACGGGCGGTGATTATCGGCGGCAAGCACACCCACGGCAAGGGAACGGTGCAGACCCTGGTGAATATGAATGAAAATATTCCTTCCTTGCATCTGCGCACCTATGATGATTTAGGGGCGCTCAAGGTCACGATTCAGAAGTTTTACCGGGTGAATGGCGGGTCAACCCAGTATAAGGGTGTGGAGCCGGATATCGTGTTGCCGAGCCTGTTTCAATATCTGAAATCCGGTGAACAGTTTATTGATTACTCTTTGCCCTGGGATCAGGTGGAGCCCGTTCCCTTTGTCAGATATAGTGGCAAAAAAATTGATCTGGATCGGCTGATTGCAGCAAGCAAGCAGCGGGTTGCGTCCGATTCAGGGTTGCAGGCTATCGCTGATGAGGCAAAAAAGGCGGAAGAACGAAGTAAGGACACTATGGTGTCACTTCAGTTGACTGATATGAAGAAGAAGCGTGAAGAGAGCGATCTGGCCAGAAAGAAAATAGGCTCTTATTACCGGAAATATCGTATGGACCACGATGGAGAGATGGATGAAGAGAAGGAAAAAGGTGACAAAAAGGGAGATGAGCGGCTGAAATGGCTGGAGGAAGTGAAAGATGATCCCTATATCGGTGAGGCCAAACGGGTGCTGCTGGATATGGCTAAAGGGGATTGAAAGATAGTAATATCGAGGGTGTCTATTTCGTAACGGCCACTTGTATGTTGTCGGCCAGACACCACTCAAATAAACAACCGGAAACGATTGGTTGTTTATTTGAAGCGGCATAAGGTGCTGTAATGAAATAAGCAAAAACGCACTGCTTATTTCATAACGTCACCTAAAAAAATGTTGATTAACAGAAAAAAAAATGATAAAGCTCGGGGCTTATGAATGACTATTCATTTAATGGATGGTTTAGTGTCTGCCTATGGTAGAGGACTGGTGATGAATGAAACTTGATGAGGCGTTTAGAAATTATAGGGAAAAGATTGTTGACAGGTGGGTTGAATACACTTTGTCCACCTATAAATCCTCATCCTTTTTTATAAAAGAAAAGGATAAATTCGCTAATCCTGTGGGTGGTAATACCCGAGAGGCCTTGGATGCCTTGTTCGGTCTGCTTGCCAGGAATGCTGATCCCAAAGAGTTCGTCGCTCCCCTGGAGCAGATTATGCGTATTCGCGCCATACAGGAGTTCGCGGCTTCTGTGGCAGTCGGGCCGATTCATGCGGTCAAGCATATTACCCGCGAGATTCTGAGCAAAGATAAGGAACGATGTCATCTTGTTCAGGATCTGTATGATTTTGAGTTTGCGGTTGATCTTGCCGTGCTTGCCGCCTTTGACCTGTATATGCAATGCCGGGAGCGGTTGTATCAGGTTCGGATTCAGGAAATAAAGAGCGGCAATTATATTCTTACTGACAGCAAATGTCCGACGAATTTGCTGAAAACCAATATTCAGGAGTCTCTGAAGACTGTTGAGAACCATTAACTGGGACTGGCCGGAAAGGGGGGTTCTTCCGTGGCGGTTTCCAACACTGTTCAATTTGAAGCGAGGTAAGAAATGAAGTACGCCTTCTCATTCCTGGCAGTCATTGCTCTGATTT
>CAISPV010000090.1 GCA_903887485.1 uncultured Desulfobulbaceae bacterium | reverse complement strand
GATATCGAGCAATTCAGCGGCCTCGCGGGCAATTTCCGCCTCCCGCTGCATATAGCGTTTACTGCGGACGGCGCTGTGAAAAAAACCGTAGCCGAGCCGGTAATGTTGGGCCACGCGGATATTGTCAAGCACCGTCATCTCATTCCACAAGCGGATATTCTGGAATGTCCGGGCCACACCAAGGGCCGTCACTTTATGCGGCTTGAGGCCGCCGGTTGGGACGCCATCAATCAGGATTGCCCCAACACTCGGTTGATAGAAGCCGCTGACCAGATTAAAAACCGTGGTCTTGCCGGCGCCGTTAGGGCCGATCAGCCCGCTCAACTCTCCCGGCATTAACTGGATGTTGAAGTTGGAAACCGCCCGCAGACCGCCGAAGTTTTGCGTCAGATTGCGAATTTCGAGGACGGGTCTATTCTCTGTCGGTACGCTCATTTAAACCTGTAGAATTTTTTCAGCTTGGGAAAGATATCCCCCAGTTCGCGGTTGCCCATAATCCCCTCGGGACGAAACTGCATCAGGATGATGAGGAGCAGCGGGATGACAATCCACTTGATGATCTGTAATGGACGAAGCAGTTCCAGAAGAATGGTGAAGAGAATCGCGGAGAGCACGGAACCGGACAGCGACGCCATGCCGCCCAGATAGACCATGACCAGCACTTCGGTGGATTTAAGGATATTGAAACTTCCCGGATTGACGTAGCCGAGAATATAAGCGAACAGGCCGCCTGCGATGCCGGCCATCCCGGAGGAGACCATGAAGGTAATTGTTTTGATCTTGTTGGTGTTGACGCTCATGATCTCGGCGGCAACCTCATCCTGACAGATGGCGGTAACGCCTTTGCCGAAGGTCGATGAAATATAGCGCCGCATCAGCCAGATACAGAAGACGGTAAACAGAAAGACCCAGATCGGCATCCATGGCAGATCGACTCTTTTTTCCATGGCGCTGATCAGTTGCTTCATGCCCATAAAGCCCCGTGACCCGCCGATTGCCCCTATGTTTTCGATGACGCTGATGATGATATAGTTGGAGGCGAGGGTGATAATCGCCAGGTAGTCGCCACGGGTTTTATATGAAGGAATAGCCACCAGCAGACCCGCAAACGCTGCGGCGATGCCGCCTACGAGAATCAACAGGGGGAACGCGTAGAGGGTATATTTCGGATTGAGAAGCGGCGCGCCAAAAACTTTGTCGTTGGCAAAGAGCCAGACTCCCAGCAGTGAGGACACATAGGCGCCAACGCACATGAATCCGGCATGACCGCAGGAAAATTCTCCCATGTAGCCATTGACCAGGTTGAGGCTGGTCGACAGGATGATATTGACCCCCATAAACATCAGCACCGACATGATGTACAGGCTGAGGTATTCCTGGTGGGCCAGGTAAATAATCAGTCCGCCGACTGTCGCCAGGCTCAGGTGAACGGAATAACGTCGCAGCATTTTGTTCACCTTAAATCTTGGTTGTTTTGGCAATGCCGAACAGACCGGTTGGTTTCCAGGTCAGTATCACCAGCAAAACGGTAAACGCGATCAGGTCCCGGTAAGTCGAAGGGAAGAAAGCAACGACCATGATCTCAACCGTTCCGAGGAGAAAGCCGCCCAGAAATGCCCCGCGGATATCGCCGATCCCGCCAACCACGGCGGCGATGAAGGCCTTCCAGCCGATCAGCGCCCCCATGTAAGGTTCCAGGACCGGATAGCTCATGGCAAACAGCAGTCCGGCCAGACCGGCAAATCCGGAGCCGAGAATAAAGGTGACAACAATGATCTGATCAAGGGGGATGCCCAGCAGCGGCACGGCAAACTTGTCATAGGAAATGGCGCGCATCGCCATGCCGACCCGCGTTTTGGTGACCATCCAGTGCAGGAACATAAAAGCCAGGAAGGCCGTGGCGATAACGGCAATTTTCAGGTTGGTGAAGGTGACGCCGCCAATGGTGTATACGTGTTCGGCAATCAACGGCGGAAAGGCTTTGCGACTAGCACCGAAGATTGCCAGATTGGCGTGTTCGAGGATCAATCCGCACATCAACGCGGTGATGACCACATAGAGGCGGTGTGCGCCTTTGTTGCGCAGCGGCCGGTAAGCAATCCGCTCCAGAGTGACTCCGACCATGGCGGTCAGGATCATTGTCAGCGGGATGCACAAAGCAAGAGCTATCCAGCCGGGCAGGCCAAGCGTGGTCAGCAGGAATGTGGCGCTAAAGAAAGCGATATAGGCGCCGACCATGAAGACATCGCCATGGGCGAAATTGATCAAAGTCAGGACGCCGTAGACCAGGGTATAGCCAAGGGCAATCAGGGCGTAAAAGCTTCCCCATTGCAGGGCGTTAATAATATTCTGAACCAGATTTTCCAATATGAGCGACCTTTACGGAGCTTCAATAGCCCGCATCACAGGGGGCCGGAGAAAATTTCCAACCCCCTGCCCGTTGACTTGAACAAATAAAACTGAATTATTCGGGGCAAATTGACTCGTTAAAGGCAAATTCGCCATTTTTAGTGATTTGCACCACCACACCGCACTTGATCGGATCTCCCTGCTCATTGAATTTCATGTTGCCGGTAATACCGCCAAAGCTGGTGATAGCTGCCATGCCTGCACGGATGGCCTTACGGTCTTTTTTCAGTTTGCCGGTCAGGCCGCCGGTATTCTGGATGGCCTTCAGGACAACCCCGGTTGCGTCCCAGGTCAGCGCGGCGACATCATCCGGGGTGTAGCTGTACTTGGCTTTATAGCGCTCAATGAACTCCTTGGTGGCGCCGGTCGCGCCTGCTGCAGCGTAGTGGGTCGAAAAGTGCAGGCCCACGCAGTCCTTGCCACAGAGGGTCATCAACTCGGAAGATCCCCAGGCATCGGATCCCATGAATTCTCCTTTGTACCCAAGCTGCCGGGCCTGCTTAACAATCAGAGCGACCTGATTGTAGTTGTCCGGCAGGAAGATAAAATCGGGCTTGGCGGCAATGATTTTGGTCAGCTGCGCCGAGAAGTCCTGATCTTTTGTGCCGTGGCTTTCAAAGGCAAGCACGCTGCCGGCGCCCATCTTGCCTTCAAAGAGTTTTTTGAAAACTTCCGCCAGGCCCTTGGAATAGTCGTTTGACAGGTCATAAAGGACAGCGGAGGTTTTGGCCTTGAAAGTTTTAATGGCAAAGTTGACCGCCATTGGTCCCTGAAAGGAGTCGAGGAAAGCCGCCCGGAACACCCAGGGCCGATTGAAGGTCGTGTCAGGGTTGGTTGACCAGGGGGAAATCATGACCATCTCGTTGTCATTGGCAACCTGTCCGGCAGGAATGGCCTGTTTGGTGGAATTAGGGCCAATCATTGCAAGCACCTCATCTTTTTCAATCAGTTTCAGAGTCGTGGTGACTGCCGATTCTGCCTTGGCTTCGTTATCTTCGTAGATGAATTCAAGTTTGTATTTTTTGCCACCGACTTCCAGGCCACCGGCACCGTTAATATCGGCCTTGAGCATCTCAGCGGCAAATTTGGATGACTCGCCAACCTTCGGGATATCGCCCGTCATTTCAAGATTGAAGCCTATTTTGATGGTGTCTGCGGCGATCACCGGCACAGCCATGATCATGGCAATGCAGGAGATGGACAGCGTGGTCAACAATCGTTTCATGGTTGCTCCTGTTTAATGAATGATGAAAGGCGGTTCTGTGAGACTTACAGAGAAAACTAAATAACCGTCTGCCGGTTGCGAGCCGGATTGTATCGAGGTCATGACGGAACCCAAAATGTCCGGTTGTTCTCCTTAGAAGCCGTTACGAAATGAGCAAGGCCTTTTTTGCTCATTTCATTTACGGATTCTTATGCCGCTTCAAAGAAACAGCCAATCTTTACCGGCTGGTTCTTTGAGAGGCGTCTTGCCGATAACAACGTACAAGGAGCCGTTACGAAATAACATGGCTCATTATAGCTATTTCGTTACGGCTCATTATGCCGCTCCGGGCCACTAAATGGCCATGTTATTTTCTTACAGCGGCTTGGTGACAAGCCCTGTAACAGATTTATTGGAGCGCAACAAGTTTCGCATCATTTTACAAAATGCGAAAAAAATCAACAAGTTTATCAAGCCAATCAAGGCGACTCTGAAAAAGCCGATTTGTCTGGCAACCAGCTCAAGAGTCTCCGAAAGGGGATGCCCATACGGTAATTGCTGGAATATCTGACTTCCAGACACCCAGCATCCACCTGCGACAGTCAACTATCCTTTTGATTTGAAAGAGGAATAAAAAAAAGACACGTCAGGGATGAGACGACAAACGCGACCAACAACTATCAACCTGAAACAAATCCCTATGCACTATCCAGAACCTTACGGACGATTTCGCCCAGCTCTTGTCTGGTAAAGGGCTTCTGAATGAAAGAGACCCCCTCGTCGAGCACGCCGTGATGGGCAATGATATTGGCGGTATAACCCGACATGAACAGGCGTTTGAGACGTGGATACAAGGACACCAGATGAATGGCCAGGTCCCGGCCATTCATCTCGGGCATGATCACATCCGTCATGAGCAGGCGAATTTCCCCGGCATGTTCCCTGGCCAGACGGATGGCCTTGTCCGGAGAGTTTGCCGCCAGCAGCGTGTAGCCCATCCCTTCAAGCATCATCGTGATCATCTCTAAAATGGCCGGATCATCCTCCACCAGCAGAATCGTCTCTTGACCACCCATGACGGGTTCATTCAGCATTTCCGTCTGGACCTGGACGCCAGTCCCCACATACCGAGGCAGATAGATCGTAAAGGTCGTTCCCTGTCCCGGTTCGCTGTAGACATTAACAAAACCGTTGTTCTGCTTGACAACGCCATAAACCGTGGCCAGCCCAAGGCCGGTGCCTTTGCCGACACCCTTGGTCGTAAAAAACGGTTCGAAGATGTGGGCCTGTGTTTCCCTATCCATGCCACAACCGTTATCACTTATAGCAAGACGCACATAGTCGCCAGGCTGAAAGCCCTGATGATTGACACAATAGGCCTCATCAAAGACGCGGCGGCCGGTCTCGATGGAGATTATACCCACATCATCAATGGCATCCCGGGCATTGATACAGAGATTGGCCAAAAGCTGATCAAGCTGCGAGGGATCCATTTTAACCAGCCCCAGGTCCTCCTGCGGCTGCCAGACAAGAGTGATATCCTCCCCGATCAACCGTTGCAACATGGTGAGCATCCCGGCCACGGTCGCATTCAAGTCCAGCTCTTTAGGGGCAACGGTCTGCTTACGGGCAAAGGCCAGCAATTGCCGGGTAAGACTGGCAGACCGTTCAGCCGCCTTGCGGATCTCTTGAAGATGGGCATGAAGCGGATGACCGGGATCTCCTTGGCGCAGGGCAAGTTCCGTATGACCCAGGATCACCCCCAGCATGTTATTGAAATCATGGGCCACGCCGCCCGCCAATCGCCCCACCGATTCCATCTTCTGGGCCTGCTGAAACTGGAGTTCAAGTTTACCCTTCTCCTCCTCAGCCAGCTTACGCTCGGTAATATCAACAAGAGCACCGCGCCATCCCAGAAAACAACCGTTCTCATCATGAACCTCGGCACAGATATGGTTAACCCAACGGAGCTCACCCGTCCTGATGATGATTCGGAACTCCAGGGCCAGCAATTTGCCTTCCTCATCCACAGGGTGCACATGCTGGTCCCAGTGTTCGCGATCATTCGGGTGGAAGAGCTGATCGAGAAGGTCAGGATCGGCCAGGAACTCCTCCTCGGAATATCCGGTGAGCTGGCCACAGTTACGGGAGACAAAGATCATTTTTCTGTCCGGCCCACGCCAGAAGATGAACTCAGAGGTAAACTCGGTGACGGTACGATAGATTTCCTCGCTCTGCCGCAATGCCTCCTGCTGCCGGTCAAGCTTTTCGAGCATGGCATTAAAGGCCTCGGCCAGGGTGGCGACCTCATCTCCACCTCCGGCATGAAACAGCCGCTCCTCTCCCGTTTTGGTGTCGATCTCTGCCACATGCCGGGTAAAGGTCAGGAGTGAGCGGGTCAGGTGTTGACTGAAAAAACGGATAGCCACAAAGGCCGCCAGAGCGATGGCCAGCATCCCGGCCACAAGGATCTGGCCGGCACGGATAAGCGGGGCATAGGCCTCGGCCTGGGGATAATTCGCGGCCAGCAACCAGTTTTTCACCCGGAGGCGCCTGAAGGAAGTGATATGGGGCACGCCGGCAGCATTAATGGTCTCGCCCGTGCCCTCAAAGCCCTCAAGGGCTCGCTCGTACAGCAGGTTTTTCCCCTTGGGCATCTCTGTAAAGATCCTGGTCTTGTCAAGATGCATGATCATGATTCTGTCCGCCGTGGTCAGAGAGAGATAGCCGCTCTTGCCGATCTTCTTTTCCGAGAGCTTGCCGAGCACATTGGGCCGCATGAGATCAAGACTGCCGGCGAGGATGGCGATGAGCTTGCCCTCCTGATCAAAGACCGGCGCCGTCATCATGATCACCGGATGTTTGTGGGGCTGCGAAGAGATATAGGGATCGGAAATAACCGGGGCGGAAGTGGCCAGGGTATCTTTGATATAGGGGCGGAAAGAAAAATCCTGCCCACGGCGATTGGGGACAAAAGGGGATTCGGCGATGATCCATCCTTCCGGGGAAAAAAGAAAGATGTGGTTGTCAAAGGCCTCCTGCAGACCGGTGCGGTTGTCAAGATTTTTCTGGGCGATGTCTGACGAGACAAGGGTTTCTTGAGTGATCCGCGGGGCAACCGCCATAAGCTGGGATTGGGCCAGATAAAGCTTGTCGTCCAGTGAACCCACGATTTCGGAAAGCAGCAATTGCTGTTCGGCTGCAATAATGCCCTTGAGCTGCTGCTTGAACATACTGAGGAACAGGAAAGAAGTGCCCCCCATCAGACACAGGAGAAGCAGGGAGACAGCAAGGGTCAACCGGTTTTTCATGGTCAACTTCATGCACGGAGCCCTTGATAAACAGAAAAAGAGTCCACTCCTTGAGGCACCGGTATGTTAAGAAACGAAAAACAGGCAGGGACGCATAGACTATCTGGGGTCTTCATAGAAGATATATGAAGTTGAGTAATCACTGAACTCAAAATAGACTTTCTTTTCATTGGCATCGGCCACACCATTCAGATTCTCGTCGATAATGCCATAGCCATAACGATAGGGCCGATCCCGCTTACCATCGGTGGCCGTGGCAGTGCTGAGCTTATCGATCTTCAAAAAACGCCGCACCAGTTTGTCACCGGCATAGACCTCAAGGATGCCGTTTGTTCCCGTCCAATTCTGCACCGCCCGGCCAAATTTATTCTGCGACTCCTGGGTACAACCGCCAAGGGCCAATAGGGCAAGAACAAGCAAACATGTCACTCTCATGATAATCTCCTCTGATGGTATCAGCCAACGCGTTGAGACTGACCCTCCTCAACCCGCGACCTTCAGTCTTCAGCCTTCAGCCTTATTACAACAAGAACCGCCCCTACCGTGAAAAGATCATACTCAAAACCCGGTAAATGAGCTTTGCCGCCAGAAAGTCGGCGGCCGGACAGTGTGGCTGCGGCACCAAACCGATCACATCCAGACCAACAATCCTTTTTTCACTGGCCACCTGACGAATAAGCCGGGTGAGCATATACCAATCGATACCGCCCGGTTCCGGTCGTTCCACCGAGGGCATACAGGAGGGATCCAGAACATCAAGATCAATGGTGAGATAGACGGTGTCACTGATCATATCAAGGGCATCGCCCGCCGCGCTCACCCCATGATAATGAAGATCACGGGCAAATACCATCCGATCCAGATCGACCTTGACCCGCTCCTCGCGATCCATGCTGCGGACACCAATCTGCACGCACTCACACATCTCGTGCACCCGGGTCATGACACAGGAATTGCCATACCCGACCTCGGCTGAAATAGGACGCAGATCGGCATGGGCATCAAAATGGACGACACTCAACTCACTGTAACGCTCCACCGCCGCCTGGATAAGACCGATACTTACCAGATGCTTGCCGCCCAAGCCCACCACCAGTTTGCCGTCACGAAAAAGGGGGGCCGCCTGCTGCCGCACCTCATCAATCATATCGCAGGGATTATCCCTGGGCAATGCCGGCGGCAAGGTGCAGATGCCCTGCCGATAGACCTCGAAATTGGTTTCAAGATCAAACAAGGTAAGACGGGAAGAGGCCTCCAGTATGGCCTGCGGCCCACGATCAGAGCCTTTGAGCAGGGTGGCTGTCCCATCATAGGGGATGGGCAGGACAACAGTCTTTGACGTTTTATATTCGGTATATTTTTGAGGAAGGGCAGCAAAATCCATAAAGTCACCAATATTGCCATAAGAGCGGCAGTTCCCCCTGCCGCAGGTTTACTGTCTCTGGGAACCTGGCTTGCCACATTGCAACACAATTCAGGCCACCCTGGAAATCATCCTTCTCATTTCCTGCCAGAGACATCACTCATACTGAACAATTTTTATTCTATATCATCCCAATTAAAATAAAAAGGACTGATACCGATATTCGTTACCCGGCGTTCTGCTCCCCACCCTTCTTGTCAGTTCCACCAGCTCTCGCCTGGCCCGGCGTTAAAGCTATTTGTTGCAGAATCGCCAGCACCTCGGGCGAAATGGATTTGAGATGCAGGTCCGTCTGCGGAAAAGGGATGGCGATTCCCGCCTCCTTGAATTTCCGGAACAGGACAAAATAATAATCGCTGATCATGCCCGTCTGGGCGTTTATCTCATTCATCCAGCACCAGGGTCTGATCGAGAAATCAAGGCTGTTATTGCCAAAGCCCTCGAACAAGATACGCAGGGGATGGGCGGGGTCTTCCTTGGTAACCCTGACCTCCCGGGCCGCCTCTTCGGCCAGACGGACCACCTCTGCCGGATCGGAATCATAGGAAACTCCAAAAGGGACCTTCAACCGACGCCAGTTGTCTTCATAGGTCCAGGTATTGACCCGGCTGGAAACAAATTCAGAATTAGGGACAATGACATCTTCACCATCAAAGGTCCTGACAATAGTGGCCCGGATCGAGATCTTTCTGACCTCGCCTGTCACCCCGGTTTGCAGCTCCACATAATCGCCGACCTGGATGGTCTGTTCAGTAAGCAGGATAATCCCACTGATAAAATTATTGGAGATGGTCTGCAGGCCAAACCCCAGGCCCACACTGAGCGCCCCAAAGATCATGCCCAACTGACTGACATTAACCCCAACGGTCGAGAGGAGAATGAGGATGCCGATAACCAGCGCCGCATAATAGATAAGGGTAGTCATCGAATTGACCGCCCCCGGCGTCATCGCCGTCTTCTCAGCTAAAAGATTGGCGGTCTTCCGGCGGACGACCTTGAGAAGCCGCACCCCAATCAACAACAGGACCAGGACCTTGCAGAGAGTGATCAAGGTGATTGCTGTTTGACCAATAGTGATCAGGGGATAAAACAGGACGGCCCTGACCAGCTCCCATTTACTGGTCAGATAGGCCAGCCCCCAGGAAAGAAAACGCTCGCTACTGTCCATCCGGTTGAGCAGAAGCTGCAGGACAAGCTCTATCTCCTCATGTAACTGACCAAGATCATGAATATTATCGGAAAGGCCAAGAATAAAGACGTCCAGATTATCCGTTGTCTTTTCTGCCTGTTTGGCAAAGATCGGCTGCAAATCCCGACCACCGGAATGACCGATAGCCCCCACCTTATTGGTCATGACAACCAGACGCTGGGTCAGATCCGCTCTTTTTTGCGTGGCCAGAGACAGATCCCGTAGCATGGCCTCCTTTTTTGCGGTCAGCTCTTCCCCTTTTTTCCGCCACTGTTCGACAAAAGCAGCGGGCTTTTTCCCGGTCGACATCTCAATAGAGGCAGTAAGCCATTCCTGTTTGAACATCAGACCCTGGATCGCCAGATCCAGATTCATCTTTTCCTGAATAATGGCCTTTTGCCGAAAACCGATCGCCTCAAGCACCAACTCAAGCCTGTCCTTCTCGCCCTCCAGGACGCCTGCCGCAATATCGTCTTTTCCCCCCAGACCCATGGCCGTAATGGCTTTATCCAGTTTTGATTCGGCGACCACGCTTTGCCTGTCCAAATCTAAATGTTCGGCATTCAATCTGGCAAGACTGCCGACATGGCTCTCGTTCAGCGCATCCACCTTTTTTTTCAGCTCCGCGATATCATCCTTGCTGATCCGGAGTTGCCCAAAGACCTGTTCTGCCAGATTTCCCGCTTCCTTTACGACAATACGGATATCAGTCAATGCCTTGTTCAACTTCGGCTTTTTAAGCTGGAGGATGGCGTATTCATGTTGCAGGCTCAAGATATGCGCCAGATTTTCATAGGCCTGATATCGGCTGCTGTTCTCTGATTTCATCTGGGCATACTGGGGCAACAAATCTGTCAACTCATCCTTCAGGACAGCAATCCTGGCCTCCCCAGAGCCAAGACTCTCCTCGTACAACCCAAGTTGCCGGGCAATTTTCTGCTGAAAAGAGACCACGTCATCAAATACGGCCAGATTGTACGGAGGGGAGCCGGGAGCCGGCAACTGCAGAGGCGGGAATTCCGGTCTGGCCAGCTCCGCCTGCAGATTTTTCAACTGAAAGGAGAGGCCCTGAAACAGGTCGAGAAGGGCGGTAAAAACAATCGTCTCCTTCTCCTCTGTCTTCTTCTCCATATCCTTGGTGATCAGGGCAATAAGGCCATCAACCTGAGTCTGCCGTTTGCCGATAAAAGCGGTAATCTCTTCCGCTTTCCCTTGATACAGATGGATTTCAATGGCAGCAGGGATATCCGGCAGCTCAGCGTGAGCAGATGAGAAAAAGCAGAGGACAGCAAACAGAAGAGAGAGGGAGGAAAAACGGATAATTCGCATAAGGGCAAGTTCTCATAAGAGATGAAAGGCGCTACACATGACCGGCCCAAGCTCACAGGCTGGCGCTTGCGCCGGTCATGTGTAGCGCCTTGTTCGCTTCTTTGTTACTGTTTTTGTACCTTAATCATGGCTTGAACTTCTTCAATTGTGAACGGTGGCGTACGAGTGTGGATAACAGCATGACAAGTCGGACAAACAGGGCGCAAGTCTCGAATTGGATCAACATGATATTCGGAGTTGATGTCCGCTAATTGCCGAAGGTGGTGGACATGAATACGCCCCTGTGCCACCTCACCGTATTTTTCTGCCAAAGATAAATCGCAAGCCGAGCATCTGCATCCGTAGTGCAGAATACATTGATTTCGTGCAACGCTACTCCGTTCGTATGCATTAACCGAGATCGTTTTGATGGCTCCCTCATAGAGGGGCTTCGTCACCACAAGTTCTTCAGGGATATTGAAATTATCACCGTCAACCCAACCGAGTTGTTCCAGCGCCGAAGAAATCGCGGGTCGCATTATCCAATGCCACTCTTTCTCAGGCTTTTCGAAGGTCACTATCACAAATACAGTCTGTTGAGGAAATGGATTCCAACCGAGCTTTTCGGCCAATAGTCGGCCAAGTTTCCCATAGTGCAGATTTGCAGTATTGTAATTTGGGTAACTCATCACTCTTGCCATCATAGTTGCCGTAATCGTTCGATTTGGCGCGTGGTAGTTAGCTTGAAGCATACGCATGTGATGGGGGGACACTACCAATTGCCGGAAGGCGTTTACGTATTCTGCGTCGGTGTATTCTTCTTTCATTTTTTTGCATTCCTTGCGAACAGGCTGAAGGCTGGAACAAACCTTTTGTCTATCGACCTCAACACCTGAAATCTATTTCAGTTTAATCTCCGTCCACAACTTGTTCTTCAGGCGCCGAACCTTGGCATTGGTGGCCTCCAGGGTTTCGAGTGTGGCCAGGGTCTTCTGGTCCGGGAAGATGGCGGTCAGTTGTTTAAGCTCCGGCTTGATAAAGGGCAGGGCCGCCGCATTGGGATTGCCGGCCCCGACATCATTACTGAGGCCGGCGGCATTCTTGCCATCCATCAGAAAATCAATGAACTGGAGTGCCAGTTTTTTATTCTTCGCCTCTTTGGGGATGACCATATTGTCCAGGGCCAGCACCGCCCCTTCCTTGGGCAGGATAAAATGAACCGTAAAATCACGCTTGGCAGCCAGGGCATCATTCCGGGCCTGAACCATATCACTGGAATAGCCATGGGCAACCCAGATATTGCCGACCGTCAACTCCTTGATATAACTTGACGAATTAAACGCGGCCCAATACGGCTTTGCCTTCATGATCACCTGCTGCGCCTGGAGAAGATGTTTTTCATCCGCATCATTGACCGAATAGCCAAGATACTTGAGGGCGGCTCCGAACAGTTCATCGGCATCATCCATGACCGTCACCTTCCCCTTGATCTTCTCCAGGATCTTGGGATCAAAAATGACCGCCCAACTGGTGGGCTCAATCCCTTTCTCTTTCAGCTTCTGTACATTAAAACCGATCAGGGTGGTGGTATAGGCATAGGGCAGGGAATAGACGTTGCCGGGATCATACGAGCGATTGAGAAAGCCGGGGTCCTCATTTTTGATATTGGCCAGGGCGCCTTTATCCAGCTTCTCCAGAAATCCTCGTTGAATCAAGGCCTGCACCGCATTCTGGGTGGGAATAACCAGATCGTAGCCACTGGCGCCGGCCAGAAGTTTGGCCATCATCTCTTCAGTGCCGGAATAATAATCCTGAACCACCTTACAGTTACAACTCTGTTCAAAGCCGGTAACCACCTCTTTTGAAAGGTAGTTATTCCAGTTAAACAGATGCAACTCCTCACTGGCCCAGACTGGGGAGGCCAGAAACATCAGCATCAATAAAACCAATAACCTCTTCATGTCACTTTCCTCTTGTTGAATGAATCTTATTCGCCGCGAAAAACAGTGGGAGACAATCGTGATGCCACGGTAATCACCACCAGGGTCAGCAGCATCAACAAGGTTGACACCGCATTGACCTCAGGGGTAACCGCGATCTTGACCATAGAATAGATCTGCAGCGGCAGGGTTGAACTGCCGACACCAGCCGTAAAAAAGGTGATTACAAAATCATCGATGGATAAGGTAAAGGCCATAAGGGCGCCGGCCAGGATCCCTGGCATCAGCAGGGGCAAGGTAATCTCGCGGAAACAGCGCCAGGGCGAGGCCCCAAGATCACGGGCCGCCTCAACCAGACCTGGGTCCATACTTGATATCCGGGCCTGCACCGCCAGGGCCACAAAGCCGATACAGAACGTGATGTGAGCGAGCATGATGGACAACAGCCCAAGCGTCATATTGACCATGATAAAGAGCACCAGCAGACTGACTCCCATCAGGATCTCCGGCATGGCAATAGGCGCCAGCACCAGCATCTGCAGGAGACGCAGACGGGATTGCTCCATGGCAAGTCCGGCCAGGGTGCCAAGGACTGTGGCCACAGCGGCGCTGACACCGGCAATGATCAACGAGTTCATGGCCGCAGTCAGCATCTCCTGATTGTGAAAAAGTTTCCCGTACCATTTCCAGGTAAAGCCCACCCATTCGGCGTTCAGCCTGGAGTCATTAAACGAGAAGACCACCACCAGAACCAGGGGCAGATAAAGAAAGAGATAGACCAGCGCAGCGCTGATCCATAACAACACATTTTTTCTCTGCATTATCGCTTCTCCCGCCTCAACGTCGTTGCCCCAGCCTAGAACCAAGCAGGACCACGGCCACCGCGGTCACAGTCAGTACCATGGACAGGACACTGCCAAAGGGCCAGTCACGGGACTCCATGAACTGTTGTTTGATGACATTGCCGATCATGATCCCATCGGTGCCGCCAAGCAAATCAGGGATCGCAAACATGCCCAACACCGGAATAAAAACCAGGATCGAACCAGCGGTGACACCGGACAGGGAGAGAGGCCAGGTAATGAGCCAGAACCGCCGCCACTTCCCGGCGCCCAGATCCTGGGCCGCATCCAGCAGATCAAGATCATGTTTTTCGAGATTGGCATACAGGGGCAGCACCATAAAGGGCAGATGCACATAGACCAGACAGACCAGCATCGCCGTCGGACTGTACATCAAGGTTATCGGCCCCGCGCCAAAGAGAGCGAGCACCCCGTTGAGCATCCGGGTCAAGGCCCCGACCGGACTAAAGATGATCATCCAGGCATAGATGCGGACCAGGAAATTACTCCAGAACGGCAGGATCACCAGCAGGAGAAGAAGGTCACGGGACTTGCGGCTACTGCGGGCGATCATCAGGGCCAGGGGATAGCCCATCACCATGCAGATCAGGGTGGCAGCCACGGCATATCCTATTGATTTTACAAACAAACGAAGATAGATATCGGTACAAAGCAGTCGCTGCCAGTTTTCCAGGGTCAGATCAAAGGTCAACCGACCATTTTCATGCACATACCAGGGCGCAAGTCCGCCATATTCTCCGGGATAGCGGAATGAGGCAAAGAGCATGATCAAGGTGGGCGCCGCAAAAAATATCAACAGATAGGCCATGGGCGGCAGGGAGAGCAGATATTTGGACCAGGACTTGCCCTGCATGATGTCAGTCCAGCACCAGATGGCCGGCATCGCATGACCAGGCGACTTCAACCTGATCACCGACTTCAAAGAAATTAGTCCGTCCGGATGCCGAATTGGCAAGCAGGGCCTCAAGCAGAAGACCATTGGCCAGGGTGACAATATAGACGGTCACATCTCCCAGGTACAACAGATCATGGACATGCCCCGTAAAATGGGACTCATCATCGGTAGGGTTCACAATAGCGGCAGCAATGCGGATCTTTTCCAGACGCAGGGTCAGGGCACAACGACTGCCGGCGGCAAACTTCGCCTCTGACCTGCACACATGCACCGGGCCAAGCCCATCCAGCTCCACAATAACAGAATCTCCATGCTGTTCCCTGACCCGCCCCGCCAACAGATTACATTTACCAATAAAATCAGCAACAAAACGACTATTGGGAAAGCCATACAACCGTTCAGGAACATCCACCTGGACAATCTTGCCGCTATCCATTACCGCAATCCGGTGTGACAAGGCCAGGGCCTCGCCTTGATCATGGGTCACATAGACAAAGGTAATCCCGATATCCTTCTGCAGGTTAATCAGCTCAATCTGCATCTGTTCGCGTAACTTGGCATCAAGCGCCGACAAGGGCTCATCGAGGAGCAACAACCGGGGACGGTTCACCAGGGCCCTGGCAATGGCAATCCGTTGCTTCTGACCACCGGACAAGGCATCGGGATAGTGACTGGCCTTATCCGGTAGACGAACATCCTCAAGCGCCTTAGCCACCCGGGCCTGAATCTCTTTTTTGGCGATTCCTGCCATCCGCAAGGGAAAGGCAATATTCTCAGCCACCGTCATATGGGGAAACAGGGCATAATTCTGAAAGATAGTATGGAGGGGACGGCGCTCAGGAGGAGCAGCCAGAATACTTTTGCCATCAAGCAGGATATCACCGCCATCCGGTTGATCAAATCCGGCGATAAGACGCAACAGGGTTGTCTTTCCACAGCCGGACGGCCCAAGCAGGGTAAAAAACTCCCCCGCCTCAATGTGCAGGGACACCTTATCCAGGGCCACGAAGGCATCAAAGTGGCGCGAGACCGTAACTATTTCCAGCAACTCAGTGATCTCCATTCCAGTAGGGAACGATTATTCGCGCTTCTCAAGCAAGACAGAAACGCGAAGGCAGCCGGTGAGCAGAAACTCACCGACGAGCAAGCGGCGACAAGACCATAAAAATGGACAGCAGGCTCCACTCCGCCTGCCTCATCGGTCGGATATCCACATGTTTTCATAGCAGATACCAGCATAAAAATCAAGCGGCCCGTGGGATTCCCCCACAGGCCGTGATAGTACGCAAAACCAGGCGTCGCTCCGACACCGCTCCTGCCTAAATCTGTTTCACTTTATTATTCAGCAAATCCACCTGGGCCGAGACCGAGACATCACGCAAGATACGATCACTCACCACCTTGATTGCATGCAATACGGTTGCATGGTCCCGACCAAAGGCCTTGCCGATATCCGCCAGTGACTGCTGGGTATGTGCCCGACTGAGATACATGGCCACTTGCCGCGGAAAGACAATCGCCTTCTTCCGGGTACGCGACTGCATATCCTGAACACTGACATTAAACTGGGTACTGACAAACTCACCAATCATCATCGCCGAAAGATTTTTGGGAGCACCGACAATCCCTTCTACCACCTCACGAACAAGGGCCATCTCGATCAGCCCACCCATGAGGGCGGATTTGGCCCGAATAGCAAGAATGGCAGATTCAATCTGGCGCACATCACCTTTGATATGATGGGCAAGATAGGCGACAAACTCTTCCGCCAGCACAAGCCCCTGCGTTGCCGCCTTCTTCTGCACAATCCGCTGGCGAGTCAGGATATCCGGCGCCTGAATAGTGGTTACAAGCCCAGACGTCATCCGGGAACGGAACTCATCATCAATACCATTCAGCTCCCGAGGCGCGCTATTCGCGGTCAGAATCACCCTTTTCCCCCCCTTAATCAGGGCATCAAGGAGCTCATTCAGCTCCTCCTGGGTCTTTTTTTTACCGGTCAGCGAATGGACATCTTCCACCAGCAGGATATCGCAATGATCATGATATTTCCGTTTAAAACGATCCATGCTGTTGGTTTGAATCTCGCGTACCATCTCAGCCGAGAATTGCTGGGCAGTCAGGTAATGCAGCCTGGTCGCAGGAGAAGTGGCCAGGATCTGATGGGCAACCGCATGGGTCAGATGACTTTTGCCAAGCCCGGTTGAACTATTGATATAGAGACAGGGGCCAACGGTATCCGTACCCGTAACGATTGATTGACAGGCCGACATGGCCAAAAGGTTGCTGTCGCCTACCATAAACTCATCAAAGGTATAACGGGGATGCAGGGCCCGGACCGATGACCCGCCGGCAGGGACATGCGGCAGACGTAACTGGCCAGTCTGAGGCGATGCAGGCAGGCTCTTCTGCCCCGCCTCACATAAAATGACCTGCCTGCCGATCCCATCCATTTCATTAACCTTGTCCTGGATCTGACCTAAATGATGCCGAGTCAGATGGGCGCGATAGAATCGATCCGGACAGGAAAGTCGGATATTTTTATCATCACACCGCACACACTCAAGGGGCTCAATCCAGAGGTTATACACATTCTCCGCCAGCACATCACGCAAACTCTCTTTTATTTTCTGCCACACCATGCCAGTTCCTTCTCCACTCGTACGTTAACGATAGTGTATAAAGCCGATAAAAAGCTATTTGAGACAATTTATCACTATAAAAAGCCAAGATACCATGTGCCAGATTCTTGAAAAAATAAAAATTTCCCCCAGAATATTCCCCGTCTAAAAGACGCCATCCCCCTTATCAACAACGCTTTTTTTAAAAATAAAAAGATCTTTTTTACCAAATCATGGCCCGAGTTAAAACCTAAATCCGGCATTCAGTCAAAGATGATTGAGGCCCATTTTTCAAGCCATTCATGCCCATGCGACCATCCACGCCAGAGAGCGTGTTACTTGAGTCCCAGCCCCTCTCCAGTCCAGACCCCTTGATTTTTGGGCATCAACAAAATCACTCTTTTTATCGTGTCATCCTCGCAGGTTAATCACCGCACTCACAAGTTATCAACAATTATCAAATAATCAACATCTCAACATATCTTAACAAAGCGATGATTTCCTCTTAATATCGCCATATTTCACTGAATGTATTTTGAATATATCGCTATATCAACCACTCCCGTTCGATCCAGTTTTTTTCTTTTTTTTATACCCAACAAAAGCATCTGGCGGCCCCCGAAGCTGAGATTCAGGACCCAATTTTACCCGGCCACCCGGGCAACCGTCACCACCCGGATCTCGACAGCGCCAGCAGCCAACAGGGCCTTACCGCACTCGGTGACCGTGGTGCCGGTGGTCAAGACATCGTCAACCAAAAAAATCCGCCGACCACAAACTGCCTCCGGGTACCTGACTGCAAAGGCTGCCCGTAGGTTTTTTCTGCGGGCCGCGCCATCCAGTGTGGTTTGCGGCGGGGTATTACGCGTCCGAATCAAGGTATCAACAAGAAGCGCACCTCCCGCCTCTGGGAAAAAAATCCGGGCCAAAAGTAATGATTGATTGAGTCCTCGCTGTTTCAAACGGGCAGGAAAGAGCGGCACCGGGATGATACGATCCACCTCTGGTTGAAAGTCATGAAGAGAAACATGGACAAAAGGCTCAATGATTGCAGCCAGCTCTGGCAGCACCCGGGTATCTGCCGCGTATTTCAAGCGATGGAGCAGATGAGTGACCGGGGCCTCGTAGCGGACAACTGCCCGAGCCCATCCATATACCGGCGGCTGCCGCAAGCAGAAACCGCAGAGATGATCTCCACCACTGCTGTCAGGAAATTCCCGGCCACAGCAGGAACAAAGGGGGGATTGCAGATAATGAATACGGGAAAGACAATCGGCGCAGATCGCCTGCGCCTTCCAGGGAAGGGCACTCTGACAGAAAGAACAGCGGGAGGGGAAAATCAGCTCCACGCAGCCCCACCCCCATTTTCGCCAGGGAATCATTGACCTGCCGCAAACAACAAGACAAAATAAAACATGAAAAAACGCACTGTTGGCACTCCTTCTCAAATAAGCGACCGAAACCTTCCCTTCCTTGTATCGATTTCACTCCTTTCTTGTCAAGGCAAGAAAACAACCCCTGCCACCCTGATCCGCAGACCAGCCCGAATCAGGAGCTGGTCTGCCAGTTCCCGGTGCCATATAAAAAAGCTGGCAGAGCGGCAATATCGTATGCTATGATGACCGCGAAGTGTTGAATAACGGTTACGTTATCGTCCGAGACAAGACAGGATTCATATCGTATCTATGTGTAATGGCAAACAGATATCATTTTATCATTACATTTTTTTATTGAAGGAATGGAGGATTTTTCAATGACGCAAATCAGGATGACCACACCGCTTGTCGAGATGGACGGCGATGAGATGACCCGCATCATCTGGGCCGATATCAAAAACGAGCTGCTCTTGCCTTATATCGATCTCAAGACAGAATATTACGACCTCGGCCTGCCCTACCGTGATGAGACGGACGACAACGTCACCGTTGCCGCCGCCGAGGCCATCAAGAAATACGGCGTCGGCGTCAAATGCGCCACCATCACCCCCAATGCTCAACGGGTTGAAGAATATAAACTGAAAAAGATGTGGAAAAGCCCCAACGGCACCATCCGTGCCATCCTCGACGGCACGGTCTTTCGCGCCCCGCTGGTGGTTGACTGCATCAAGCCCTCGGTGCGCACCTGGGAAGCACCGATCACTATCGCCCGCCACGCCTATGGCGATATCTACCGTAACACCGAATACCGCGTCCCCGGCAAGGGTAAGGCAGAGCTGGTCTTCACGGCCGAGGACGGCAAAGAGTGGCGCGAGACCATTTACGACTTCGAAGGTCCGGGGATCATTCAGGGCGTGCATAACAAGGACAACTCCATTGCCAGTTTTGCCCACGCCTGTTTCAACTATGCCCTCGATATCAAACAGGACCTGTGGTTCTCGACCAAGGACACCATCTCCAAGATCTACGACCACCGCTTCAAAGATATCATGCAGGAGATTTATGATGCCGAATATACGCAAAAGTTCAGCGCCGCCGGCATCGAATACTTCTACACCCTGATCGATGACGCCGTGGCCAGGGTCATCCGTTCGCGCGGCGGATTTATCTGGGCCTGCAAGAACTACGACGGCGATGTCATGAGCGACATGGTCGCTACCGCCTTTGGTTCACTTGCCATGATGACCAGCGTCCTGGTTTCCCCGGACGGCTGTTTTGAATATGAGGCTGCCCACGGCACCGTCACCCGCCATTACTACCAGCACCTCGAAGGCAAACAGACCTCGACCAACTGCATGGCCACCCTCTTTGCCTGGACCGGCGCCCTTAAAAAGCGCGGTCAGCTCGACAACATACCCGAGCTTGTAAGTTTTGCCGACATGCTGGAGACGGCCTCCCTGACAACAATCGAAGAGGGCTGCATGACCAAGGATCTGGCGCTCATCACCGAACTGGCAAGCCCAAGAGTGGTCAACACCCGCGATTTCATCATCGAGATTCGCAAGAAACTCGATCAGATGCTGGCGTGACCAGGTTTTCTCCAGGCTGAAAGTGCAATCCTCTTCATCCCCTCGTAAAATGCTCGGCATCCTCATCGGTGGCTCCGGGCTCATCGGTGGTACCATTGCCAACTATTTCAAGACCACAACCCAGGACTCCATAGAGCTCCGGGCTCCCAGCAGTAAAAAGCTCTCCATCAGAAGCGCCGGCGATATCCGTGATTACCTCAAACGGGTGCGCCCTGATTTTGTTATCAATACGGCTATAGCTAACATAGACTCTGACTCGCAACTCGCCTTTGAGGTCAACTATCTGCGAACCCTGAATCTGGCCCGGGCCGCGGCCGCTCTGCACATCCCTTATATCCATATCAGCTCGGCCGCCACCCTGCCCAACGGCGAAGAGCTTTCAGAAGAAGACCATTTACCCCTGACGGCTCACCTGAACAATTACGCAAAATCAAAACTGATGGCCGAAGAGACCCTGCGCCATATGTATCAAACCGTCGGTCTTGACTACACCTGCATCCGCCTGGCGGTGGTCTATGGCGAGCACGATCATAAAATCCAAGGCTTTCATCGCCTTTTCTTTTCCGTGGCCGATGAAGCCATGCCGGCACTCTTTACCAAAAAAAAGGTGATGCACTCCTATTCCAATGCCAACAAACTGCCCTATTTTGTTCACCATGTCCTCCTCAATCGTCAGGAATTTTGTGGTGAGACCTATCATTTTGTCGATAAGGACCCGGTAGAGCTTGCCAACCTGATTCTGACCATCAAGTCCTATCTTGAGCTCAAGACCCCGCGCGAGATCTATATTCCGTATCCTGTCGCCACCATCGGCAAAAAGACCATGGAAATTCTCCTGAAGATCTTCTCCAAGATCGGTCTGAAGGGCAGCCTGCCCGCCGAGTTGATGTTCCTCGAAAGTTTCTACAAGACCCAAACCCTGTCATCGAAAAAACTGCGCCAGTCAAGTTTTCGCGACCCCATGCCGGAAGAAACGATCTACACCAGACTGCCGGCCCTGGTGATCTACTACCTGACGCGCTGGAGCCATCAGAATCTCATCTCCACCTTCAGCGAATCCATGATCCAGTCAACGACCATGGATACCGAATTTCAACAGGCTCCTCAAGCGCTGCTGGACAG
>CAISPV010000089.1 GCA_903887485.1 uncultured Desulfobulbaceae bacterium | reverse complement strand
CCGGGTAAATATCGAGGTCGATATTATCGGGAAATATGTGGAAAAGCTTCTTTCCGGTCAACCCTCTGAGTCTTCCGGACCGGAACAGGGGAAGATTAATTCTGCCTTTTTGGCAGAACATGGTTTTTTTTGATTCTCTCTACTTCTTCATGGGTGAAGGGGTAAAATACAGGTTCTTTAAATACAAGGTATTTGATCATGGCAGTCAGTTCAATTGAGGAAGTAATAAAAGATATCAAGGCCGGGAAGATGGTCATTCTGGTTGATGATGAAGACCGGGAAAATGAGGGCGACCTCTGTATGGCTGCTGAGGCGGTCACCCCTGAGGCCATTAATTTCATGGCCAGGCATGGCCGGGGACTGATCTGTCTGACCCTGAGTCCGGATCTTGTGGACAAACTACAATTGCCGATGATGGTGAGTGATAACCAGTCTCCTTACGGTACCGGTTTTACCATCAGTATCGAGGCCCGCACCGGGGTATCAACCGGTATCTCGGCGGCGGACCGGGCTCGTACCATCCAGGCGGCGGTTGCGCCCGATGTCAGGCCCCATGATATTATCAGCCCTGGGCATATCTTTCCGCTACGTGCTCGCGCAGGTGGGGTGCTGGTTCGTCTCGGTCAGACTGAAGGGTCGGTCGATCTTGCCCGCCTGGCTGGTTGTCGGACGGCCGGGGTGATCTGTGAGATCATGAACGAGGATGGCACCATGTCGAGGATGCCTGATCTGGAGAAGTTTGCCGCCGAGCATGATCTGAAGATTGCCACCATTGCTGATCTGGTCGCCTATCGCCTGCGTAAGGATATCCTGGTGCATCGAGCGGTTGAGGCCCGGGTGCCTACTGAACATGCTGGCGAGTTCAGGGCGGTAGTCTATACCAATGACGTGGATAATCTGGAACATGTGGCCTTGGTGAAAGGGCAGATTGATCCTGAGAAAAAGGTGCTGGTTCGCGTACATTCCGAATGTCTTACCGGTGATGTCTTTGGTTCGGCCCGTTGCGACTGTGGGTCTCAGTTGCATGCGGCTATGCGGATGATCGATCAGGAGGGCTGTGGTGTCCTGCTTTATATGCGCCAAGAGGGGCGGGGTATTGGTCTTGTTAATAAATTGAAGGCCTATAACCTCCAGGATGTAGAGGGGATGGATACGGTTGAGGCCAATATCCACCTGGGCTTTAAGGCGGACCTTCGTGATTATGGTATTGGGGCCCAGATCCTTCGTGATCTCGGGGTACGGAAGATGAGTCTGCTGACCAATAATCCCAAGAAGATTATCGGTCTTGAGGGTTATGGAATTGAAGTGGTTGATCGTTTTCCCATCGAGATGGCGGTAAGCGATGAAAATAAGAGTTATCTGCAGTGCAAGCGGGATCGCATGGGCCATCTGATTGCCGTTGATGATGAGTGAAAAGGGTAGCTGCAAATTTAAAACCTTCTTTTCAGGGAAGGGTATCTTAAAAAGAAATAAGGTGATAATGCTATGGCAAATATGATTGAGGGAAACCTGAAGGCGGATGGCAAAAAATTCGCGATTATCGTGGCCCGGTTTAATTCTTTTATCTCGGAGAAATTGCTGGAGGGGGCCTTGGATACTTTGGTCCGTTCTGGTGCCCTGGATTCAGATATTGATGTAGCCCGTGTTCCCGGCGCCTTTGAGATCCCTCTCATTGCTAAAAAGATGGCCGCTTCTCAGAAATATGATGCGGTTATTTGTCTGGGTGTGGTCATTCGTGGGGCCACCCCTCATTTTGATGTGGTGGTGAATGAGGTCTCAAAGGGTTCTGCGCAAGTGGGTCTGGAAACGGGCGTGCCCGTTCTGTTCGGGGTGTTGACCACAGAAACCATTGAACAGGCCATTGAACGTTCCGGTACCAAGGCAGGAAATAAGGGCGCCGAGGTTGCTGTCGCTGCCATTGAAATGGCGAATCTGATTGTTAACCTGCAGTAACTGTCCTTCATCTCATGGGAATACGTCGAAAATCACGGGAAGCCGCCATGCAGTTTCTTTTTCAAGAGGATTTCTTTCCTGGAGGGCTGCAAGTGCAAGACGATCTTGATGCGCCTTTTGAGCGTTTTCGCGCTCTCTATCCGGTGCAGAAACTGGCAATCCCCTATGCCCTTGAGCTGTTGCAGGGAGTTATGCGGAATGTCGATCGTATTGATACCCTAATCAGAAATAGTGCGAGTAACTGGCGTATTGAAAGGATTGCCTCAACTGATAGAAATATTCTGCGGATTGCGGTCTGTGAGATGCTTTTCAGTGCAGATGCCCCTGATCAGGTGGTCATTAATGAGGCTGTGGAGATCGCCAAACGTTATGGGACGGAAGAATCCTCTTCCTTTGTCAATGGTGTTCTGGACGCGGTGCGAGTCGTGATTCGTGGCAATGGCGAAGCGGTGGGGACGGAGTCCGATACGCTTACCCAAACCTGAACTATTCCATGGAGCAGACACCAATCAAGACAAGACCTGATTTGAAGCAGGAGGTGGTGGCTCTCTGTGGGATTTTTTTTGCTTGTTTTCTGTTCCTCAGCCTGTTGTCCATGTCTTTGGGTGCGGCTGGTAATTGGGGCGGCGAATTAGGCCGGATTCTTGCTCAGTTTCTCGTGGGATTTACCGGCATAGGGGCCTATCTTCTTGCTAGTCTTCTTCTTTTTATCTCTTTTCTCTTTTTTGGGCCTCGTATGGCCTTTGACCGCTTGCCCCAGATAACCGCTGGTTTAACCGGTGCGGTTATCGCTGCCTGCGGTCTTCTTTCCTCTCTCTCTCTGCAAGATCTTGTCAGCGCGGAAACAGGTGGTTTTTTGGGAAAAACTGTCTTGAATCTGCTGCATTCGGTGCTTGGTGGGCCCGGTGCCGTTCTCTTTTTATTCCTGATTTTTATTGTCTCCATCATGCTTGCTCTCCGTTTTTCCCCTTATGAATTTGTCGCTTTTTTCTGGAGAGTTCTGAAGAATAAGGGAGGGCAGCGGAAGGTCCGGCAGAATGAGCGCCGAGAAGCAAGTCTCGTTGTTCAGACGGAAGAGTTGCGGCCTGCAAAAAAAGAAGGAGCCGCGGTTGAGGCTGTGCCTGCCTTTGTAGGCGGGGTTCCGGTTGTCAAGGAGTTACGGGTCACCCCAGAGGTCTTGGTAGAGGATGAGAATTTTGCTCTGCGGCCACTTGCCCGAGGGGAGTGGCGGCTGCCACCTTTATCCTTGTTGGAGAAATCTGAATCGGTTCAGCACAAGGTGGATCATGAGGAATATTACAAGGTCTCCAAACAATTGGAGCAAAAGCTGATTAACTTTGGTGTTTCGGGCAAAGTGGTGGGGATTTCGCCCGGCCCGGTGGTAACGACCTATGAGTATGCCCCGGCAGCAGGTGTTAAGATTAACAAGATTGTGGGTCTGGCCGATGATCTGGCCTTGGGGCTCAAGGCGCAATCGGTCAGGGTGGTGGGTTCGGTTCCGGGCAAGGCGGCCCTTGGAATCGAGATTCCAAATAAAGACCGGCAGGTGGTGTACATCCGGGACCTGCTGACTACAGAGAAATATCGTTCCTCGGTGGCAAAACTTTCCATTGCCCTTGGTCTTGATGTGGTTGGCAATCCCGTCATTGCTGATCTGGCCAAAATGCCGCATCTCCTTATTGCCGGAGCCACCGGAGCGGGCAAGAGTGTGGCCATCAATACTATTATCTCTTCGATCTTGTATAATGCGACCCCTGATGAGGTGCGGATGTTGATGGTCGATCCCAAGCGGATCGAACTATCGGGTTATGAAGGGATTCCGCATCTGCTGCATCCTGTGGTGGTCGAGCCCAAGCTGGCCTCCAGAGCCTTGCAGTGGGCAGTGCGGGAAATGGAGCGGCGTTACCGCTTGCTGGAAGAGGCAAAGGTGAAAAATTTTGACTCTTATAATGAGACCGCTGAGGAAAAATTACCCTATATCGTTATCATTGTCGATGAGCTGGCGGATTTGATGATGGTCGCCTCGAAAGATGTAGAGGCTGCAATTGCCCGATTGGCTCAGATGGCCAGGGCCTCGGGGATGCATCTTATCCTGGCGACGCAGCGACCGTCCGTAGATGTGTTAACCGGGCTTATCAAGGCCAATTTCCCCACTCGTATTTCCTTTAAGGTGGCATCCAAAATTGATTCACGGACGATTATTGATAGCTCGGGAGCTGAACATCTTCTCGGGGCCGGAGATATGCTCTATCTGGCCTCGGGTAAATCTGTGCAACGGATACATGGGGCGTATATCTCTGAGGCGGAGACGACACAGATTGTTGACTTCTTGAAAGAGCAGGGAAGCGCCAGCTATGACGATTCGGTGGTGGCGGAGGTCGAGGAAGAGAGCGGCAGCGTGGTTGAGGGTGATGAGAATGTCGATGAACGGTATGATGAAGCTGTCACCATCGTTTGTGAGTAGGGGCAGGCCTCTATTTCCATGGTCCAACGTCGGTTGCGGATTGGTTATAATCGGGCCGCAAGATTGGTCGAATTGATGGAAAAAGAAGGGGTTGTCGGTCCGGCTGATGGGGCCAAACCAAGAGAGGTTCTTGTTAGAAAATCATATTAATATTTGCTTGAGTATTGGTGATTAATTTTCTGTTGATTAAT
>CAISPV010000088.1 GCA_903887485.1 uncultured Desulfobulbaceae bacterium | reverse complement strand
GTGCTCTTTATAAAAATGAACGGCCACGATCTCGCCATGGCTGCGTTTGGAGATCTTGGCCTTTTTCAGATCGAGGGTGAGCGGCATATGGGCAAAGACCGGCAAGGGGGCCCCCAGTGCCTCGTAGAGCAGGACCTGGCGGGTGGTATTGGTCATGTGGTCCTGGCCGCGGAGCACATGGGTGATCCGGTCACGAATATCATCCACCACATTGCAGAGCAGGTAGAGGGGCTTGCCGTTGGAGCGGACAATGACAAAGTCATCAACCTCGTTGTAGCTGTGTTCGATGCGCCCGAGGACTTTGTCGTCATAACCGAGCATGCCGCTCCGTTCAGGTACCTTGAAGCGGATGACAAAGGGCAGTCCTGCGGCCTCTTTTTCAGCGACCTGTTCAGGGGTTAGGTTACGGCAGGCGCCATTGTAGCCCATTTCCTGTTTGGCGGCCATGGCCGCTTCTTTTCTGGCTTCAAGCTCTTCCTTGGTGCAAAAACACTTGTAGGCATGGCCCTCTGCCAGCATCCGGTTGGCGGCGGCCAGATGATCGGCGCTGAATTCTGTCTGAAAATAGGGGCCTTCATCCCAGTCAATGCCCAGCCAGTTGAGTCCGTCGAGGATGCCCTGGATTGAGTCTTGAGTAGAACGTTCGGCGTCCGTGTCCTCAATGCGCAGGATCAGTTTGCCGCCTGTTTTTTTGGCATAGAGCCAGTTGAAAAGGGCGGTTCGAGCCCCGCCGATATGGAGATAACCGGTGGGACTCGGCGGAAAGCGCAGTCGTGTTTCTGTCATGGAAACTCCTTAAAATGATCGGCTTAACTGATCAGTATAGTTGCAACGTAGAATAAAGCATGAAAAGACCTCTTTATATCGTTTTCAACTCTATTGTTCAATAGCTATGATGGCGGAAAAGCATATTCGACTATGTTTACAGGGGTTGCGGAGCGAAAATTGGTTTGTGGAAAAGTGTTGTATTTTGTTGTTCTCTTTGGTTGAAACTTGTATAGTATTTATCTTTTTGTGAAATTTTGTCGTGAGATTCGGAGATTATTGATGTTGGTGTGGCGATTTCGGGTAAGGTCTTGCAATGGATAAAAATTCCTTATATCTGTCCACTTTGGGTGGATATAGGCTAGGTTGATCCATAAAGAATTATAATTCGCATTATGACTTATTTATGACTTATGAGGAGTTAAAATGAAAGTACTGATTAGTGATAATCTGTCTCCTGCTGGAGCGCAGATCTTACGTGATGCCGGTCTGGAAGTTGATATCAATACCGGCCTTGCCCCGGAAGAGTTGAAGAATATTATTGGCAATTATGATGGTCTGGTGATTCGCAGCGCTACCAAGGTGACGGCCGATATTATCGCGGCGGCCGGCAAGTTGCGGGTGGTGGGCCGTGCTGGTATCGGTCTGGATAACGTCGATATTCCGGCGGCCAGCCAGAAAGGGATTGTGGTTATGAACGCGCCGGATGGCAATGCCACCACCGCGGCTGAACATGCCATTGCCATGATAATGTCTTTGTCACGCAATATTCCCCAGGCCACTGCCTCGATGAAGGCCGGAAAATGGGAGAAGAAGAGTTTCATGGGTCGTGAGGTGACTGGCAAAACTCTGGGAATATTCGGTATTGGCCGGATTGGCGCCATTGTCGCTAACAGGGCGCAGGGGCTGCGGATGAAGGTCATTGCCTATGACCCCCATATGCCCAAAGATCTGGTAGATAAGCTGGGAGTGGAGCTGGTTAGCCTGGAAGAGCTGGCCAAACGTTCTGATTATATCACCGTGCATGTTCCCTTGACCAAAGAGACGGACAAGGTTCTTTCTACCGAGTTCTTCAAGAACATGAAGAAAGATGCCATGTTCATTGATTGTGCGCGCGGTGGTGTTTGTGACGAAGAGGCCCTGTACAAGGCCCTGGTTGATGGTGAGATTGCGGGCGCGGCCCTCGATGTCTATGCTGTAGAGCCAACTAACATGGAAAACTGCCCGATGCTGGGATTAAATAATTTTATCTGTACCCCGCATCTTGGTGCCTCCACCAGTGAGGCCCAGGAAAATGTGGCCCTGACCATTGCCGAGCAGGTGGCTGATTATTTGAAGACCGGGGTTATTGCCAACGCGGTAAATGTGCCTTCGGTCAGCGGCGACGTGCTGGCTCAGGTTGGTCCCTATATCACTTTGGGAGAGATGTTGGGTTCCTTGCATATGCAGATCGCCAAAGGAAGTGTGCAGGATGTGAGCATTGAATACAGTGGTGATCTGGCGGATATGAATACCAGCCCCATTACCGTTGCCTTTTTGAAAGGGCTGTTTACCCCTATCCTTCAGGAGGCGGTTAACTACGTGAACGCCCCGGTTATTGCCCGCGAGCGGGGAATAAGGGTGGTCGAGTCCAGAACAGAACAGTCTGATGATTTTACCAACACCTTGACCATCAGGGTTAAATCCAGCGAGAGCGAGAATGTTCTGGTGGGAACCGTCTTTGGTAAAAAAGAGCCTCGATTAGTCCGGTTGAACGCCTTCCGTTTGGAAGCACTGCCGGCAGGCCCCATGCTTCTGGTGTATAATAAAGACGTTCCGGGTGTGATTGGTGAGCTTGGCACTACCCTGGGTAAGGCGGGCGTCAATATTTCCAGGATGACAGTTGGCCGGGAGGAGGCTAGTGAGCAGAATGTTATTTTCCTCAACACCAATGTGCCGATTTCTAAAGAATTGCTGGCTGATGTTCAGGCCCTTGAGTACATAGATGGGGCTATTGCCCTAGAAATGATACGTTATAAATAACAAGCTGAATTTGTTGCGGCGTTCCTGTGGCGGTCACGATATTTTCTATTACGGTTGTTTGTGAAAGACGGTTTAAAGGAGTTGGGGTTACGCTATGGATGAACAAAAAGAACAGGGCTGTCCTTGTGGAGAAGGAAAGGTTCCTGATCGAGAAGGGAAATGCGTTATGCCTAATGTGACCTTTCCTGCTTTTATCATGTCTCTCAATACGTCGGTGCTGTATCATCTGGGTGAAATAGCTGATCCTGCAACAGGAAAGAAGCAGATCGATTATGATCTGGCCCGGCATGGTATCGATACCTTGATGCTTTTGCAGGAAAAGACAAAAGGGAATCTGACATCGGATGAGGAGGGGATGCTGAAAGGTATTCTTTATGATGTAAAGATGCGCTTTGTAAAGGCCGTTAAAAGGTAAGCAGTTTGAACTTTGTGTTGAGATGTCAGATTGAGGGGAAATAGCTTGGTGCTGGTGGGTTCTGGAGCATCTCTTGTCCTTCGGGCGCCGGCCAAGGTGAATCTGTCTTTGCGGATTATAAGAAGACGCCCGGATGGGTATCATGATCTGGATACCGTGATGCAGAAACTGGATCTATGTGATCTTGTTACACTTACGGTAACAGATGATGCGGGAATTATTTTGCGATGTCCTGATTCCGATTTACCTGAAGATCGATCCAATATTGTCTTCAGGGCAGCAGAGGCATTTTTCGCTGCATGTAAATGTGAAAAAGTAGGGGTCAATATTACCCTTGAGAAAAATATCCCTATCGCTGCCGGGCTTGGGGGGGGGAGCAGTGACGCCGGGACCGTACTTGCCGGGTTGAACAGGCTGTTTGGGGCTGGTTTTTCTGCAGCTGAACTTGTCGCGTTGGCCAGGCCATTGGGGGCAGATGTTCCTTTTTTCGTTACGGACTTTGGTGCTGTTCGGGCGGAAGGGATAGGCGATCAGATGAGCGCGGTGTCATCCCTTAAAGATTGCACGTTTGTTCTGGTTAATCCGGGGTTTCCTGTGTCCACGCGTTGGGTGTATGAAAAATATGCGTTGACAATGGCAGACAAAGATTCTAAATTGTGTGATTCTCAAAAAAAAACCAGTCATGTTTTTCCGTATGCAGGAAGCAATGATCTGGAACAGATAACTCTTCCTTCGTATCCTGAAATAGAGCGTTTTAAGCAGAACCTTCTTGGCTTGGGTGCTTCTTCGGTATTGATGTCTGGAAGTGGTCCAACTGTTTTCGGGATATTTCCCGACGAGGATGGCAGAGTGTCAACTCTCGTTCGGCAGGCTGTTCATGTATTAGAACAACAAAATGGTGTAAAAGTTTTTGTAACTCAACCTGTGTGATGGGGTGTCGCCAAGCGGTAAGGCACCGGGTTTTGATCCCGGCATTCGTAGGTTCGATCCCTTCCACCCCAGCCAGATAAACAGGTTGGATATCCTTTTACCATAAATATAGAAATTTATTATGTCAAAAGCCCCGAAGATTTTTTCTGGTAATGCCCATCCGCAAATGGCTCGTGAAATTTGCGAATTCCTTAATCTGCCCTTGTCTGAGGCGGATGTGAGGAAATTCAGTGATGGTGAGATATTTATTGAGATAAAAGAGAATGTTCGTGGCGATGATGTCTATATTATTCAGCCAACCTGTACCCCCGTCAATGATCATCTGATGGAGTTGGTGATTATGGTTGACGCCCTACGTCGGGCCTCGGCCCGCAGGATTACCGCTGTCGTGCCCTATTATGGCTACGCACGCCAGGATAGAAAAGTTGCCCCCAGGGTGCCGATTTCTGCCAAGGTTGTGGCGGAGATGTTTATGGCGGTAGGGGTGCGCCGTGTTCTGTGCATGGATTTACATGCCGGACAGATTCAGGGTTTTTTCAATATCCCGGTGGATCATCTGTATGCCGCTCCCGTGTTGTTGAAGTATATTAAGGAACAATTCAAGGACGTGGTTATGGTATCACCTGATGCCGGTGGAGTTGAGCGGACTCGTGCCTTTGCCAAACGGCTTGATGCTGGCCTTGCTATTATTGATAAGCGGCGGGATCGCCCTAATGAATGTCAGGCCATGAATGTGATTGGTGATGTCAAAGGCAAGGTTGCGATTCTTCTCGATGATATGGTGGATACTGCCGGGACCCTTTGTAACGGGGCAGCGACGTTGCTTGAACATGGCGCCAAGGAGGTGCATGCCTGTTGCTCGCATCCTGTTTTATCAGGGCCTGCTATTGAACGTCTGAATAACTCATGTATTAAATCTCTGGTCGTCACCAATTCCATTCCCTTGCGTGGAGATGCCCTGCAATGTGATATTATTAAAGTATTGTCTGTGTCTCAGCTTCTTGCTGAGGCCATTGATCGTATTCATAATGAAGATTCGGTAAGTTCGCTTTTCGTGTAACTGATCAGTGTTGGCTTGATAGTTTGAAAAAGATCTGCATAATCGTATTTTTAGATAAATAAGTTCTGTGATTGTCTGTTTTTCGCAGGTGATGCAGGAACGTGATGGAGGAAAAAATGCTTCAACAGGAAATGTCTGCTTCAGTAAGAAAAGATTTTGGGAAGGGGGCCATGCGGCGTTTACGGATGGCCGGAAATACCCCGGCAGTTATTTATGGAACAGGTCGTGAGCCAGTGTCGCTTCAGCTTGAGACCCTGCCGCTTGTTAAACAATTATTGAAAATTCAAAGGCGCAATGCGGTTATTACTTTAAATATCGAAGGGGATTCTTCCCGGTATGTTTTGATTAAGGAGTTGCAGACGGATCCGGTCCGCGATACCTTGATTCATGCCGATTTCTATGAGATTCCCTTGGATAAGGCCCGCAGGTTTACCGTTGATCTAGTCGTGACTGGTGCTGCTAAAGGTGTGGATGTTGGTGGGATTTTGGAGGTTGTTACCAGGAAAGTGACAGTAGAAGGAAATCCTCTTGATGTCCCCGATACTTTTGAGGTGGATGTGACAGAGCTGGCTATTGGTGATAACTTTATAGCCGACAGTCTGGTTCTTCCTGATAATGTCAAGATGGTCACATCCGGTGACGCAGTCTGTGTAACAATCCAGGCACCCTCTGCAGCTTGATTTAAAACAATATTAAAACAAGATAGTTGTGTTATCCTTTATCCGGAAAGAGCTATGGCTTTTTCCGGATTTTTTATTTAGGAGCCGTAACAAAAGAACAAATGCCTCTCTGGTTATTTCGTTACGATGACCATGTGGTCGGAGTCTTGTCTTCGTTTCGCTTATCTGACATAGTTGTTGCTTGCGGAGTGGGCTCCCAAATGATGTGCTCTTGGGGTGTGAAGAGCGACAAGCCCCTTGTGATGAGCATGATAATATCTCAATGTCCCAGTTATTTCTGAAGATGGCTTGATGTGACTGTATGAATGAAAATATGTTTTTAGTTGTTGGTTTAGGGAATCCTGGTAGTGAATATGCTGACACACGGCATAATGCTGGATTTATCGTTATTGATGAGCTTGCCAGAAGGTTTGGGGTATCTGTTGATCACGAAAAATGGCAGGCCTATTCTGCGCAGCTTACTTTGTGGGGGGGTAAGATATGTCTGCTGAAGCCAAGTACTTTTATGAATTTGAGTGGTAGGGCTGTGGCCAGATATGTCGATTTTTACAAAGTACGGTCTGAGCAGATACTTGTGGTGCATGATGATCTGGATATGACCCTTGGTCGGGTAAAATTGGTTGCCGGGGGTGGGGCGGGTGGTCATAATGGCATACGTTCATTGGTTGAGTACTTGGGGACAAAGGATTTTTTGCGATTAAAGCTGGGTATCGGCAGGCCGGGAAGGTTGAGCCTTTATTCGGGAATGCCGGTGGAAAAATATGTGTTGGCACCCTTTTCGCCAGATGAAAGAATGCTTCTGGAGCAGAGGATGGATAATATTGAAAAGGGTCTGGAGTATCTTGTGTGCGATGGAATTGCCAAGGCAATGAATCTGTTAAATACCATAAAACCGTGAGCATTGCGGTACGCTTCAGAGGAAGAACCTTTTTTAAAGAGCATAATTTAAAAAAATATGTTAGTAATAAAACATGTTTTTATTGTTGTTGAAGCTGAAATCGGTGATGCCTTGGCTGATGAATTTTCAGCTTTTATGTGGGATATGGGGGGAGTCGTTAATGTTATTTGATGGCTTCCATTTATTACGAAATGTAACATCATCCTTATGAAGGCAAAAGGATCGTGTTCAGACAATTCATCTTGACCAGGAGGATATGGTGTTTCTTGCAGGCGATATGGCCGTTTATCCGGCTCATGGTGTAGGGGTGATTGAGTCTATAGAGACTCAGACGGTTGCGGGGACGGATCATTCATTTTATGTCATGAAGATCATTGAAAATGATATGAAGATCATGATTCCTACCAGAAACAGTGCTAATGTAGGACTTCGTGCTATTATTGATAAAACTGAGGTGGAAAAGGTTATGGTGATTTTGCGGGATCGGGATATTTCGATCAGCGCCCAGACCTGGAACCGTCGTTATCGCGATTACATGGAAAAGATCAAGACGGGATCCATTTTTGAGGTGGCGGTTGTTCTCCGGGATCTGTTTCTTCTTAGCGTCGATAAAGAACTCTCCTATGGAGAGAGAAAGATGATGGATACCGCGAAAAATCTTCTAGTAAAAGAAATTTCTTTGGCCCGGGATATGGATGAGACCAAAACTGCAGATCAGATTGAGAAGATGTTCTCTTGAAATTTGTGTGGCGTCTTGTAAGTGTTTCGTGTCGTATTTGTATGAAATTTTATTTGTAATAAGCCGTTGTTCAAAAATAACTGTAACATTGAAATACCATGAACGGCATAAGGGGCCGTAAGGAAATGGTCAAAAATGTAATAGTTCTTTCGCAATGGCTCCTAAAGTCTTTGCATGGCTGTCAGTCATGAGTCATTTTCAATCTTCTTTTGTTCCTTCTCCTTCAGAGAATTTTTTTATCTTTTATGTCCCAGCCGAGCAGGCTGGGTGTCGTTTAGATCACTTTCTGGTGCGTGCTGTCCCTGAGGCCTCCCGTTCGATTTTAACTGAATCTGTTCGGGTTGGATTGATCAAGGTTGATAGTCTTGAAAGGAAAAGCAGCTATTGTTTGAAGGCTGGAGAGTGTGTCGCCGGATCTCTGTTTGTGGTTCCGGCAATGGATCTATTGCCGGAGAAAATACCCTTTGAAATCCTTTTTGAGGATTCGTATCTCCTGGTCCTTTCTAAGCCTCCTGGGCTGGTCGTGCATCCTGGCAGTGGAAATCAGACAGGTACCCTGGTGAATGGCTTGCTGTATCATTGCCAAGCCATTGCCGGTGTTGGTGATGATGCGGTCAGGCCCGGGATTGTCCATCGTCTTGATAAAGATACCTCTGGCCTTATGGTTGTGGCCAAAGAGGAGGGGACGCATCGAAAACTTGTTGATGCCTTTAAGGCCCGAATGGTTGATAAACAATACCTGGCCTTGCTGCATGGTATTCTGGAGCAGAAAACAGGGCGGATCGTGGCGGCAATTGGCAGACACCCGGTGCATCGTCAGAAAATGGCTATCAAGGAGGATGGAAGGTACGCTGCCACAAGTTGGCAGGTGCTTCAGGAATTTTCTTCTGGGTTCAGTCTTGTTCGGCTCCAGATTGAAACCGGGCGTACTCATCAGATTCGAGTGCACATGGCTTCCATAGGGCATCCCGTAGCTGGTGATAATGTCTATAGTGGCGGACGGGGAAAAAGAAAATTTCCCAGGCAATTGCTTCATTCCACCCAATTGAGTTTTATCCATCCTGTTACCGGAGGGTCCCTTGTTTTTTCGGCCCCATTGTGGCCTGATTTTTCCTTGATTCTTGATCAGCTTGCCGATGAAACAAAACAAGTCGAGCGGGAGTGCTTGTGATTGTCGGAGTTACAGGAGGTATGGGTGCAGGCAAGAGTATTGTGGCAGGACTTCTGGGCAAATTGCTGGCTTATGATGTGCTTGATACTGATATTCTGTGCCGTAATCTGTTACAACCGCATATGCCAGGATGGCTGGGTATCCAGAAAAAATGGGGTGCTCGTTTTTTTGATTTGACCGGCAATATTGATCGGCCTGCTCTGCGTAAGGCCCTGTTTGTAGATCTTGTGGTGCGTCAAGGGGTAGAGCGCATCCTGCATCCGCTTGTTCGTCAGGAAATCATGAGCCGGGCAGCAGAAAAGAGGTCGAGTCTGACAGGGATGGTGGTTGAGGTACCCTTGCTGTTTGAGGTCGGCTGGCAGGATGATTTCGATTGGATTGTTGTCGTCTATGCAGGGCATGAGTGTTGTGCCCAACGTATTGTCAGACGTGACTTGGTAAGCCTAGAGGCTAGTAGGGCTGCTCTGAGCACCCAGATTTCTCTTGAGGAAAAAGCCTTGCGGGCTGATTCGGTGATTGAAAATTCCGGTCCTTTGGCCCTGACAATCCTGCAGATCTATCATCTGGCCAGTTTTTTGAGTGGTTGAATTGATTTTTTTACTTTAAGTGGGCTTGAGTTGGTGAAAAAGGTTGACATGGTTTTTTGAAGTACGTATATACTTGCAAGCATCAGTAAAAAATCCTGCCTTTGTCCGATCTGTTTACAATACTGTGTTCCATATATGCTTACAGGTCACATTTGGTGACTGGTTGCTGTGAGCAAAGAAAGAGAAAGTCTTCAAAATAATTATTTCAGTACAAACCTTGCCCCTGTCCCATCCTTTAGATCATAAATACTAAGAAATAAAGAATATTTCATATCTGGCCATTTTGTAAGTGTCTGCATAGAACCGAATAGCGCCTATAGTGGTGATTTTTGGTGATTCAGTACTTCGGAAGATTGGTTAGGTTGTGATCAGTCTGATTTGTAGTTTTTCTTATACGGGTGAGCATTCCTTGAGGGGATGTGAATTGCCCAAGATTAATAAAAGTGAAATCACTTCAATAACCCCTATCTGCAATTAAGGGCGGTTTTTTGTGATTCTCTTGTCATCCGGGAGAACTCTTGGATGACAAAGATTGTTTTTCCCATTGCCCTGTGGGAGCCCATAATAGGAGAAAAGGATTAATGAACCTAGCAGAATTAAAGCTGAAGAAAATTGATGAGTTGGTAAAACTTGGTCAAAAGCTCAAGATTGAGGGCGTGAGTTCCTTACGTAAACAGGAACTTATTTTTGCTATTTTGCAGGCCCAGGCAGATGAAGATGGTAAGCTTCGCGGCGGTGGAGTTTTGGAAATTCTACCTGATGGCTTTGGTTTTCTAAGGGCCCCTGATTATAATTACCTGCCAGGCCCGGATGATATTTATGTCTCACCATCGCAGATCAGGCGGTTGAATCTGCGAACGGGTGATACTATTGATGGATTGGTTCGTGCACCCAAGGAGGGAGAGCGTTATTTTGCCCTGCTGAAGGTTGAGACTGTTAACTTTGATCCACCTGAGGCAGCAAAGACAAAGACTCTTTTTGCCAACCTGACACCACTGCACCCTGATGAAAAATTAAATCTTGAATGGCAGCCTGATAACTATTCCATGCGGCTGATCGATATGATGTGCCCCATTGGCAAAGGGCAACGGGGGTTGATTGTGGCGCCGCCACGCACCGGTAAGACTGTCCTGATGCAGAAGATTGCTAATTCCATCGTTAAAAATCATCCCGATGTCTATCTGATTGTCCTGCTCATTGATGAGCGACCGGAAGAGGTCACCGAGATGGCCCGGTCGGTTTTGGCGGCTGAGGTTGTCAGCTCAACCTTTGATGAGCCGCCTCAGCGCCATATTCAGGTAGCCGAGATGGTGCTTGAGAAGGCAATACGGTTGGTGGAACATAAAAAAGATGTAGTGATTCTTCTTGACAGTATCACCAGGCTGGCCCGGGCCTATAATACGGTGACTCCCTCCAGCGGCAAGATCCTCTCAGGTGGTGTGGAGGCAAATGCCCTGCAGAAACCAAAACGTTTTTTTGGGGCAGCCAGAAATATAGAGGAGGGAGGCAGTCTGACCATTATTGCCTCCGCCTTGGTTGAAACAGGAAGCCGGATGGATGAAGTAATTTTTGAAGAATTTAAAGGGACAGGGAATATGGAGCTGGTGCTTGATCGGAAGATGGCCGAGAAGAGGATTTTTCCGGCCATTGATGTCAAGCGCTCCGGCACCCGCAAAGAGGATTTGCTGCTGGATGCGGACACTCTCAATCGCATATGGATTCTGCGGAAGTTGCTCAGTTCCATGAATCCTGCTGATGGAGTAGAGTTCCTTATAGACAAGATGAAACACCATAAGACCAATAAGGAATTTTTTGAATCCATGAATAGTTGATTGATGGCTGATTAAGATTTGGTTTTGCGTTCAAGAGGGCGATGTCGGTAATTAAGTTTTTTTATTGAAATTCTTGTCTTATTTATTTATAGTAATTTTTTTATTTGTAGCATGTGCTGTGATGTTTTTGTGAAGTGTTTGCATGAAGGAGCACTTTGGGGCGTCATTAAAGATAAGCTGAACAGTCTCTTTGGCCTGTTCCTGAGGGAAAGGAATTATGAAGAAAGATATCCATCCAAAATATTATACAATAAAAGCAGTATGTGCCTGTGGAAATGAAGTGGAGATTGGTACGTTGCAGCCTGAGATGAAGGTTGAAATTTGTGCTGCCTGTCACCCATTTTTTACGGGGAAACAGAAGGTTCTTGATACAGCAGGACGTATTGATAAATTCAACAAGCGCTACGCCAAGCATTTCGAAAGCAAGAAGTCTTGATTTTGGCGGAATTATCTGCCTTTTTTAGTTATCTCAGGTCCACAGCAATGGATAACATTGTTGTGGACTTTTTGTTTTCTTCACGCATCACTCATCCTGCCTCTTGAATCCCATGTTTGATAAGTTTGACGATCTGCAAGAAAAGGTTGCCCATCTTGAGGGTAGGCTTTCTGATCCATCGCTCATGAATGATCAGAAGGCTTATCAGAAGGTGGCGAGAGAGCATGCGCATCTGCTAAAGCTTTACACTCTTTATACGCAGTATCAACAGGTAGAGATGGCTGTTGAGAATAACAAGCTGCTTCTTCAGGGTGATGAAGATGAAGAGATCCAAGAGATGGCAAGGGTCGAGATTGAGGAGCTGAAGGAGAAAGAAAGGGTTTTGCAAGATGATATTCGTCTCTTGCTGCTGCCAAAAGATCCTAATGATGAGCGTAATACTTTCCTGGAGATTCGTGCCGGGACGGGTGGTGATGAAGCGGCACTTTTTGTGGGTGATTTGTATCGGATGTATTCCCGTTTTGCCGAGTCTCAAGGTTGGAAGATGGAGGTGATGTCTTCCAGCTCTTTGGGGACGGGTGGTTTTAAAGAGATTATTTCTCTGATTAGTGGCGAGCAGGTCTACTCCAAGATGAAGTATGAGAGCGGAACCCACCGGGTGCAGCGGGTTCCCGAGACAGAGACTCAGGGGCGTATTCATACCTCGGCAGTGACTGTTGCCATTTTACCTGAGGCAGATGAGGTAGAAGTAGATATCAAGATGAATGAGTTGAAATTTGATGTCTTTCGTTCCTCCGGGCCTGGTGGACAGAGCGTGAATACAACTGATTCGGCGGTACGGGTAACCCATTTGCCAACGGGCCTGGTGGTTATCTGTCAGGATGAGAAGTCTCAGCACAAAAATAAGGCCAAGGCCTTGACGGTGTTGCGGGCCAGGTTGTTTGATCAGGTACAGCAGGCCCATCATGATAAGATCTCTCTGGATCGTAAAAGTCAGGTTGGCAGTGGTGATCGGAGCGAGCGTATCCGCACCTATAACTTCCCTCAGGGGCGCCTGACGGATCATCGCATTAATCTTACCCTGTACCGACTTGATTCGATTATGGATGGCAAACTGGACGAGGTTATTGATCCGTTGATCGGTCATGATCAGGCGGAAAAGTTGAAAGAACTAGAGTAGGTGTTTACTCTCTGAATTAAATTGTTGGAATAAAATAACTGTTACATTTATATGGCAAGAACGGCTTAAGGAGCCGTAACGAAATGGTCAGGGATGTAACAGTTATTTCGTTACGGCTCCTAAGTTCTCTGCTGGTTCTCTTCTGTCTTGATTTCTTTTATCTCTGGCTTTCCTTTTTTCATGCGTGTCATTGATCTTGTTCGTTTTGGAGTCAGTCAGCTTGAAGTGGCAGGTGTCGAACAAGCTGCCCTTGAGGTTGAACTGCTTTTGGGGTTCTGTCTTAAAAAATCCAGATCAGGACTGTTTCTGGCGGCAAGATTTGAAGTGGATGAGCGACAGGAACAGGAATTTTTAACCCTTCTGGCGCGTCGGGCCGGGCATGAGCCCACGGCCTATATCCTGGGTGAAAAGGAGTTTTGGTCCCTTTCTTTTCTAGTGACCCCGGCAGTCCTTATCCCGAGACCTGAGACAGAGTTTCTTTTGGAGGCTGTCTTTGCTGCAACGAGAAACGGGCAATGGCAACCTGGCCCTGTTCTTGATCTTTGTTGTGGCAGCGGGGTTATTGGGATCATTCTCGCTCTTGAAATGGGACGCATGGTGACAGCCGTTGACCTTTCGGCGCAAGCCTTGCAAGTTACCCAGAAAAACGCGGCAAGGCATCGGGTCGCTGATCGCCTTGCTTTGGTGCAGGCAGATCTGCTCAGTGCCTTTATCCCCCACCCCCATTTCTCCTTGGTGGTTTCTAATCCTCCCTATGTGAGTGAACAGGAGCTGCGAGATGGATTGCAACCAGAGGTGGCGTGTTTTGAGCCGCACCTGGCGCTCAATGGTGGAGTCGGTGGGCTGGATATTATCCAACGGATATACAGAACTTTGCCTCAGGTGCTGAGGCCCGGCGGTGAATTTTTTATGGAGATTGGTGCAGATCAGGGGCCGGCAGTCATGCAGCTTTTTACCAGTGATGATGGCGTGCAAACCTTTGAGCGGGTTGAGGTGTTGCAGGATTATACTGGCCGGGACAGGGTCTTGCATGCCAAGAAGATGACATAAGAATGGAGAGGAACAAGATAGATGGAAAAGCTCATTATTGAAGGCGGAAGGCCTTTGTACGGTACGGTGCGGATCAGTGGCGCCAAGAATGCGGCCCTGCCTCTTATTGCCGCAACCCTCTTGGCGGAAGGGGTGCATACCCTGACCAATGTTCCTGATCTCCGTGATACCCGAACGATTCTTCGTCTTCTTGAATCCTTGGGGATCACTTGGGAAAGGCAGGGGGCAACCCTGAAGATTGATTCGACCAATCTGACCTATTCCGAGGCATCCTATGAACTGGTGAAAACCATGCGGGCTTCGGTTCTGGTGTTAGGGCCGCTTCTGGCCCGTCTGGGGAAGGCAAAGGTCTCTCTTCCCGGTGGCTGTGCCATTGGGGCCAGGCCCATTAATTTTCACATCAAGGGGTTTGAGCAGTTAGGGGTGACTTGTCGTCTGGAGCAGGGGTATGTGGATGCGGAGATTGATGGACGGATGCAGGGATGTACCATCTATTTTGATGTTCCATCGGTTACCGGCACGGAAAACCTGGTTATGGCCGCTGCACTTGCTCAAGGAACAACGATCATCAAGAATGCGGCACGAGAGCCTGAAATCGGTAATCTTGTTGACATGCTGATAGCCATGGGTGCGGAGATTGAAGGGCGTGATACGGATCGGTTGACTATTCATGGGGTTGAGAGATTGCATGCCGCTGAAAGTGAGATCATCCCTGATCGGATTGAGGCGGGTACCTATCTGATTGCGGTTGCTGCCACTGGGGGAAAGGCCACGGTGACTGACTGTAATCCTGTGCATCTCCCATCCCTGCTGGACAAGTTGCGAGCAGCAGGGATGGAGGTCAAGGAGACGGAAAACACCATCACGTTGGATGCCACAGCGGGAAGGCAGATTAAAGGTGTTGATATTACCACCATGCCTTATCCTGGATATCCAACGGATCTGCAGGCTCAGTTCATGGCCTTCATGGCCATGAGTGACGGGGTATCGATGGTTCATGAGACGATCTTTGAAAACAGGTTCATGCATGTGGCTGAGTTGCACCGGATGGGGGCAGATATCACCATCGATGGCCGTACTGCTGTGGTCAAAGGGGTGGGCAGGGCTGGCTTTAATGGTGCGCCGGTTATGGCAACTGATCTGAGGGCGAGCTCGTCACTGGTGATTGCCGGTCTGGCTGCAAAGGGCAGAACCGAGATCTCCCGAATCTATCATCTGGAGCGTGGTTATGAGCAGATGGTGGAAAAATTGACTGCTCTGGGAGCTACAGTCTGGAAAGAAGAGGAATGAACTCAGTAGAATAACTGGATTTTCCACAAAAAAAGCCGCTCATTTGAGCGGCTTTTTTTGTGGAAAAAAGAACTTATCAGATCAATGATGTTCTTTTTGGGTAAAGGTCTTGCCAAATACCCGTTCACCCATAAGAAAGCCAAAGGCAACAACACCGATACCACCAGCAATGACCCCAAATTCAAAGATGGAGGGGACATAGCTGAAATAGGATGGGAGGCCATCCCAGCCAAGATTCTGGGGAACGATCTGGCCTGCAACAACAAGGTCATAGCGGGCCACGAACTGGCCAACAAGAACGAGAAATCCGGCAAAGGCTATCATGCCGACATTCTCAAGCCGTGACAGAATTATCAGCATCATGGGAATAAGAAGGCCGATACAGATCTCCATAACCCAGAAGTTAATGGCGAGTGGACCGCTAATCAAGGCATTTCCCGCAGTCCTGCCAAGTTCAGGTCCACCCACATAAAAACTGACCAGACGCCAGAAGGTGGCGACGGTATAGAGGATAAGGACCAGGGTCATGGCCTTGCCCGCACTTTTCACGGCAAGTTGAACGGCTTGACTCATCTTTTCTCCCCGGATTTTGTAGGCAAGAAAATTAAAAAGGACGGCTGCGGCTGCGCCAGAGAGAAAGGCGGCAGTGAGAAAGTAGATGGGGAGTTGTGCGCCGTACCAGTAGGGGCGGGCGGGAAGGGTGGCAAAGACGCCGCCGAGGCAACTGTTGGCCAAGACCTCGGCGATTGCGCCAAACACGCCCAGGATCAGGGCAATCTTGGCAAGTCCGGTAACGATTCCGGCAAATTCAACGATCATGCAACCCACGGCCAAACCGTAGAGTGTGCCCATCCACCAGATGTTGGAGGTAGGGTTGGGGGAGAGGATATTATAGATCAGCATTCTGTGGGGGCTGGCAATTTCAACACCAATGGTGGAAAAAGCGGCCATGATACAGATAATAGACATCCATACCATACGGTTGCTGACAATCCCCATTCGGGTTCCGCCAAAGACATGGCTCATGGCGGCATAAATACATAAACCCGTGGAGGTGATAGCCCAGAAGGCATAGGTGGAGATCAGCATTCCCCATGGCATTTCGCGGGTATTGTGATAGATGACATGATGACCGAAAATAAAAGCGAGTACTCCGCAACTGAGACCAACCACGGTCACAATCAGAAAAAAGATCGTCGCCCTGTTCATGCCAGGTGTTGCCAGACGTGGTTCCGCTGTCTCGGCAAATATGGCTGATATTGATTTGTTTGTCATTTTCTACTCCTGCAGATTTGTTTGCTTTCACAAGGGGTGTTTGGACGAATTGCCATCATGACCTTGTGACGTCTTCAATTTGGGTCTTAATGACCAGCCTTTGTGTCCTTGTGGGTTGCTCCGTGAGCGCCGTCGTTTCCCATCATCCGGTTATAGCCTTTGACGCCAATATGACAGGTGTTGCAACGGGTATTCGAGGCAAATGCGGTAGAGCCATCGTGACATTTTCCGCAGTATTTACCCTCATAGAGGGCTTGCATGGTAAAATTGCCTGCTTTTCCCGCTGCTCCTTTCTGCATGGCAAACGTGCTGTCATGGCATGCATCGCATTCCAGTCCCAAACCTTCGGTGTGGGCCTTATGATAAAAAACTACAGCCTTGGCCGGGTTGGTCCAGACGATGGGGTCTTTTGGCGTCAATTCTTTTACATCCTTATGACAGGAGGCACATTTTGTGTTCGTAGCAAAGGCAGTATTGCCATCGTGGCAGGAGCCGCAGAATTTTCCTTCTGCCATTGCGGCCATGGTCATTTTACCGGTGGCCAGAATTGCTCCGGATTCCATAGTAAAGAGTCCATCGTGGCAGGCATCGCAGGCCAGACCTGAATCCATGGTGTGTACTTTATGGCTAAATGTCACCTTGGTCGGTTTATCCCAGGTAATAGGGGCCTCGGGACCATAAGTCCCTTCGTCGTACGCTGTAGCGGCTATTGAGTGGGTGGCAAGGAAAAAAGATCCTGCCAGCAGGACAGCTCCAATAGTTTTTATTTTTTTTTGCATCATTTGTTTTCTCCTATTCTCCTACAAATCGACAAGTATTAGAGGAATGGTCTTGCTGAGTTGTTGTAATTGTATCAGCGAGTTGTTTGGATTCACTGTTTCCCCTTCTTTCTCTCAGTATCGTTTGGATTATGCGTTCATATAAAAAACATTGGGTAAGGCTCCAGTGTCAGGGCGTAAAACCCAGATCTTGGTGTCAGGTGTATGGAGTAAACGATAGATCTCAGTGGATTTGTCTTTCAGATCCCCAAAAATTCTTACCCTGGCTGGACAGGCTGCGGCGCAGGCGGTTTCAGTTTTACCCTCGGCAAGCCTGGTATCGATGCAGAAATTACATTTATCGATGGCATATTTCTCGTGATTGAAATATCTGGCGTTATAAGGACAGGCTGCCATGCATGTCTTGCAACCGATACATTTGGCGTAATCCATGACGACTATGCCAGTCTGAGGATCTTTATAGGTTGCCTTTGTCGGACAGACACGGACGCAGGGAGGCCGATTACAGTGGTTACAGAGGACGGGTCTGAATTCCCGCTTTTCTGCACCATTCTCAGTGGTCAGTCGTTCCTGGATTGCTGTTCTGTAGGCGCCATGAGCATCAGGCACATGGTTTGTCTGTTTACAGGCCTCTACGCATTTCTCACAATCAACACAACGGTTTTGCCGCATGACCATGCCATAATGTTTGGGGTATGGATACTGGCCTTCTGCCGGGATATCCCTATCCTGGTTACTCTGATCGCTGGCATGCGATGTTGAAGTCAGTGACAGCACTGACCCTCCCAGGAAAACACCAGTAACGACAAGTCCCATCTGGAGGAATTTGCGACGTTCTTGTAAAGGCAAGTTCTCAATGCCTTCATTTTTTTCCTTTTCCAAGTCCTCGATATTCATTCTGAGCCTCCTAAACTTGATACACTGAAAAAGTGTTTTAAAACGAGTCGAAGAAAGAGCATTTTCCCTCTTTTTCTCCGGCATATAAAGGTTATGCAAACGATACTGCCGCAATAATTATAACGATAGAAGATAGCTCTTTGTCTTTCTTCTATGAGACTGTAGAGAGATGTAAAAACTTTTCTATCATGTTGCTCAGCGAAGATGAATATTGAGCAAAACTGTTCCAGTTATTCGTGTTTGTGAATAACGTGCCACATGTTTACCACACATTTAAGGGGAAATTTTCTATTATATAAAATTTATTTATTAACAGCAATGAAAAATGAATGAAAATTCATTTTTCATTGCTGTTAATAACATTTTGATATTGTATAAATTTATTTTTTACTATTAGAGCTTCTGCTATAATGGCTCAGGTAAATTACGGGGGGCAGCAGGCCGGTCATGCTTTAACGGCGACTATTACCACTCCGTCTATCGTTAACGAAAATTATACATATTTCCTTTATTCCTTGGGTGTTAACAGTGACCGGAAGCAGGCAATACGATGGGTTGAAATCAAGTATGAAAAGTAAATATTCACCCTTCTTGATGGCGGAAGTGTTCCCTGAAATTTGTGCAGGACTACGAATTGTCGCAGATCTTAATGTGATTGGTTGCTAAGGTTATTATGGAACCTGCGTTGCTTGTTGCCATCAGCCTGTTTATCATCATGGGCTGGCTGACCCTGGACATTGCCCTCGGTAGCCGCAATCTCGGCAGTCTGGGTGACATTGCCCCATTCGCGGCAACAGACGCCCCCCTGGTTTCCATCATTGTCCCGGCCTGCAATGAGGCGGAGACCATTGGCCCGGCCCTGAAAACCTTGCTGGACCAGGATTATGCCAACTTGGAGATTGTCGTGGTCAATGACCGCTCCACGGACGGAACCGGGGAGATCCTGCGGGAGATGTGGCAGCGTTATCCCGGATTCATCATCCTTGATATTCATGAGCTGCCGGTAGGCTGGCTCGGCAAACACCATGCCCTGCATTGTGGGGCTGTTCTGGCCAAAGGCGACATCCTGCTTTTCACCGATGCCGATATTCACATGGCTCCCGATACCGTGGCCCGGGCCGTCCACCGCCTTGAGCAGGCCGGGCTGGATCATCTTTGTCTCATCTTCAAGAATAAGGCGAAGGGCTGGCTGCTCAACAGTTTCATCCTTGATGCGGGCGGCGGGCTCTTTCTGCTTTTCAAGCCGTGGCTGGCCAGCAATCCCAGGAGCCGGCGCTTCATGGGGGTAGGGGCCTTTAATATGGTACGCCGCCGGGCCTATGAGCAGGTGGGCGGCCATGGTGCCATCAAAACGCATCCTATCGACGATCTGATGCTCGGTAAGATCATCAAGGAGGCAGGCCTGCGCCAGGAATGCCTCAGCGGCTATGATTTTGTGACGGTGGACTGGTACCCCTCCACCGGGGCCATGATCGACGGCCTGATGAAGAATATCTTTGCCCTGGCCAACTTCAATACGGCTCTGGCCCTGGCCGGGGCCGTGGGCATTAGTCTGCTCACCATCCTACCACCATGGGGCGTCCTGTTTGGCCATGGCCTGCCCCGGCTTTTCTTCGCCCTCACCGTGGTCCTGCGTCTTGCCTTTTTCAGCCAGGCGGCCCGACATAGTGGGCTCTCGCCCTGGCTGGCACCGGCGGCCCTGGTCACCCCCTACGTCACGGTCTATACCATTCTCAAGGCCACATTTACCACCCTGAAGAACAACAGCATTTCCTGGCGAGGCAGTCGTTATCCTCTCGATGAGCTGCGCCGGAAGAACCGTTCTCTTTTTTGATCCGGCATGGCGGGATAGGCGGCCTGGCCAAGATTCAGATTGGTGAAATGGGCCAGGTCCAGCAGGGTGAGAAAGAGGATGGTGAGCAGGGCATGAACGGTGCTTCCGCCCCAGATCTCCGGTTTGCTCAGGCCTTTGAGGTCAAGTTTGAGGCCGATAGAGAAGAGAAGTAGAATGATGCCCAGATCAGCAATCTGGTCGAGGGCCAGGGAACCATTGGTTAACCCCAGATAGTTCATGAGAAAACCGGAAAGAAGAAATCCGAGCATGGGCGGCAGATGAAGCCGTTTGAAGATGAAACCGGCAAGAAAGGCGCTTCCCACCCAGTACTGTTGATCCCGGTTGTGGTTTGCAGAAATTCCATGGTAATCATTTTTAGGACCTTTTGAAGGGAGATGTTCCATCAAAAAATGATGGACGGGTAGGTTCGTTTTCGCAAGTCCATCATCATAAAAAAGAATTACTAATAGAATTATGGATAGCTTGTCAATAATCTGTTTCCGGGCGGTCTTTCATTTTCTTTCCTTCTAATTTTCTTGACGATACGGTCTGAAACAGGTATAGAATCGTTTCAGAAAAGGGAAAGGGGATTGTGTCTGTCAGAAATTCTCTCTTTTTTCTATCCAATTCCAGATTTCGGTTTGATAGCCGGGTCCTGTGCAACAAAGAATCATGAACTCCGCCAGGTCCGGAAGGGAGCAACGGTAATGACCCTCTTTGTGTGCCATAGGGTGCCCGGCTATCATTTTTTAGTGCAGTCCTCATTCTGTTTGTCCGGGGGCACTGCCAATGCAAGAGCGTAATCCTGCCACCTTTCTTCAAGAAATCCATGTCTTATTTGGTCCTTGCCAGAAAAGCCCGTCCCCAGACCTTTGATGAGGTCGTTGGCCAGCGCCCTGTGGTCAAGACCCTGCAAAACAGTATCTTGCGTGATAGGGTGGCCCATGCGATCCTTTTTTCCGGCGTCCGTGGCGTTGGTAAGACTACCCTGGCGCGGATCATGGCCAAGGCCATCAACTGTGAAAATGGCCCGGCCCAGAATCCCTGCAATACCTGCAAGTCTTGCCTGGCAATCACTGCCGGCGCGTCTCTTGATCTCATAGAGATTGATGGCGCTTCTAATCGCGGTATCCAGGAGATCCGCGAACTCAAAGAAAAGATTCGATTCCTGCCCACATCGTCGAAGTACAAGATCATCATCATTGACGAAGTGCACATGCTTACCACCGAGGCCTTCAACGCCCTGCTCAAGACCCTGGAAGAGCCGCCGGCTCATGTCTTTTTCATGTTCGCCACCACCGAACTACACAAAATTCCGATAACCATCCTTTCGCGCTGCCAGCGTTATGAATTGAAGCGCGTCGCGCCGGTAGAGCTGGGCAGGCATCTGCGTAATCTTGCGGAGGTTGATGGGGTGCAGATCGAGCAGGGTGCCCTCGATCTTATTGTACGGGAGGCCGATGGTTCTGTCCGGGATGGGCTCAGTCTTCTGGATCAGGTCTTTTCTTTTGGTGAAAAAGAGATCAGTACCGATGATGTGATCCAGGTGCTTGGTCTGGTCAGTCGTGAGGTTATCCTTAAGTTGACAAGGGCTTTGTTGGAGAATGATCCAGGAACAGCCTTCCAGGCGTTGGATGAAACATTTTCCTACGGCATGGATCTGAAGCGATTCACCGCGGATCTGTTGGGTTGCTTTCGGGCGCTGATCCTTTGCAAGATTAAGGGGTGTGACGAACTGCTCGATATCTCGCAACAGGAACTGGCGCTTTTTCAGGAGCTGGCCGACAACCATTCCACCCAGACCCTGCACATGAAGCTCACCCTGTTGATGCAGGGTGTTGAGGAGATGCGCTATTCGGGCCAGCCTCGACTGGCCATGGAGACTACTTTTCTTAAAATCATCCAGAGTGATGAAGTCGTCCCGATTGCGACTCTGCTTTCCCGGCTGGATACTCTGCTCGCAGGGGGAAGTCAACAAGACAAGAGTCAGATGGGAGATGAAACAAGTGAGTTTGTTTCATCCATAGCAAAAAAAAAACAGCCTCAGCCTCCCGTAGTTGATAAAAAAACTGAGAGCAAACAGATAGTTGAGACGAGCCAACAGCCGGAAATTCCTGCGGGTTCATCAGTGCCTCTCGCGTCAACAGGGCAAGTCAAAACAAAGCAGGAGGCATTTGAAGAAGAAAGTCCTCCAGATGACACGCCTTCTTCTCCTCCGGAATTGATGAACAGCCCGGATGAAAATCCGGCTCCGCGCATTGAGCCCCATCAGCGCAGTGTGCGCCGGGACTGGATGGATTTTATCACCTATGTGCGCGACCGATCCGTCTGGATGGCCCAGGATCTGCAAAGGGCTGACTCGGTTAAAGAGCAGGGGTATGAGTTGCTGCTCGAGTATGCGGATCCGGCAAATTGCACCTTGTTGCGCAAGGATGATACCAAAAAAAAGCTCACTGAGTTTGTCCTTGATTTCTTTCAGAAAGAGCTCTCTCTGCGTTTTGTTCTTCGTGATCAAAATAGTGAGGCGGCGCCAGATGGCTCGGACAGCCCCTTGAAAGAGCGGCATCTTCTGGCCAATGATCCTTTGGTCCTGATGACTGCGGAGATATTTAATGGCCAGATAGGGGATATACGGGTGGGGCCACGGTTCAGGTAAATGGCTTGGTCATCTTTGATGACTTTTCACGAGACCATCAAGTTTGTAGCAATTAGCAAGATTTTCACGGAGGAACAAATATATGGATATGAGCAGCATTATGCAGCAGGCCCAGCAGATGCAACAAAATATGGCCAGGATCCAGGAAGAGCTTGGCCGGAAACAGGTTACCGGCAGTGCCGGCGGCGGGATGGTAACGGTCACCGCCAATGGCAAAAGCGAGATCCTCTCCATTGTGATTGAGCGGGCCGTGATCGTCGACAAAGAGGCCGAAATGCTTCAGGATCTGATTGTTGCGGCCACCAACGATGCCCTGCGCAAGGCAAGGGAGATGGGCAAGGCTGAAATGGGTAAACTGACCGGCGGCTTGAACCTCCCTGGTCTTTCCAATATGTTTGGTTGAAAGGATTCCTGTCGTGCAGATCGTTCCTCCAGCCCTTGACCGCCTGATTCGGGACCTGAGCCGGTTGCCCGGAATTGGCAATAAAACGGCAGCCCGGCTGGCCATGAATATCCTGCGTCGTCCCAGGGCAGATGCCCGTGAACTGGCCTCCGCCTTGTCTGAATTGCACGATGCAATCCAACTCTGTTCCTGCTGTTTTACCTTTTCTGAAGAAGAGCCCTGTGTTATCTGTGCCGATCCGCGACGGGATATGGCGTTGATCTGTGTGGTTGAGCAACCGGGAGACCTTCTGGCCATAGAAAAGACCGGGAGCTTTCACGGCCATTATCATATCCTCCATGGCGTCCTCTCGCCTATGGACGGGATCGGGCCTGGTGAGATCAAGATTGAAGAGCTGGTGGCCAGGGTGAACAGTGGCGTTGTCCGGGAGGTACTCATTGCCACCAGTTCTACCGTTCCCGGTGAGGCCACTGCGTCGTATCTTATTGACCTGCTCCATGATAAAGGTGTGATCCTGACTCGTCTGGCCTGTGGAATCCCTATGGGGATGGATATAAAATATGCGGATCGACATACCCTGGCCAGGGCCATTGAAACCAGGACAAGTGTGGACTGATTCTTCCGGAAAGCATGGAGTGTCAATTCTATTTTCCCTTGACAGGGGTCACGTTTACTGGTAATTGAGGAAGTTTCTATCGTCCTTGGTAAATTCAAAAAAATATTGAAGCGATATTGTTTTACATAGGCGCGTAGCTCAGGGGGAGAGCGCTACCTTGACATGGTAGAAGTCGGCGGTTCGAAACCGCCCGCGCCTACCAGAAATAAGGCTGAAGAAAAACGGGCGCACTGCTTTTCGTTTCCTCTTTGGCCTTTATTTTTGGGGAATTTGTTTGTGTTGAGCACATTTTTACAGTTGTTTTTGAATGACGGATTGCTTGCAGACCCTTTATAAAAATATCCCAGATGACAGATATCCAGGTTACTTTACAGGATGGTGAGACCATCCAGCTGCCGACCTCCACTTCAGTACAGGAGGCGTTTGCCAAACTTTTGTCCAACAAACAACGCAAGCTCACGGTTGCGGCAATTGTTGATGGCCAGAATGTTGATCTCAGTACCCTCTTGATTAATGATGCCGTTATTAGTCCTATCCAGATTGAGACCGATGCGGGACTTGAGATCCTGCGACACAGTGCCGCTCATGTTATGGCCCAGGCCGTTCGTGATCTTTTTGGAAATGATGTCAAGGTTGCTATTGGGCCGGCTATTGATGATGGGTTTTATTACGATTTTGCCTTTGCCAAGACCTTCAGTCCTGAAGATTTTGAGAAGATAGAAGCCCGCATGGAGGAGATTGCCGGTAAGGCGCTTCCTTTCATTCGTAACGAAGTTAAGGCCTCTGATGCAATTGCGGTCTTCGAGAAGCAGGGCGAGAAATATAAGGTGGAGCTCATTCAGGACCTTAGTGTCGACGCGGTCTCCACCTATCAGCTTGGTGATTTTGTCGATTTGTGTCGAGGGCCTCATCTGCCTGATACCTCTTGGCTCAAGGCCTTCAAATTGCTGAGAGTTGCCGGGGCTTACTGGCGCGGTAATGAGAAGAACGATGTCCTGCAACGAATCTACGGTACCGCCTTTTTCGATCAGAAGGCCCTGAAGAAATATCTGTTCACCCTGGAAGAGGCCAAGAAACGGGATCACCGTAAGCTGGGCAAGGAATTGGAGCTGTTCACCATCCAGGATCAGATCGGGCCGGGTCTCATCCTCTGGCAGCCAAAGGGTGCCATGCTCAGAAAGCTGATCGAGGATTATTGGAAAGAGGCCCACTATAATCACGATTATGAGCTGTTGTACACTCCCCATATAGCCCGTCAGGATCTGTGGAAGACCTCGGGCCATCTTGATTTTTACGGGGAGAATATGTACTCGTCCATGGCCATTGACGAGGTGCAGTATCAGCTCAAACCCATGAACTGCCCGTTTCATATCGGGATCTACAACAGCCGCAAGAGGAGCTATCGCGAGTTTCCTGTGCGCTGGTGTGAGTTGGGCACGGTTTATCGCTATGAGCGCGCCGGAGCCCTGCATGGTCTGCTGCGGGTGCGTGGTTTTACTCAGGATGATGCCCATATCTTCTGTCTGCCGGAGCAACTGGAGGATGAGATTGTCAATATCCTTGAGCTGAATCTGCTGATTCTCAGGACCTTTGGTTTTGATCAGTACGATATCTATCTTTCTACCCGCCCTGAAAAATATGTCGGCAGTGACGCCAATTGGGAGAAGGCTACCGAGGCGCTGAAGCAGGCCCTTGACAAGAAAGGACTCGCCTATTCTCTTGATCCCGGCGAGGGTGTTTTCTATGGCCCCAAGATTGATATCAAGATCAAGGATCAACTGGGACGATCCTGGCAATGCTCTACCATTCAGGTAGACTTCAACCTGCCGGAGCGTTTTGATATGAGCTATACTGGTGCTGATAACTTGGAACATCAACCCATCATGATCCATCGGGCATTGATGGGCTCGCTGGAGCGTTTTATCGGGGTACTGATAGAGCATTATGCGGGTGCCTTTCCTCTTTGGCTGGCCCCGGTGCAGGTCAGGGTGTTGAATATCACCGATGCCCAGGCAGACTATTGTGAACAGCTTTATTCCCAGTTGCGAAAACTGGGGGTGCGGGTGGAAAAAGATTTGCGCAATGAGAAGTTGAACTATAAGATCAGGGAAGCACAGATGGCCAAGACCCCATATATGCTGATTATTGGTGATAAAGAAAAAGAGAATGGAACGGTGACTGTTCGTTTGCGTGATGGTAAAAACTTGCCGGAAATGACGGTTGTTGATTTTGCGGTAAAAATTACCGATGAATGTAAAGAGTTTCGAGGGCTTTAAGATTCGTCGTTTTTGAGTCAAGTTTGGTAAATAACGGTTTAACGGTCTGGCCGCAGGGCTGGGCGTTTAATGTGTCGAGTTCGTAAACGCAGGGAGGTAGAGATATTAAACAAAGAGGAAAAAGAGCCCCGGTCCAACGTGAAGTAAAGGCCAATATCAATGACATGATTCGTCATCCTCAGATCCGACTCGTTGGCAGTGATGGTAGTCCGTTGGGTGTAGTAACCGTGGACGAAGCACTGAAGATAGCCGATGATGAAGGGCTTGATTTAGTGGAGGTTTCAGCGAACGCTGATCCACCTGTTTGTCGGATAATGAATTACGATAAGTTTCGTTACGAACAGGCAAAAAAAGAGCAGGAAGCAAAAAAGAAGCAAACGACAGTCGAGACTAAGGAAATTAAATTCCGGCCCAAAACCGATGAACATGATCTGAGTTTCAAGATCAGAAGTGTTGTCAAGTTTCTGCAGCAAAAAAACAAGGTGAAACTTACCATGCGTTTCCGGGGGCGTGAGATCGTCTATTGTCAGACTATTGGTCTGGAGGCCATGCAGCATATTGCCGCCGCTCTGGAGGCAGATGCAGTTATTTTGCAAGAACCCAAGATGGAAGGACGACAGATGGTAATGTTTGTTGGCCCCAAGGCGTGAGAGTGTTGATAAAAAAACTGAAATAATTTATTTTGTCGGAAATGAGATAAAATTGTAGTTAAAACTGAATATAAGCTGTTGCCTCATTTTTTTGAATCAAGAAAAGTGCGGCAGCACTCTATAGGAAGTGCAAAGGAGCAACATTATGCCAAAGATGAAAACAAAAAGAGGCGCAGCTAAACGTTTCAAGCTGACCGGATCAGGAAAGATTAAACGCGGTAAGGCCTTTACCAGTCACATCCTGACTAAAAAAACCACAAAGAGGAAGCGTAATCTGAGAAAATCAGGTCTGGTGAATTGCGCTGATGTCAAAGGAATTCGCAGGATTTTGCCATACATGTAATCGGTCTTTCTGTGTATGGTTGTAAAAGAGATTATTTAAACATTTTAGTTTTTCCTGCTGTCCTTTTTATGATTACCGACAACAGAGTCAACGAGGAGTAAAAAAATGCCACGCGCGACAAGAGGGTTTAAAGCCCGAAGAAGAAGAAATAAAGTATTGAAACTGGCTAAAGGTTTCCGGGGTGGACGCAGTCGTCTTTATCGTACAGCCACAGAGGCCGTAGATCGTGCACTTGTTTATGCCTACCGAGATCGGCGGACCAAAAAACGTGATTTCCGTCGTTTGTGGATTGCCCGCATCAATGCCGGCGCCCATATGAATGACATCAGTTATAGCCAGCTTATTGGCGGCCTGAAAAAGGCAGGGATAGAGCTTGACCGGAAGGTTCTTTCCAATATGGCCATTCTTGATGCGGCGGCTTTTTCTGAAGTGGTAAAAATAGCAGCAACAGCCAACGCCTGATTCTCTTTTTTTTTTCAGAGAGGAACGCAGGAAGTCTATGCCGGTTTTGATATCTATCGAAACCGGCATATTGTTTTCGGGGCAGTTATCATAACCGTGGTTTAACGTGTATCAACATTTTTGAGAGTCATGGAGCAAAAGCTACTCAGCCTACAGGACGAAGCCGGAAAAAATCTTGACCAACTTGTTGATGCCGGTCAGTTGGAAGATTTTCGTATTCGTTATCTCGGCCGTAAAGGCCAGTTCAGCACCATCATGCGTGAGCTTGGCGCTGTGGCCCCGGAAGAGCGACCACGGGTCGGCCAGTTGGCGAACAGCATCAAGGAAGAAATTGAGAAGCTCTTTGAGGAAAAAAAAGCACTGTTTGGCGGCAGCGCCCAGTCTGGATCCAAAGGGGCAAACTTGATAGATCTGTCCCTGCCGGGCAGATATCCCGAGAGAGGCCGATTGCATCCGGTGACCCAGATCATGAATGAGGTCTGCGCGATTTTTGAGGCCATGGGTTTTTCGGTGGCCGAGGGTCCTGATGTTGAACATGATCACTATAACTTTGAAGCCCTGAATATTCCGGCACACCACCCGGCCCGGGATATGCACGACACCTTTTATGTCAGTGATTCTATCCTCCTGCGTACCCATACCTCACCCATGCAGGCCAGGATCATGGAAAGCCAGCAGCCTCCCCTGCGAGTTATTGCGCCGGGCAAGGTCTATCGCTGTGATTCTGATATCACCCATACCCCGATGTTTCATCAGGTTGAGGGCTTTCTTGTTGACACCAAGGTCTCTTTTGCTGACCTGAAAGGGATTTTGACTGTTTTTACGCAAAAGATGTTTGATAAGGATCTGCCTTTGCGATTTCGGCCAAGTTTCTTCCCGTTTACCGAACCCAGCGCCGAGGTGGATATCGCCTGTGTCATCTGTGGTGGTTCGGGGTGCCGTGTCTGCAAACAGACTGGATGGCTTGAGATCCTTGGCGCCGGGATGATTGATCCCGAGGTCTTTAAAATGGTTGGGTATGACCCTGAGGTTTATAGTGGTTTTGCCTTTGGTCTGGGTATCGAGCGGATTGCCATGCTTAAATACGGCATTAACGATATTCGGCTTTATTACGAAAATGACTTGCGTTTTCTCGCACAATTTTAGTGAGTTCTGAAATCTCATGAAGTTCACCATCGACTGGTTAAATGAGTATGTGAATACAGACGGAATTACGTCTGCGCAGCTGGCGGATCACTTGACTATGCTTGGTCTTGAGGTCGATGCGGTAACCGAGCTCTTTCAGGAGTTGGCGCCCATTCAAACCGCGCTGGTTCTTTCGGTTGAACGCCATCCTGATGCCGACAGTTTAAGCCTGTGCCAGGTGGCAGTGGGTGCAGAGACCCTGCAGATTGTCTGCGGCGCCCCCAATGTCAGGCCAGGCCTGACGACCGCCATTGCCCTGCCCGGCACGACCCTGCCTGGTGGGGTCAAGATCAAGAAGTCAAAGGTCCGGGGCATCGAATCCTACGGTATGCTCTGTTCTGAGCGGGAGCTAGGGCTTGGCAGCGGACACGGTGGAATCATGGAGTTACCCGCCGATACCCCCCATGGTCAGTCCTTTATTCACGTCCTTGGACTCAGCGATACACTGGTTGAGGTCGATCTGACTCCCAACCGGTCTGACTGCGCCTCGGTTATCGGTATTGCCAGAGAGATTGCCGGAATCCTTCGCCGACCATTGACCCTGCCAGTGGAAAGCGCCGCGATTCAAGCTTCCTGCGCCACGTTTTCCGTGGATATTGAATCTTCTGAGCTCTGCCCCCGTTATGGCGCCAGGCTGATTACCGGGGTCACTATTGCCCCGTCACCCTGGTGGCTGCGCAAACGTCTTCTGTCCATCGGGTTACGTCCGATCAATAATGTGGTTGATATCACCAACCTGGTGATGATGGAATATGGGCAACCCCTGCATGCCTTTGATTTTCATAAGCTTGTCGGTAAAAAAATTATTGTTCGCTATCCCCGGATGGATGAGCTGGATTTTACCACCCTGGATGGCGTGGCGCGCAAGCTCGATGCCGACATGCTGATGATCTGTGATGGCGTGCAACCGGTTGCTATAGCTGGAGTCATGGGCGGCATGAACTCAGAGGTGAGTGACACGACCACGGCCATTCTCCTTGAAAGCGCCTGTTTTGATCCCATCTCGATCAGAAAAACGGCACGTAAGTTGAACCTGTCATCTGAGTCCTCTTACCGATTTGAGCGCGGCGTTGATCCGGGCGGTTGTCTCCTTGCCATGGAACGGGCAGTCAGGCTGCTCTGTGAGGTAGCCGGTGGAACTGCGGAGCCGGGCGGTGTCGACAAATATTACGGTCAGAAGCCTTTCAATACCCTCACCCTGCGGATTTCCCGCACCTCGGAGCTCCTTGGTGTCCCTCTCGACTATGAAAAAATAGCCGATGCCTTGACCTCCATTGGCTTTCGGTGCAAAGAGAAAGATGCGGATACCTTGTGGGTAGGGGCGCCTTCTTTCCGGGTCGACATCGAGCGTGAAATCGATCTGGTTGAAGAAGTCGCCAGGCTGATTGGTTATAATACCATCCCCACAACCCTGCCCACGGTCCAGTTGAGTTACCCCGAGCAGGATACAAACAGAATCATCAGGGCAAAAATCGGCACGTTGCTTGCGGGAATCGGCTATTTCGAGGCGATCAATTACAGTTTTACCTCGGAAAAACATCTGCAATGGCTTGGACTTGCCGAGGGCGATCCTCGCTGCCATTTTGTGCGACTGGTCAATCCGCTCAGCGAAGATCAGTCGGTCATGCGGACCATGCTCCTGCCGGGACTTCTTGAGAATGTCGAGCGTAATATCAATTTTCAGAAGACTGCCATCAAAATCTTTGAGACCGGCAAGGTTTTCACCCCCAAAGGTGACAATGAGCAGCCACTGGAAAGAATGCGTCTGGCTGGGGTGTTGAGCGGCAATCGTTTTGGGGAATCTTCACCCTATCATTGCAAACAGCAGACTGTGGATATCCTTGATGCCAAAGGGGCAATGGAGTATCTACTGCAAGGGTTGCGATTGCTAGAAGAAGGCATGGCCTCCCCGCTTCGTTTCACTCTTTCTGTTCAGGATCAGATCGAGCCTTTTGCTGATCCCTTGCAAGTTCTTGCTGTCAGTGCCGGCGATCAGGAACTGGGGATTATTGCCCGGATCCTTCCGGCGATTCTTAGAAAATTTGGGATCAAACAGGATGTGTTCTTTTTTGATCTTGACCTTGATGCCCTGTGTCAACTGGCCCCTGTCGCCAAAAACTTTACCGTGCTTCCTGTCTTCCCGGCAGTTAATCGTGATATCGCCATGCTGGTGCCGGAGACCGTTGCCGCCGGCGCGCTGGTTGATGCGGTGCTACAGGCGCAGGATCCGCTCATTGAACAGTGTGAAATCTTTGATGTGTATCAGGGCGATTCGGTAAAGAGCGGGTTTAAGAGTGTTGCCCTGTCGGTGACTTACCGTTCCTCCCAGAAAACGCTTACCGAAAAGAATGTAGAAAAAGTTCACACTAAAATAGTCAATATGCTGGGTTCAAAATTTGAAGGAACCCTGAGAGAAGGATGATATGAATAACGATAATCTTACCCGTAAGGAATTGGCCGAGGTCATGAATGGTCAGCTTGGCTATCCGCAGAACAGTTGTGCCGCCCTGGTTGATGCCTTTCTCGACCGGATGAAGGGCTCTTTGCTTGATGCAAATTCTATTAAACTTGTTCATTTTGGGACCTTTACGGTCAGGGAGAAACATCCCCGGCGGGGACGCAATCCGCGCACTGGTGAGACGATTATCATCAAGCCAAGACAGATGGTGGCGTTTCGTCCAAGCAAAAGATTAAGGGAGCAGATTAACGAATAAATATTACTTATATTCATCCTTTAAGAGGGGCAAAACCTTGATATGAGACCGGAGATACCGGATAAGCTTTATTTTAAGATCGGCGAGGTGAGTAAACTGGCTGGGGTTGCAGCCCATGTCCTTCGCTATTGGGAGTCTGAATTTCCCAGCATCAGCCCGCAGCGAGCTAACTCTCAGCAACGTCTTTATCGACGTGTTGACGTGGAGACGGTTTTTGCCATCAAGACCCTTCTTCATGAGCAGGGATATACTATTGCCGGGGCCAGAAAGTTTCTTGCCAGTAGTCAGACGGTGCCGGTGCAACCCGTTTTACCCCAGAATGCGGCTGGATGTCTGGAGCAGATAAAATCTGAGCTTCGTGAGATGAACGCCCTGTTGCATGATAAGGGCAAGGAGAAGGGCTAACAGCAAAGGGGCAAGAGATAAGGGGGTATTAAAGTTCTCCATTATTGACCCTCTGTTGACAGCAGGAAAAACCCATGGTACATACCATGGTACATATCGGGGTGTAGCGCAGTCTGGTAGCGCACTTGGCTGGGGGCCAAGTGGCCGGAGGTTCAAATCCTCTCACCCCGACCAAAATACAAGGACTTAGCGTTTTTCGGATTGTTGGCTTTTTAGCAACATGGATCTGAAGGTGTTAAGTCCTTTTTTTTTGACAAAGTGCCTTTTAATGAGTGTCCCTATTTTTTTACCCTAAAATCCAAACACGAGTTTATACAAAAATCTTAACATGATCCAGAATCAATAGGTCACACATTGTTTGGCAACAACGCTCATGAAATATAGACCAGATATCGATGGACTTCGTGCTCTCGCCATTATTCCTGTTGTTTTGCATCATACAGGAATTAACCTGTTCAGTGGTGGATTTGTCGGGGTTGATGTTTTCTTTGTTATTTCAGGCTATTTAATAACTTTGATTATTGCTGAAGAGATAAGGCAGGACCGATTTACAATAATTGATTTCTATGAACGGCGTATCAGGCGCATATTTCCTGCATTGTTTGCAGTTATATCGTTTTGTTTAGTTGTCGCGGCAATCTTTATGCTTCCTGAGAATTTTAAAAACTTTGGTAAAAGTGTTATTGCTACAACTCTTTTTATTGCTAATATATTCTTTTTGAAGGAAACCGATTATTTTTCGGCGGCGGCGGAGACAAAACCACTATTGCATACCTGGTCCTTATCTGTCGAAGAACAATTCTATTTAATCTTTCCAATCATACTTTTACTGATTTATCGGTATTTTCAAGGTCGTTGGAGAATGTTTCTTCTGCCTGCTGCGGTAATATCTCTAGTTCTTAGTGTCTGGGGAGTTAATTATTTCCCTTCTGCAACATTTTATCTGATCCCGACCAGAGCTTGGGAGCTGCTTTTTGGCTCATTTCTTGCGCTCGAATTATTTCCCCCGCCCCGTAGTCAACGTTTGAGGGATGTGGCGTCAATTATTGGCCTGATATTGATTGTATGGGCAATATTTCGGTTTTCAGAAAGAACACCATTTCCTGGAGGCTATGCACTTTTCCCTTGTATTGGTGCCGCGCTAATAATTTATTCCGGCCAGAATGGAACATCTGTTGCTGGTCGATTGCTGAGTTGTCGATCTATTGTATTTGTTGGATTAATTTCGTATTCACTTTATCTATGGCACTGGCCTATAATAGTATTTGCCAAACAAGTATTTTATGAAAAACACAGTGTTTTTATTACTGTTGGTATTGTTGTGTTGTCGTTCATGATGGCGATATTGTCATGGAAGTATGTTGAGCGTCCATTTCGCAAGAGAGGAACACTACGGCAACGTAAAAGAATATTTATCGCCGCCATAATAGGCATGATGTTGAGTGTCCTTTCTGGTTATGCAATTCGAGCTGCAGAGGGATGGCCTGCCAGATTCGGTGATAATCTTGTTTCATTTAATTTCGATTTAGCCAAATACAACCTGAGCACATGTTTCTTAGACGAAAATCAGAACTATTCTGAATGGCAAGAAAAATCCTGCTTTGTGCAGTCACATAATAGATCTAATACCCTTTTGTGGGGTGATTCTTTCGCCGCCCACTATATTCCAGGAATCAAGGAGAATCTGGACCTGATTAGCTCCAATGTATTGCAGTATACTGCTAGCGGATGTGCGCCCGCATTTAATTATGATCCAAAATTTCGCAGAGAATGCAAAAGCTTCTCTGCACAAATATTTCGTATTATTTCAAGCTATGACATCCGCGTGGTTGTAATGTCGGCTGACTGGAATTTGGCACTAAAAAATGGATTTTCTTATGAGGAACTTAAAAAAACAGTCGATTTGCTTCGTGAAAAAGGAGTCAAGGTTTTGATTATTGGGCAAAGTCCGCGTTTCGATCATAGTGTGCAGGATATCAGTAATGATTGTTATATCCATCAAATAGATACATCTGAAGCTTCGATCTCCGTGGATTTGCATGTGATAAACTCAAAATTGAGGGAAATTGCCGGCACCAATAGCTTTGTCGATCCAAGCGATTTTTTTTGTATTAAACAGGAGTGTCGATTTAAGAGTGCTGATGGCTTCTATTTTTGGGATGATGGACACTTAACTTCTTATGGTAGTGGACAAGCAGCAGGATATATTTTTTCTAAGCTCAAAATATAACCTGATAGGTGATGTTCGGTCGCCTTTGGGCGTCTCTTTATATGGTGGTGCTGAGGCTGGGTACATCGACTATCTGGCGTTGAAATAGAAGATTGTGTTTCAAATTTGGTTTTGAAAAACTTTTGGGGGATTGATCAAGATGGATTCAATTGCCCCCTTTTTGCAGGTCTCGCAGACCCAGATTTCTTGATTAACTTTGTTTGTTATTCGGTATTTGTACTTATTCATGATCACTCTGTCACCGTTCATTCTCTTGTTTGTGTGTCCTTGCCGCAGTAAAAAAATACCCATCAAAAGCATCTAAGGTTCTGTGCCCAGAGGGATCTTTTCATATTATAGTCAAGTCTTTTTTTTTAGGTCGTTTGAAAATAGTGGACACCAAAACAAAACGCCGTTTCATTAAACAGAGAATGGAGGTGTCAGAATAGAGAGAATTCCGATTCTTTCGGATTAAGCGTATCGATAAGGCAGGTGGTCCGCTGGAAAAAATCAACTGATATTGACTGGGAAGTGTTTCTGCCAATCAGAATAGGCGATATTTGGGTTGAATATGGTGCTCATCTGGCTAATGCTTAGCTAAGGCCTGGCTAAATATTATTCCAGATTCTCACAAAATGAGAACGCCTGGTAGTAATGGGGTGAGTCTGAGGAAGGAGAAGAATACAACAAAAGGAAAGAGACGGAGACACTCACCGGCCTTGAAGGGGAAAGTGGCACTGGCAACAATATCTAAGATCAGGCACTGTCCGAGTTGGGCTGTTAACTCCCACGGCTCAGTGAAAAAACAAAAATAAAAAAAGTTGTACAGGGGTTGTACAAACTGCAATAAAACAAAAAAAGCACTTACCGAATTAACGATAAGTGCTTGAATTTACTTGGCTGGGGGACGAGGGCTCGAACCTCGATAAGCGGAGTCAGAGTCCGCCGCCTTACCATTAGACCATCCCCCAGCAGATAACGCAATGAAGCTGTTTATTTAGAAAATCTACGCCATCCTGTCAAGGAAAAAGAGGAATGGGTGGAGAAAAATCAGGCAATGATGACTCCCGCATAACCCACCACCTGGTTGGTGTCGCCGCTTACCGCTCCAGAATCAGTATAGCGCACAAGTTTTATCTTGGTTGCGCCCAAGGCTATGGCCGCGATGAGGGCGACAGTTACCGGCATGATACCGCACATGGATATATTGTAGTCAAGGACTGCGCGATAGAGAGTGGCAGGATTCATGTCGGCCAGTTTTTTCAAGACATAATGGTCCTTTTTGTCAGCTGCAGCCCGCGATTCGTAATGGGTCATATCGCTTGAGGCGACAATCAGGATCTCTTGGCCCGCGCCTTCGATAACCCTGGCCAGAGCTGTTCCCACTTCCTGACACAGGGGGTAGGAGATATGGGAAATAACAAGGGGGACGATGGAGAGGTTTTTTTGTCTGGCCTGCAGGAAAGGTACCTGGACCTCCAGGGAGTGTTCAAAACGATGAGCCGTTTCATCGACGGTAATGACGGAACTGGTATCGAGAAGGGCCTCGGCGATGGCGGTGTTAATAGGAACCCGGCCCATGGGCATCTGCCAGGGGATGGTGGAGAGCGCAATCGGCGCCCCCTGGCCGTGATGATTGGGGCCCAGGATAATGACTGTCTCCGGGATGTGAACACTTGCTATGGTCTCGGCCGCTACCGCTCCTGAGTACATATAGCCCGCGTGCGGTGAAACAACGGCATAGGCCTTTTGCGGGGCTGTTGGAGCCGGGGTCATTCTCTGGATGTCCCGGGTTAGAATTCCCGGATCTCCAGGATAGAAACGGTCTGCTACTGCTGGTGTTCGGCTTGTGGTATGTGCCATACTGTCACCCCCGTTTTATTTCCCAGGTTGTACCGCTTGCGCCATCTTTCAGATCAATTCCCTTGGCCAGTAACTGATCGCGGATACTGTCACCGCGCGCCCAATCTTTTGCCGTCCGTGCATCCTTGCGTTCCTGGATCAGCCCCAGGATTTCCTGTTCGCTGATGGCAAGTCCCTTTAGTAGTGTTGTTTTCTGCTGTTTCAGATACTCGCTGGCCTCTTCCTGGAGCAACCCCATGATCCCGGCTAACTTCTTGATCAGAACCCCTGAATCTTTCAGCAGCTTGCTATCTGCCTGGCTTGGTTGTACCGGGAGTTGCTGGCAGATCTTGTTGATGATCCGGGCGGCGTCAAAGAGGATACCCAGGCCCTGGGCCGTATTAAAGTCATCGTCCATGGCCTTCTGGAAGCGTTCTTCAAGGGTGCGCAACTTGTCGGCATCTGGTGCGGAGGCAAACGCTTCCTCGTTCCCGGCAATCCCTGTATCGCTCAGGGCATCGATAGCTGCCATGCATTCATAGAGCCGGTCCAGACCAGCCATGGCGTCCTGCATGGCCGTCTCCGAAAAATCGAGGGGATTGCGGTAGTGGGTGGAGAAGATGAAGAAGCGTAAGACTTCTGGGTGGTATTGTTCTAGTATATCCCTGATTGTGAGGAAGTTGCCCAGCGATTTTGACATCTTTTCATCGCGGATGGTGACAAAGCCGTGATGGATCCAGGTGTTGACCGCCGTCTTGCCGCTGGCCCCTTCGCTCTGGGCTACCTCATTTTCGTGATGAGGGAAGATGAGATCCTGGCCGCCGCCATGGATATCAAAGCTGTCGCCCAGATACTTCCGGCTCATGGCCGAGCATTCGATGTGCCAGCCCGGACGGCCTGGCCCCCAAGGGCTGTCCCAGGTTGGTTCGCCGGGCTTGGACCCTTTCCACAGGACAAAGTCCATGGGATTGTTTTTGTTCTCGTTGATGGCGATACGGGCGCCGGCCTGCATATCAGCCAGATTGCGGCCTGAGAGCTTGCCGTACTCGGGAAATCCATTTACCGAATAATAGACATCAGTACCTGCCTGATAGGCCAGCCCTTTGCCAATCAGTTCACCAATCAGGTCGATCATCTCCTGGATGTGTTCGGTGGCGCGGGGTTCAAGGGTCGGGCGATCGACACCCAGCTTGTCCATATCGACATAAAATTCATCGATAAAGCGATTGGCCAGAGCACTGGAGCTGACGCCCTGCTCGGCGGCCCGGTTGATGATCTTGTCGTCAATATCAGTAAAGTTACGGATATAGGTGACGGTGTATCCGCGATAGCGCAGATAGCGAACGATCATGTCAAAGGCCAGGGCTGATCGGGCATGGCCGATGTGACAGAAATCATAAGACGTGATCCCGCAGACATACAGCTTGATATGGCCGTTCTCAAGTGGTTTGAGAGGCTCCTTTTTGCGGGTTAAGGTATTGTAAGTTTGTATGGGCATGGGCTCGAAAGGTGTTTATGTCTTGATCTGTGGCGATGATTTCAGTAGAAAAAGAAACGTATCTGTCTATTAAATAATATATAAGGAACCGTTCTTGCCATTTAATAATATGGTTATTTTAACGGCTTAGAAGGAACCTTTAGTTATTATCATATGTAGCATAACCATATTGAATGGAAAAGACAAGAATGAGCAAGAAAAATGAGATTTCTCCCTCACGCACCCGGATATTTCAGGCCTGGCTGCAACCCCAGATCCTGAGCTTGTTTCTCCTTGGCTTTTCTGCGGGCATTCCTATCCTGCTGATTTTTTCCACCCTCTCTGTCTGGCTGCGTGAGGCGGGAATTGATCGCGCCGCCGTCACTTTTTTCAGTTGGGCTGCCCTTGGTTATTCTTTTAAATTTATTTGGGCCCCGCTCATCGACAAGATGCCTCTGCCCCTGCTTACCAGTAAGATGGGCAGGCGGCGTTCCTGGCTATTGGTGGCCCAGTTGTCCGTTATGACGGCCATTGTGTGGATGGCCTGTACCAATCCGGTTCTGGGCGAGAGGAAGATGATTACGATGGCCCTGGCCGCGGTTCTGCTGGGATTTTCTTCTGCCACGCAGGATATCGTTATTGACGCCTATCGCATTGAATGTATCGGCGTGTCCATGCAGGCGTTGCTCGCGTCCAGCTATGTTGCCGGCTACCGGATCGGAATGCTGGTTGCCGGCGCGGGATCGCTGTATCTGGCCACCCTGTTTGGGACAACCAGGGAGTTGTATCGTTTTGAGGCCTGGCAAAGTACCTATATGATCATGGCTGCGGTCATGTCTGTTGGGGTGATCACCACCCTATGTATCACCGAACCGGAGATAAATGACGACGTCAGCAGGCACCACTACTCTGTGCAACACTATCTGCGATTCCTGCTCCTGTTTGTGCTGGTGGCGGCCTCTTTTGGCGGCAGCTTTTTTTTCAGCGCCCCGCTTGTTGCCTCAGTAAAGGAGGGGTTGGTGCAGGGAGCAGGCACCCATGTGGTGCTGGTTGGGTTTGTGGTGGAGTTTTGCCGTCTGTTGCTCGCCCTGGGAGTGGCGGCCGTTGTTGCCAGGGGCGCTGTCCTGCTTGGGATTGTCGATCAGGAGGTGGTGCGTGCGACCTATGTTGACCCGTTGCAGGATTTTTTCAGCAGATATGGTTTAAAGACAGCGATTTTGCTCCTTCTCCTCATCGGTTTCTACCGGGTCTCTGATATCGTCCTGGGTGTGGTATCCAACGTCTTTTATCTGGATATGGGGTTCAGCAAGAATGTGATTGCCACGGTGACCAAGACCTTTGGCCTGGGCATGACTCTGATTGGCGGCTTTTTTGGTGGGATGTTGACCGCGCGTTTCGGGGTGTATGCTATTCTCTTTTCCGGCGCCCTGCTGGCCGTTGGTGCCAATCTGCTCTTTATGCTTCTGGCTCAAAGTGGCCCTGATCTGACGGTGCTGACGTTTGTCATTGGCGCTGACAATTTTTGCTCCGGACTTGCCAGCACCGCCTTTATTGCCTTTCTCTCCAGCCTGACCAATATCTCTTTTACCGCGGTCCAGTATGCCCTGTTCAGCTCGCTCATGACCCTGTTTCCCAAACTCATTGGCGGCTATTCCGGGACAATGGTCGCCTCTTGGGGCTATAAATCTTTTTTCTTCACGACGGCCATGATGGGCCTTCCTGTGCTCCTGTTGGTGTGGCTTTCCCGTAATGTTATTGAGTCAAAGAATAGAGGTTGAATGTTTATGAACTCGATGAGCTTTCTGTGGCCTGCCGAGAAGGCAAAATTGGCCAGTTCGGGCAAGAGCGCCCAGCGATAGTCCTGGGCGGCATAGAGAATGGGGTCTGGGCGCGCCTCTGATTCAAGGAGATCAAAGGAACAGAGGAAGCAGTGGAGGATCACCTTGTAGCGGGTGTAATGGTGGATGGTGGTTGTTATTTTTTGATCGACTTGTACGGTGAAGCCGGTTTCTTCAAAAAACTCGCGGACAACGGCCTGTTCAGGTCGCTCCCCTTCTTTGAGCCGGCCGCCGGGGAATTCCCAGAGGCTGCCCCAGACATCATCGGCCAGCCGTTGCTGGATAAATAACCGGCCATCTCCTTGCGGATGGGTCAAAATGCCGGTTGCCATCTCAATGGTGATCTGTTTTTTGCCTTTTTGCGGGATGGGACGTTCGGCGATCAGTTTGTCCCGGTGGGCGATGCAGAAGGGGTTTACGGGACATTGTTTACAGGCGGGATCTTTCGGGGTGCAGATCAGTGCTCCCAGTTCCATCAATCCTTGGTTAAAGGCGCGGGCATGGCCTTGGGGCACCAGCTCTTCCGCCTTCTGCCAGAGGAATTTCTGGGCCTGCGTCAGGGGGATATCGATATCAAAGAGCCGGGCAAAGAGGCGGCCGATATTGGCATCGACCAGGGGAACCGGGAGATTGTAGGCGATGGAGGCGATGGCGCCGGCAGTATAGGGACCGATGCCAGGCAGGGCCAGCAGGGTTTTCTGGTCGCTGGGGATGACCCCGTCATGATCACGGACAATGATCTGGGCGCATTTGCCGATATTTCGAGCCCGGCTGTAATAGCCAAGTCCTTCCCAACACTTGAGCACCTTGTCTTCCGGGGCCAGGGCCAGGGAGTGGATGTCCGGGAACTGTTGCAGCCAGCGGTCAAAGAACAGGGTGACTCTCTCCATCTGGGTCTGTTGGAGCATGATCTCGGAGATCCAGATCTGGTAAGGGATATAGCCTTCTCTCCAGGGCAGGGGGCGCTGCTCCCTGTGAAACCAGGTGATCAGCGCCTGTTGAAACGGGGTGAGAGCAAATAACATGGTAGCTTCTCGCACCTTTTTATTTGTCGGGAAAATTAAAGGGCGGACGGTCTGTTTTCCGGCGAATCCAGTTCAGGGCGTGCTGAAGGGCCGGCCGGTGGATCAGGGCATTCAGTGCCTTATGTCTGAAGGGAATATCAAGGAGAGAAACCCCGATCAGGATGGTAAGGATGCCCTGGCCGGGGAGGAAAAGCATGATGAAGCCGGCGAGACAGAGAAAGTACCCGAGGCTGTTTCTGATGACCTTGATCAACAGGGCAACAGCGGGATGACGTTTATGTCGCTGCTCCACAATCGTCGCATGAATAAGAAAATAATCGGCAGAGGCCCTGGAGATAAGAAAGGGGATGAGCAGCAGACTGATGAGAAAGGTTGCCGCTGAAAGCAGTCCCAGCCATTCCAGTAAGGTCGTGTATGATATTTGAAAGGGGAGTGTGGTCATTGTCCTGTTTGCTCGATATGCTGGATCCCGATGGTCACCTGGTTCCCTGCTGTCTCCGAGGTGCTCAATTTGCCTTTTTCCTGGAGGCGGATCCGTCCCGAGGCGATGCCGAGATCAGTGGTGCAGAAGTCATACACCTGCAAGGCCCGCTCCTGGGCCAGGTCATGGAGTGTGGTGTCTGAAACGGTGACCGGCTCAGGCTTAAGCAGGGCGGGCTTGGCCTCCTGAACGGGGATATCCTGTTCGATGATCTTGCCTGGAGGCGGCGTTTGGGGAGGTGCTTGCCGTTTTTCTTTCTCTTTTTGTCTTTTTTGCCATTCCTGTAAGCGTTGCTCGTTTTTCAGGGCCACCCGTTTTTTTTCTTTTTCTTCCAGTGTCTTCAAAATCGCGGCCCGGTCATGGACTGGGTCGGCCATGCCGGTGAGGGTCAGGCCAAGATGAGGGTGAGCGGCCAGCAGGGTCGCAAAACGGCGTAAGGTTTCCTTGTCACTCCCGCTGCCGTTGCCGTCAAATGAGCTTTGGCCGACGGGGAACGGGATGGACTGTTTGTCTTGCAGATCGGCAAACTCGGTTCCTGCCAGCAACAAGGGGGCAACGTCGGCCTTGACCATCAGGGTCTGGAAGGTGGCGACAGTCTGCTTGAGCAGGGGTTGGGTGCTGTTCTTGGCCAGCGGTACCAGGAGTTTGAGCTGATCCTGACTGTCGGCGAGCAAGGCCAGGGGCAGGGCGGTGTCCGATTCCGCGGAATCTGGGCTGATCCCGGAGAAGAGAAAGGCCGCCTCTCCCTCTTCTTCACCATTTTTCATGGTGCTGCTGTAAGAGAGATCAAAGCTCCCGGACTTGGGGTTGATATCAAGAAGCGGGGTGATCTGCGCCTCGAATGGTAGCAGCGGCATCCCTTTGAGGTTGATCTTTGTGGTACAGTTGCCCTTGCTGGTCAAGAAGTCTCCAGAGCCGGATAGGGAAAAGGGTGCCGTGTCAACAAATCCAGAGAGCTCAAAGCCTGCGCCCGCGTCAGCCTTCTCCTGCAGATTGGTGATCTGACCTTTGACCTGACTGATTGAATGGGACCAGGGTGGGTCGAGTCGCAGGTCTTCATGGTTGATGGTGCCCTTGTCAAAGCTGATCTTCTGGATACCAGACAGGGCGGAGTTCCCGTCATCTTGTTGCTGATTTTTCTTGTTTGGTGGCGGGGAGAGCAGATTGCGGAGAAAGGCGGCAATCTGGGCCACCGGCCCGGGGCTGTCTGCCTCCTGCTTCCAGGTGAGTTTTGGGGCGTCAAGGATCAGTTCCTTCATGCCGATGCGAAGCGGATTGGCCTTGATGGTGACATCATTCAGTTCAACCTTGGTTGCGGTGAAACCCGGACTTTTTCCGTCATCCCGAATCAATGCCTCGCTCAGCTGCAAGGTGCCGGTAAAGCTGGATTCAGGATAACGGTAGGTCCCCTGGCCATGCACGCTTGTCTTGCCTTGTTGAAACAGGGGCGCATCGGGAAGCCAGGGGGCAACCTGTTCTGAATTGATAGCGGCCAGAACCAGGGAGAGCGAGGCGCGTACAGGAAAGAGCGCGACCAGACCTTGCGCCTTCAACAAGCCTGCCTGGCTGATCCTGGCCGCAAATTCGAAGTTGTTCTGACTGGCATTTTTAGCCGTCAGGTTGCCGGCCTTCATGTGCAGTTCGGACAACTCCAGGGCAGGCATTTTCTCTTTTTGAGGGTGAAGAGTAGCCTTTCCTGAAAAATCAATTCCTTGGATCAGAATAGGCTTTTTGTCGGCGCCGAAACTTTGCAGAAAAGCTGGAAGCTTGCCCTGATGGAGGGTGAGGGCGCTCTCGGTGAGGGCAATGGTCCCCAGATCAAGGTCGCCTTCCTTGAACTTTGTACCGGTGATCTGGATCGATTTGGCCGCAAGCCATGGCTGTTTCTGGTCGAGCAGGGTCAAGTCATGCATCTCGGTTGTGGCGTCGAGCAAGGTGACCATGCCGGATCTCTGCGTTGTCGGGTCAAAGCTGAAGTGGCCGTGCAGACTGGCAGACCCCGACGCGTTTTTCGCCTGAACCGGATCAACGAAGGAGAGAAGGGTGCCGGTCTGGATGTTGCCCAGTTGCAGGGTGCCGCCTGGTATGCCCCGGCTGTTAAAGGATCCTTGCCAGCTCAGGGTCGCACTGGTCTTTTCCTGTTTGCTGCTGAGGGTAAATGTACCCTTGTCCCTACCCTGCTCCGGGCTGGTGCTGAAATTTTTCACTTGGACTTGAATGGCTGTCCAGGGTGGTGAAGAAGCGTCCTGATGCTCTTTGTCGGTCAGTTGCAGGGCGCCATTTTCGACGGTGAGCGCGTCAATGTCCAGATGATGTTGCGGTTGTTCCGGTGCGTCCTTGCCGGCGGCAGGAGTGGCAAAGAGCTGGGCCATATCCTGGGAAAAGTGACCCTGATCTGCTGAGAATTGTGGCTGCGCGGCGTGCAGTTTGTGGATGTGCAGGGCGCCATCAAGTGGTTGCAGGCTTCCCTCGATCTGCAGTGAGGGCGCGGTCATGGCCAGTGAGTGCTCGGTGTTGGCCAGCTCGATCCCGGTTGTCGTCAGTTGGAAGCCAACGGTCAGGCGGCCTCCCTTTTTCTCTTTGGGGGTAAATACAATCTGGATCTTGCCCTCGCCTTTGCCCTTGTTAAGCACCAGGGGCACAGATTTCGGCAGGTAGGCAAAATAGAGCGGCAGGTCGAGATTCTGGAGCGTGCAGGCGAGATTGGTCTTCAGTCCATTCTGGCCCTTTTCACCTGGCAGCGCCGCCTCGCCGGTCAGTTCCACCGGGCTGCCGTTGATGATGGCGGAAAAGTGGGGGCGGATGTATTCCTTGGCCCCAAAGGAGAAGTTGGAAAGTGAGGGCAGATCCAGTTTGATCTGCTCCACGCTGTGTTTTTTACCGGCCAGGCGGTCATCAAAGGAAATTTTGCTGTCGCTGATCGTGATATTGTTCAGGGAAAAAAGCAGGGGCAGCCGGGACAGGGAGTCTGTATCGGCCTTGGCATTGTTTTCCAAGGCAAGGGACGGCAGGTTGTACGATTTGTCCGGGTAGCGGATGAGTGAGGCGGTCAGTCCTTTAATCTCCAGACTATTGCAGGCAAGACTGTTGCGCAGCAGGGCAATCAGGTGCAGGTTGATGAGGAGATGATCAATGTGCACGAGCGTGGTTTCCGGCGTCGGGGGCTGCTTGCTGCCAGTGGTCGCTACTGTCGAAATATCGCCCAGTTGCAACCGCATGGTAAAGGGATTGAAGCGTGCCTCGCCCGCAGTCAGGCCTATGTTGGCAGTTTGTTGGAGAGAGTTGGAGATGTATCTGGTCAGCAGCGAGGGGGCCAAGAAAAAACCGCCGGCGCTATAGGCCGCAAGCAGACAAACCGGAAGCGCAGCCAGGATGAACCAGCGCTGTGATTTTTTTGGGACCGAAGCTGGTTTTTTTGGTCTTGGCCGCGATGGTGGTGCTGGCTTTGCTTTTGGTTTTTTGGGCCGCTGAGAAGGAGGAGCGGGGTCGGGATTGATGGAGATGGCGCCAAAACGATCAGACATGATTGGTCAGGGTTCAGATTTTTGAGTACAAATTTTAGAGTACAAAAGGTATTCATGAAAAAATAATATACCGCAACCTAACATCTTTGACTTTCAACTTTCAACTTTTATGTAAAGTATGTCTTGAAAGAAGCGGAGTCTATGCTGTACACTCGAAAAAAGAATATGATGCCTGGAAGGTCAGGGATTATCAGCTCTATGATTTGTCGATGAATCATAACTGATTTTTTGCCTGCCTCCTGCTCCCTGTTTCCTATCTTCTGTTTCCTGATCTTATGCTTGAAATACTCAAATTACTTCGCTGGCAGGACATGCTTGATATCCTGGTGGTGGCCTTTATCATTCATCAGCTTATCCTGATTATCAAGGGTACACGCTCGGTGCAGATGATACTGGGGCTGGTGGTGCTGAGCGCCGTCTATTTCATGTCGATAGCCCTTCATATGGCAGCCCTGCAGTGGTTGTTGAAGACCTTCCTCAGTTCCCTGCTGTTGATTGTGGTGATCGTCTTTCAGCATGATATCCGCATGGCCCTGACCCAGGTGGGGAAATCTCCTTTCCAGAAAAATACGGATATGGCCGAAAAGGAGCTGGATGAAATTGTCCGGGCGGTTTTTTATCTCGCCAAACGGCGCATTGGTGCCTTGATTGTCCTGGAGCGGGAGATCGGCTTGCGTGACTATGTGGAATCCGGGTCTGATCTTGATGCCAGCTTGAGCAGAGAGCTGTTGATCTCTATCTTTATGCCTGTCTCCCCCCTGCATGATGGCGGAGTGATTATCCGTAAAGGGCGGATTCAGACGGCAGGCTGTATTCTGCCCCTGACCAAAAATCCTTACATCAATAAACGATTCGGCACTAGACACCGGGCGGCAATCGGTCTGTCGGAGGAGACCGATGCTGTAGTTATTGTGGTCTCGGAAGAGACCCAGGATGTCTCACTGGTGCAGCATGGCGCGCTGACGCTCATGATGGATGAAATGACCCTGACCAAAGGACTCCATGCCATTTTTGTGGTGAAAGAATCGCAGACGCAGGTTTGGAAGAGTTGGGTGAGTCGATCATGAAGCTACTCAGTCAGTTAAACAAGTCATTGCATGTTCATGATCTCAGGCGTTTTCAGGAGATGTGGCCAAAAGACTGGACCCTTCGTTTTATCTCTTTGATCCTGGCCGTGGGCCTCTGGTATTTCGTCGGTGGCGATGACACCGTCGATAAAAACGTGCTGGTACCTCTTGAAGTCATCAATCTGCCGCGAGATCTGGTTATCTCCAATCAGTTCAAACGGGAGATTGAAGTCACAATCAGCGGGCCGCGCAGTCAGGTATTGAAGATAGAAAAGGGCGATATCACGAGACAGGTGGATCTTGCCCAGGCCGTTCCCGGGACAATGGTGATCAAGAACGAGACTCACCTGATCTCTGTGCCGCGTGGGGTAAAAGTCCTGCGTACCCAGCCTGATTCGATCATTTTCTCCATGGATAAGCTTGTCCAGAAACAGCTTGCGGTAAAGCCGATAACCAAAGGAAATCTGGCGCCTCACCATGTTTTGCAGGCGGTCAAGATGAAGCCGGAGACTATCTCCATCACCGGGCCACAGGCGGTATTGGCACAACTGGGTGCCTTGCAGACGCAGACGATTGATCTCAGTGGCATGAATCAATCGACGCAGTTACAGATACCCCTGGATCTGAATCCGGCCCTTTTGGATTTGATCGGCGAAACATCGGTAACCGCCGATCTGGTCATTGTTGAGGAAACCGTGGAGAAGCATATCTCCGGGCTGCCGATTGAGTTGAGTGGCCAAGTGGGGGCGCGGCAGATTACCCCTTCCACGGTGACGGTTACCGCGCTCTTGCCCAGAAGCCTGGTCCGGGAAAATAAAGATCTGCAATCCCTGTTCAAGGTGACTGCCATCGATAATGGCGAAGCAGGTCAGATGACGGTCAAGGTTGCCCCCAAGGAAAATCCCTTGAATCTTATCCAGATTGTCAAGGTTGAACCCTTGGTGGTGACGTATAGTGAAGAAAAACCGAAGTCGCCGCCTTTGCCAAAGCTGGACGAGAAGACCAGAAAAGAATAATCAGCGAGGCGAGAATATTGGGAGAGGCCTTCTTTCTTTCTTGCTCAAATTTTGCGAGATTGCGACATGATTTGCGACGAAATTCAAGTAATGTTTTGGGCATTCAGAACCGTATCTGCTTTCCCCTGAAAGAACGGAACGGCGTTTGAACATTTATAAAATTAAAAGACAGAATGAGCATGAAAAAATTATTTGGAACAGACGGAATACGCGGGGTGGCAAATATCTATCCCATGACCACCGAGATTGCCATGCAGGTTGGCCGGGCCATTGCCTTCCTGGTCAAAGACCACGCCCATGGGCACCGGATCGTAATCGGCAAGGATACCCGGATCTCAGGATATATGATCGAAAATGCCCTGGCCGCGGGGATCTGTTCCATGGGCGTGGACGTGCTGCTCGTTGGTCCTTTACCTACACCCGGCATTGCCTTTATTACTACCTCCATGCGGGCCGATGCCGGCGTGGTGATCTCGGCCTCCCATAACCCCTTTCAGGATAATGGGATCAAGATCTTTTCCCGTGATGGGTTCAAGTTGTCGGATGAGTATGAGGCGGATATCGAAGAGCTGATCTTCTCCCAGAAGATGGCGGCCTTAAGACCCGTGGCCGATGAGGTCGGACGGGCTCGCCGAATTGATGATGCCAAGGGCCGGTATATCGTTTTTCTGAAAAATACCTTTCCCCAGAAATTTACTCTGGATGATTTTCATATTGTCCTTGATTGCGCCCACGGCGCGACCTACGGCGTGGCGCCCCATGTCTTTGAGGAGCTGGGGGCAAAAGTCACCACCTTTGGGGTGAACCCGGATGGAACAAATATCAATAAGGACTGCGGGGCGCTGCATCCGGAGCACATGGCGGAGGTGGTGCGGCAGACTGGCGCCGATATCGGTCTGGCGCTCGATGGCGACGGCGATCGGCTCATTGTTGCTGATGAAAAGGGGCGGATCATTGACGGTGATCATGTCATGGCTATTTGCGCCGCCGAGCTGCTGAAGCAGCGGAAGCTGAAGAAGAAGACCCTGGTGGCGACCGTGATGTCCAATATGGGCCTGGAAGTGGCTATGCAGCAGATGGGCGGACGGATGGTGCGCACCAAGGTCGGTGATCGGTACGTGGTCGAGGAGATGCGGAAAAATGGCTATTCCTTTGGCGGCGAGCAGTCCGGGCATCTGGTGTTTCTTGATCATATCACGACCGGCGACGGCACGCTTGCGGCCCTGCAACTCCTTGCCATTATGAAAAAACAACGCAAGCCCCTCTCTGAACTGGCCTCGGTCATGGAGAACTTTCCGCAGGTGCTGAAAAATGTCCGCACTTCTTCGCAGATAGATGTGAATCATATCCCCGATTTTGCAGCAACCGTACGGGGTATGGAGCAGAAGCTGGGCGATACCGGACGTATTCTTGTGCGTCCATCCGGTACTGAATCATTGATCAGGGTGATGGTCGAAGGGCAGGATGAGTCAATGATTGAGGCCATGGCCGATGAGCTGTGCGCCATGGTGAGCAAGGCGGATCTGGGCTGAGCTTATATGCTCACATTCATATTTCGGCATTTCTTGGCCCTGTCTTTTCGTATCTTCACTTTCTTGTTGATGAATGACGTTATGCGTCATATATTGTAAATATGATCAAAACTTTCAAGTGCAACGATACTGAAAAGATCTTCAATGACTTCGATGTGAAAAAATTCAGGAGCATTGCCAGGGCAGCAAGAATTAAACTTGAGGTTCTTGATGCCACTGTTTCGTTGAAAAGTTTGCGAGTGCCACCAGGGAATAGACTCGAACAATTAAAAGGCGAGAGAACAGGTCAATATAGTATCAGGATTAACGACCAGTGGCGTATTTGTTTCATATGGAAGGAAGGAAATGTTTTTGATGTAGAGATTATTGATTACCACAAGGGGTAAGGTCATGGCAAAAAAATTAACTCCAATCACGCCAGGCGATGTTTTATTAGAAGAATTCCTTAAGCCGATGGAAATTGCTCAGAATCAATTAGCTAAAGACATTAGCGTACCAGCGAATCGGGTCAGTCAAATTATACATGGCAAAAGAGAAATTACTGCTGATACAGCGTTACGCCTTGGCAAGTATTTCGGAATTGAACCTGAATTCTGGCTTAATTTACAGATGCGGTACAATATGAAAATAGCCAAAAGTAAGGTAGGTGAAAAAATCGAAAAAGAAGTAAAAAATCACTTCGGGTTAGGGGCAGGCTCGACATTTTGATATTCAAAAAAGCTGTTTGCTGGTAATTGCCGATCTTATCGGTCAATTCAATATCTCTTCTACGACCCACTCATGAATTTGTCCTGCGGCCCTGCAACTGCTTGCCATCATGAAAAAACAACGCAAGCCCCTTTCTGAACTGGCCACGGTCATGGAGAACTTTCCGCAGGTGCTGAAAAATGTCCGCACTTCTTCGCAGATAGATGTGAATCATATCCCCGATTTTGCAGCCACCGTGCGGGGCCTGGAGCAGAAGCTGGGCGATACCGGGCGTATTCTGGTGCGTCCATCCGGTACTGAATCATTGATCAGGGTGATGGTTGAAGGGCAGGATGAATCAGTGATTCAGGCAATGGCCGATGAGCTGTGTGCCATGGTGAGCAAAGCGGATTTGGGTTGAGGCCCATGCTTCTACTCATACTATACTCAGGTTTGCCGAGTTCTTCTGTTTTGCAATCAAAAATCCCTTATAACAATTTCCCGTCTGCAAAATACGTCATTTCGTGACGAGGCATCACAATGTGATATTTCTGAAAAAGGCTCTATTGATTTAGAAACGGAATAACAAGGGCAGAGCAGCGACAATATCCTGTCGTCTATTGGGCGCATCTGGATCACCAGCGCCGCGCTCACGAAGGACGGATTCCGAAATCACGAGTTCATTTCGTCCAGTCGTTTCATGAAAAGGGGACAGAAGTATTTTTCTTTTTGTAGGATACTTCGCAGGTGTAAAAAGACAGGTCGTTTGGATTGCCCAAACGACCTGTCTTTTGCATGATTTTTCTTAATAACTTAATTCCTGTTTTTGAACAGGAAAAAACTTTTTATCTGTACCCCCAAGATGTCCTTCCTGATGTTGTCGAACCGGGTGTGTTTACTTTTTCTATAAAAAGAGATGAATCACCAAGTTGATCTATAAGTTCTACACCATCTTTCCCGATGTGAATACTTGGTTTAGATGCAAGGCCCTTACCAATGAACTTCCTCTTGAGGAGATTGTCGGTTGGTGTGGGTGTGGTAGAGCCATGAATAACAGCATGAGATGGAGCTGTTCCTGTTAAATAGTAGAGGGCATAGAGATAACTGGAACCCTCATAGGTGCAGATGTCATTTGAGGGGATGTAGGAGGTGAAGAACAAGAGGTCGCCAAATAAAGCTGCCTGTCCTAAATTCCTTTCCGGGCTAGTGAAATTATAATACCATCCAGCCTTGGCCTTGGTGTCATTTACGAAGTCTCCCCAAGGACTGTCTGTCCATGTCCCACCAGTGACCAAACTGGTGGTGGCATTGACTTCAACTGAAGTCGAATCATACATCTTGGTGCGAAGAACCTCGGCATAAGTATTTTTGAGAGAAGCATTCCTAGGTTCTTTGATTCCGTAAAATGTCTGCTGATCGGTAATGTCCTTGTCATCCCGGATAAAATAGCGGCCGGTACCAAAGAAGACCCATTCGTTGCCGTCAGGGTCAATGCCGACCGTAGGAGCAGCGGTAATCGGTTGATAGCTGCCAATAATCGGGTCAGTAGCACTTTTTTCTAAATCTATCAGGACGCTGTCTCCAGCCCATGTAGTCGGGTTGGTCGGGATGGCGGGTGGGGAGCTGGTTTCATTTTTCATGACGATTCTTCTGAGCTTTCCTCCCCATGTTGGAGAAACTGCTGGTCCGTAGCTCTCGGTTCCAAAATAGACGGCATCTGCTTTGTAATCAAGGTCGAGATCAACGGTGAAGGGATCGGAAATGAAGGCGTTATTATCACTGTTAAAACTCTTATAATAATATGGACTGGATGAAGATAATGTCCCGGCGGTATTAAGAGTTTTCAGTACTTTATTTTTGGCTCTGTTCCCGTTAAGTGTTGAAAAATAAGCAATGGTTCTTATCTTTTTGATATATCACAAGAAGGAGGGAACCATGGAGAACGAGTCCTTTTCTAAATTGTTAGTTCAAATCACCGAGATGGATCATCGG
>CAISPV010000087.1 GCA_903887485.1 uncultured Desulfobulbaceae bacterium | reverse complement strand
GCCGATGATCCATCTCGGTGATTTGAACTAACAATTTAGAAAAGGACTCGTTCTCCATGGTTCCCTCCTTCTTGTGATATATCAAAAAGATAAGAACCATTGCTTATTTTTCAACACTTAACGGGAACAGAGCCAAAAAGAATAGGAAGGTTTTTACAAAGAAATAGCCAGGAATCATCATTGCAATTTGGGGCCTTTGCTTTTTATGAATCTGCAACGAGTGGACCACGTAAAACTGCCAGGGAGAAGGTAAACGACAGAATCAAAAACATATTTCAAAACAGTAAACGACTTCTTGGAAATGAGTATGATGTCACAATAAACACATCGGAGATATACGAAGAATTTAAAAATAATGCGTGGAGTGCTGCATGCATCTTAATTAAATTGAAGAAAAAATAACATTGCTACTGCTGACCTGGCCCGAGCACGTTAGTGATGCCACGCGGCAAGTATCTTGTGGTACGGCAGGTTAGTAGTAATAGTTGATATGCTCGCGCATGAATTGTATTCGCCAAGCACAAAGCTAAAACCATGAAAAGGAGATTTTAATGATGCTAAACACGGCAGCAATAATGGACACAGTATTTTACAGTGATCATCCTGCTTTTGAAGGAGAGGACTGCGAAATTAGAATAAATGGAAATGAAATTGTAATATCTTATTCAGATTCTGATGGTGTAGTTATTTACAAAGGAAAAGATGAAGGGAATGGTCATTTTGTTTTGGAATGTCCAGAAAGACGAGGAAGAGCAACTTTACATCAAATTCCAACAAGCAAATTTTTAGAAGGCTTCTGGGTAGAAGATGGCGACAAAGGCTTTTGGCGAATCACTTTACCTTAAGTTGTTGAGCATGAGACGGCATACAGTACCCTATAACAGTCAACTGTATGCCGTACCGGTAACAATATGTTGGTTATGCAAAGTACTACCAGCAACGTGCAGTTACAAAAATCCGACATTTGAAAGTCCTTCGATTGGTAAATCAGGTTTCTTGCTCTAAAACCCAAAGTTTCTGGATCAAACTTTATATCTTCTCAATAAAAATCCCCTCTCCTATATTTTTTCAAAATCGCGTCATATAATGTCGCACCAATAGGGTATAGTATCTTCATATTCAACATGGAGGTCACTATGTCACCACTTGGAAGAAAGCGCAAACGACGCAGTCTGTATCAAAGCAGTTCTCAGAATTCCGATATTTCCCCACTGATCCGGTTATGGATTCTACGCCTTCTGGTACCATTAGGCGGTCATCGGTCATTCATCGAAAAAGCATGGTTCAGTGATGACTCCCTTGCCGGTGCCATTGGCCTCGACAAATGGCTCGATTCTGACACGGAGGATTTCAATGCACGAGTAATCCGGGCTGAATTACGGGTGCTTCACCAAAAAGCCGAAGAGGAACTGGCCGACGCTGTAACACCTGGGTATCTGCGGAAAAATATCACTCGACTGGCTCAACTTGCTGGCCTGAGTGAGACCGATTGCCGGATACTTGAATTCGCCACGCTCGTTCATTCAGAAGAAATACTGGATGACGCCGCGGACACCTTAGGAACTATCTCTTCCCACCAACTCTTCCAGGTGCTCTCTGTCCTGCTCGATTGCCCGAAAAAAGAAGTCCGAGCGTCTTTATCACACCACGGAGTCCTGGCCTGTTCCGGCCTGCTCTCTATTGCGCGTGAGGGGGTATCAAATTTGCGCTCCAAGATGGGTCTGCTTTCAAATAATTTCGCAGAATCAGTCTTATTCCTCGACACCGACCCTCTCGACCTGTTGCGCGATATCATCCACCCCAGTCAACCTCCAACCCTGAACCTCAACGACTTCACCCACATCGAGAGCTCTCTCAAAATACTGACCCCCTACCTGCGCCACGCATTGACCACTCACCAGCAAGGGGTAAATATTTTTTTATACGGCCCCCCAGGCACGGGAAAAACAGAGCTTTGCAGACTGATGGCCAACGAAATGGGTAAGGAACTCTTTGAAGTGGCCAGCGAAGATACAGATGGTGAACCCATAAATGGGAAAAAACGCCTTATGGCATTCAGGGCGGCACAGCGTTTTTTTGCCAATCAGGAGGCCGTGCTTCTTTTTGATGAAGTTGAAGATGTGTTTTCTTCTGGATACGACTCCGACGAATCTTCCAACAGAAGCCAATCCCGCAAGGCATGGATTAACAGGTTACTGGAAGGAAATCCCGTACCTTCCCTCTGGGTTTCAAATTCGGTATCCTGTCTTGACCGCGCCTTTATCCGTCGTTTTGACATGGTGATTGAAATGCCTGTGCCATCCAGACAGATTCGTGAAAATATTATTCGAAAGGCCTGCAAAGACATGCTGCCCATGAAGACCATACAACGGATCGCTGACACAGCTAACCTTGCCCCAGCAGTCATCACCAGGGCAATTACTGTAGTCAACCACATACGCAAAGATATCGGGGAAAAGAATACGGCTGAAGCTGTGGAGCATCTGATTAACAACACACTCACTGCTCTGGGCACTGAGAAGTTAAAGAGAAGCAATGATCCAAACCGACTTCCTGAGACCTATGACCCCACTTTCATCAATGCCGACTCCGATCTGGTCGGCATCGCTGTGGGTCTCTCCCAAAATAAATCAGGACGCCTTTGTCTCTATGGCCCTCCCGGAACCGGTAAAACCGCCTTTGGACGCTGGTTGGCAGAGAGACTTGACATGCCGCTTTCCGTCATACGGGCATCTGATATCATCTCCAAATGGGTGGGAGATACCGAAAAAAACATTGCCGCTGCCTTTCAAGAGGCAGAGCAGGATGGAGCACTTCTTCTCATTGACGAGATGGACAGTTTTCTGCAGGAACGCAGGAATGCTCAGAACTCTTGGGAAGTGACCTCTGTCAATGAGATGCTGACCCGGATCGAGAGTTTTTCAGGGGTCTTTATTGCTTCGACCAATCTTATGGACGGACTGGACCAGGCAGCACTGCGGCGCTTCGACCTCAAGGTCAAGATTGATTTTCTTAAACCTGAACAGGCGTGGCAACTGTTCCAGCGCCATTGTACGGCTCTTTCTCTACCAGAACCGCCAATAAATGTACGAAAGAGGTTTGAGCATTTGGCACTCCTGACACCGGGGGATTTCGCCGCCGTCAGTAGACAGAACCGCTTCCGACCCTTGGTGACACCTTCGGCCTTTGTCTCAGCATTGGAGCAAGAATGCCAGATGAAAGAAGGTGGCCAGCAAAGAGCAATTGGTTTTTTCTAAAAAGCTCTTTGTTCCAGACAGTCGGGAATATGTCTGAGATCAACGCGGCGCAGTGAAAAAATCACAACAGTCTGAATATATTTAACTAAAGGATAATCGCATGAAACATATAAACACATGGGCAATGTCAAATATATATCCTGATAATAGTGGGATACCCCATGTGGTATGGATTAGCATTGGTCTTCTGAATGGAGGCAAGAGATCACCACACTCACCAAGAATTTGGTTAACGAGTAAGTCGGGTAGTAACTTTAATGTAACAGTTACAATAGAAGATGAGCCCAAACTCATTCATGGCAACCTGGATACAGTTACTTTTGATAAAGTAAAACAATTTATTACCCTCAACAGAGATGTATTAATAGCACACTGGAATGATGAAACCGATTCTTACAAGGCTCTTACGCAAATAAAATCAATAAATTCTCAGCACATGTCTGGAACATAATAAAAACCGATCAACCCTTTAAAAAAACGGAGCGCAAATGCCCACGAATTCACATCACGATGCCATCGCCAGGCTTTTGGCAATCTTGAAAAAAATACCCAGAAAAAGCCCTGGAATTAGTGCCAGAGAAATGATGATTTGGTTGAACGACGAAGGCTATGAGTGTAGCAAACGTACAGTCGAACGCGATTTGGATGTATTGGCTTCACATTTCCCTCTGTTCTATGAAGAAGAAAAAAGCCCCTACAAGTGGCAATGGATGCCAGAAGCCGCACCGGAATTTCCAGGTCTCACTTTGGCTGATGCGATATCCCTGCATTTGGTTGAAGATCTGTTGCGTCCTCTACTTCCCGTGGCTGTACTTGAATCGCTCAGGCCGCATTTTCAACAGGCACAAAAAAAACTTGAGGCCCTTGCCGAAACAACTCCTAATGCCCGTTGGATAGACAAGGTCCGTCATGTATCCCCAACCCTGCCGCTCTTGCCTCCCAAGATTGCTGACGGTGTATTGGAAACCGTGCAGGATGCCCTGCTTGCCGACCTTCAGCTTGAAGTTGCCTACCAACGACCAGACGCCGAAGAGCCACAAACTATGTGTCTGCACCCGCTCGGCCTGGTGCAACGCGGGCCGGTCACCTATCTCGTTGCCACCGCCTTTGATTATACGGATGCACGAATCTATGCCGTCCATCGTATCCGGGAGGCCAATAAACTCAGTGAACCTGCTCACAGACCGGAGGGATTTTCTCTCGATGAGTATATCCGCAGCGGTGCCCTGCAATTTGGCAACGGTGAGACCATTCAGCTTGTGGCAAGGGTATCCGAATGGCTGGCTGGAATTTTGTCTGAAACGCCACTTTCCAGTGATCAGCGTTTAGAAAAAACGGGCCAGGAATACCAGGTCACCGCTTCACTGGATGATACGTGGCAATTGTGCTGGTGGATTCTTGCGCAAGGAGATGCAATTACTGTCATTGAACCAGAAGAGTTACGGCAGGAAATTGCAAAGGAGTTGAGACGGGCGGCAAGAAGATATAGTTCCAATAAAACGGTAAAAAAACTCGACGCTCTGCCCAATCATGAAGACAAAAAGGAGGGATAACACATAACAAAGTGAAGTTTCTGGTGATTCAATCCCAATGTTAACAAAAACAACTAACAATTGGAGAATGGCCTAACGCCGTGTTCAGGGGCGCGACAAGGAGAGACTATGAATGAAAACCAATACACGGTTATGCCTCGTTGCTTGAAGCAAATTGTTAAGCTTTGGCTTGATGATATTCGTGATCCTTCTCATTTCGGGCATATCGGATGGACTTGGGTAAAGACTGCTGATGATGCAATCGCCATTCTTGCTTCTGGTTGTGTATGTAAAGCATCCCTGGACCACGATTTGACCATAAGCCAAACGATAGGATACCCCGACAGAGAAAAGACCGGCTATGACGTTGTGTGCTGGATGGAAGAAAATAACGTGTGGCCTCCTGATGGAGTGAAAGTTCATTCTTTGAATCCGGCAGGTCGATTCAAAATGGAACAAGCGATAAGACGGCAGTATGGAGCTTAAAACTAAAATTTAAGGGAGAATTAAAATGAAAAATTTAGAGATAGTAGCCATTTCCTTCATTCTATTATTTTTTGCGGGATGTTCATCCAACTCAACCCCAACCTGCACTGACGAGACTGTTAAAAAGCTTGCTATCGAAATTACGCGTGAAGCATTATTCAAACAATTGCTTCCACAACAACTACAACAGAATTATTCCCAAATAGTTGATGAGTCAAAAAATTCTGAAATTTATGCTGAATACGGGAAAATTGACCTTCAAGGAGAGGGATTTGTTTATGGAACAATGCCTGTTAAATATTTTTTAAAATTTGCAGAGATAAGCAAAACGGCTGCTACAGCCAAAGATAATATTGCAAAACAAATCAAAGATTTGAATATTTCCTTTGATGCAATCCGAACCAGCGATAAAAACCCTGATCTTAAAAAAACTTCCTGCGTAGCAGATCTCGTTTCTGCCAATGGAAATAAATCACCGATTAAATACACCGCACAGCGAACTGAAGATAAACAAATTTGGGTGGAAGTCTCAGGGTTGTAGATATGATCTTAGTCGTTGAGTTAACAGGCACACGATAACTAATCAGAAAGCTGTAATAAAATATTTTCAAACACATTTAAGGACCATTATGAAATCTACACTCCCATCAGAAAAAAGTTTACGCATTGAAGAGTTTATCATCACACCGACAAAACATTTCGGCATTCTTGCAGGGTGTTCCGACTACATTGCGAAGAGAGTGCGAAGTACATTGCGCGAAGACATTGCCGAGGCTTGCCATTGCAGTCAAGAGATAAAAAACAAGATGCTGATTATAGACGAAAACAAACGCACTTTACCAAAATTTCGTATTATTACTTGGTTGATAGCTAACTATACAGATGGATGGTCAGAACTGCTTGTTTGCTGGTTCACTGACGACATTTCCCTGCCAGTCACCGACCTCATTGCTACAAAAATCACCGATGAACATTGGCAAAAAAATGGTTCGTACTGTTTATGGGAAAATTTCTGATACAAAAACACAAGACAGGGTGGAATTTCAATGCCCTGATCGTTATTAAAAAATCTCAGGTAATCTTTAACCTCTGGGGCGGTACGCCGCAAATCAATGAGTTTTCATACAACAAAAACCCCCTGGGGCCGCTCCAGGGATCAGAGGTTTTAGTCAATTCCCTTGGCACTTCGCTTTTTTAAAGGGAACATGGCGTGCTGCGGGGATGAATGAAGAATCTATTTGAATTTAAATTTAAGGATGAGTATTATGCAGCAGTATGATATTACAAGAAAAACCTTACATAATCAACTGACAGGACATACTACCACACGCAGTCCGTCCTCTCAACGCCTGCCACGTTGGCATTGGCTTTAAAAACTCCGTTTACGCTTCACCTATCCAGGCTGGATAAGCCGACATATGCTAAAATACGTTAACAATCCAAAAGATCTCCAACAATTCTTGCTGGCACTCCTTTCGACGAGTGGAACGTTGGCAGGCCTCAGTATGGCTCTCGTTGGTATCGTTAATCTCAAAATCGCCGATACAAAGGTCGGAAGTATTGCTGATGACATGTTTCTTTTTGCATCTTTTGGTTTCCTTATTGTTTGTTCCCTCATATTTTTCACTCTCAGACGAATCCAGTCTCCAAAAGTGCAAAATTGGACTAACGTCATTGACATTGTGTTTCTGTTCTCAATTACGTTGTTGGTGATAGCGGGATTTGTGGTTGTCTATTCCGCTCTTTAACCAACCGAGGTAGATTGAAAAAAATATTCACTTTTACCTGATCACATTTAATCAATCCAAAGGAATTTGAAAGAAAGCGACTTCTTATCTTTTTCAACAGTCAAGATGACAAAAAACAATAATCATATTCGACAAATAGAAGAATGCGTCGTTTTCCTGCACGAGCGGCTACCCTTTATCCCGCCCCTTGTGATCCAGCTTGGAACCGGACTCGGCGACTTGGCTGAGCAGGTACAGCCAGCGCTGATCCTGCCTTACAACGAGATCCCGAATTTCCCCTGTTCCACGGTGAGCAGTCATCAGGGCAACCTTATTGTTGGCCATCTGCACGGGATCCCGGTGATCATCCTCCAGGGCCGTTTCCATTGCTATGAAGGCTACTCCAGCAAAGAGGTGGCCTTTCCCATCCGCGCCCTCTCCCTGCTCGGGGTCAAAACCCTGCTCCTGACCAATGCGGCGGGCGGGCTCAATCCAGCCTTTGCCCCCGGCTCGATCATGATCTTCCGGGATCACCTGAACCTGCTGGGCGACAACCCCCTGCGCGGCCCCAATGTCGAGGCCTGGGGGCCGCGCTTCCCCGATTTTTCGGTTCCCTATGATCCGGAGCTGATCAAGATTGCCCAGGAGAGCGCCACCGCCTGCGGCCTTGACAAGGTGGTCACCGGCGTCTATGCCTGCATCCCCGGCCCAAGCCTGGAGACACCGGCTGAGACCCGCTGGCTGCGTGGCTGCGGCGCCGATGCCGTCGGCATGTCCTCCATCCCGGAAATCCTTGTCGCCCGTCATGCCGACATGAATGTCCTGGGCCTGTCGGTGATCTCCAATGTCAATGATCCCGATAAGATGCAGCCGATCATCCTGGAAGAGATCATCGCCGCCGCCGAGGCGGTGAAACCGCAACTGGAACGCCTTATCATCGAGATTATCAGGAGAAGATATGTTGAAGACAGAACACGCTGACCTGCTCATCACCGGCCTTTGGCTCCTGCCCACCGCCCGGCAGCAGGACGCTATCGCGGGTGGCGGCGTGGCCGTGGCCGGAAATCGCATCATCGCCATCGGAGAGGCCGGCGATCTTGCAGCCCGCTACCCGAACGCCGAACGCATCCATGAGGAACACGGCCTGATCATGCCGGGGCTGGTGAACACCCACACCCACGCCCCCATGGCCTGTTTCCGTGGACTGGCCGATGATCTGCCGCTCATGACCTGGCTGCAGGATCACATCTTTCCCGCCGAGGCCATGCTCACGCCCGAAATCGTCTATCACTCCACCCTGCTGTCGCTGGCCGAGATGATCAAGTCGGGCACCACCAGCTTCTGCGACATGTACCTCTTTGCCAAAGAGGTAGCCAGGGCCACCGAAGAATCCGGGATGCGTGCCTGGATCGGCGAGGTGCTGTACGATTTTCCCTCGCCCAATTACGGTGAGCTGGAAAACGGCTTTGCCTATGTGGGCGAGATGTTCGCCCACTACCAGAGACACCCCCTGATCACCATCACCGCCGATCCCCATGCCGTGTACACCTGCTCGCCACGTCTCCTGCAACGCCTGGGTGTCCTGGCCCATGATCACAACTGCCCCTATGTGATCCACCTCTCCGAGAACGCGGCCGAGGTCGCCACCTGCCGGGAACGTTATGGCTGCACCCCGGTGCAACACCTGGAAAAGCAGGAACTTCTCGACGAGCAGACCCTGGCTGTCCACTGTGTCATGGTGAATGAACAGGAGATCGAGACCCTGGCCACACGCGGAGTCAAGGTGGCCCATTGCCCGGAATCAAACATGAAACTGGCCTCCGGCATCGCCCCGGCAGTCCAGATGCTCAAGGCCGGAATCACCCTGGGTCTGGGGAAAGATGGCAGCGCCAGCAGCAACGATGTAGACATGTTCGGAGAGATGAACACGGCAGCCAAAATTCATAAAGTTGTCCATATGGATCCCACCGCCATGAATGCGGAAACCACCCTCCATGCCGCAACGCTTGGCGGGGCAGCCTGCCTGCAGGCCGCAGCCGAGATCGGCACCCTGGCCGTCGGCAAAAAGGCGGACATCATAGTGCTCGACCTGAATCAGCCGCACCTGACTCCCCTCTACAATATCCCCTCCCACCTGGTCTACGCGGCCCGGGGGGCGGATGTGATCCATTCCATCATCAACGGCAGGCTGGTCATGCGGAACCGCCAGCTCCTGACCCTTGACGAAGAGGCCATTATGGCCAGGATGGGGGAGATCGGCCGGCACATCATGTCCACGAGAAATCGTTGACTTTCTGCCCGAACTGCTCTAAACTCTTTAGTTGCTGATTTTCCATCGGACTATTCCGATGCAACTGCCCTTCCCACCATAAGAGGTGTCATTATGTTTGGACTTGGAATGCCGGAGCTTCTTGTTATTCTGGTAATCATTGTTATTATCTTTGGTGCCGGCAAACTTCCTGAAATTGGTTCCGGAATTGGCAAGGGGATCAAAAACTTTAAGAGTGCCACAAAAGCAGAAGATGACAAGAAAAAGATAGACGATGAGACCAAAGGTGGTTCTGCCACCTGAACTACTGAAACCACACCAGTTATATTTTTTATAAACCATCACCACATTTTTTTAGGAGCATATTATGTTTGGACTTGGAACCCCTGAACTGATCGTCATTCTTGGTATTGCCTTTCTCGTTTTTGGCGGCAAAAAACTGCCGGAAATCGGCTCCGGCCTTGGCAAGGCCATCTCTTCTTTCAAGAATGGCCTCAAAGAAGTTGACCAAAGCGGCAAGGACATTGTAAGCGGAATCCCTGGAGTTAAAGAAGTTGCGGCAGTGAAAGATCAAGTACAACAAGTCAAGGATTTAGGGAATATCCTCAAATAGACTGATCTCCTGCAAAATACGGTTTCACACTCGCACAAACCCCGCCTGAATCACAAGCAGATTTGAGGCAGATTTATCGACACTACCCGAAAAATAAATCTGCCTCAGCCTCTAAGCCGCTGTCAATAAATAACATGGCCACCTGAATAGCCGGATCGGCATAAGAAGCCGTAATAAATTGTTCTGAGACAAATTCTTTCGCAACAACTCCTAAAAACCCCCCTCGTTCTCATCTCAAAAAAGCAGAGAAACAAAACCGGTAAGGCTTCGCAGATGTTGCAAATTCAGCCCGGGTATGCTACCCCAGAAAGATGATTCCGTAATCATATCATCCAGTCCGCAAGCCATGCCCACCCAAACTATCCAAAGGAGAATACCGTGATCAAGAAAATAGTCCTTCGCGATGATGAGATGCCCACCCAATGGTACAACGTGGTTCCCGATCTCCCAGGCGGGCTGCTGCCGCCGCTCGACCCGGCCACCAAGCAGCCCATGGGACCGGAAAAGCTGAGCGCCATCTTCCCCATGGGCCTGCTCGAACAGGAGATGTCCACCGAGCGATTCATTGACATTCCGGATGAGGTCATGGATGTGCTGAAGATCTGGCGACCCTCACCATTAGTCCGGGCCTACAGCCTGGAAAAGGCTATCGGCACCAAGGCCAAGATCTATTTCAAGAATGAAGGGGTCTCGCCTGTTGGCTCCCATAAACCCAACAGCGCCGTGGCCCAGGCCTACTACAATGCCAGGGAAGGGGTCAAGCGTATAGCCACCGAGACCGGCGCCGGCCAGTGGGGAAGCGCCATGGCCTTTGCCGCCGGCAAATTCGGCCGGGAGTGCAAGGTCTATATGGTACGGGTCTCCTTTGACCAGAAACCGTACCGAAAATCGATGATGCAGACCTTTGGCGCCGACATTGTTTCCAGTCCCAGCGAAGACACCAAGATCGGCCGCAAGATCAGGGACGAATTCCCTGACACCGCAGGCTCACTCGGCATCGCCATCTCTGAGGCCATTGAAGATGCCTTTTCCCGTGAGGACACCAAATACGCCTTGGGTTCCGTCCTCAACCATGTCGTGCTCCATCAATCCATCATCGGCCTGGAGGCCAAGAAACAGATGGAGATTGCCGGGGATTATCCTGATGTCATCGTCGGCTGCTGCGGCGGCGGCTCCAACTTCGCGGGCCTGGCCACTCCCTATCTCCCGGATTATCTGGAAGGCAAGAAGATCAAGTTTGTGGGCGTCGAGCCTGCCTCCTGCCCGTCGCTGACCATGGGCAAGCTGGCCTATGACTTCGGTGATGTAGCCCAGACCACGCCGCTGCTCTACATGTACACCCTGGGCCACGACTTTATCCCCCCGGGAATCCATGCCGGCGGCCTGCGCTACCACGGCATGTCCCCTATTGTCTCGGCCATGGTCCGGGAAAAGATCATCGACCCGATCAAGGTGCATCAGCTCGAATGCTTTGAGGCCGGCGTACTGTTTGCCCGCACCGAAGGCATCATCCCGGCCCCTGAGACCTGTCACGCCATCCGCGGCGCCATCATCGAGGCCATGCGCGACAAGGATGAACCCAAGACCATCCTCTTCAACTTTTCCGGTCACGGCCTGATCGATATGGCCTCCTATGACAAATACTTCTCCGGCGATCTGTTCAACTACGATTACCCGGAAGAGGAGATTGCCAAATCTCTGGCCCGGCTGCCGCAGGTCTGATGGCGCAACCGGCCACCAGGATAGCGGCATTTCTGACTGCCGTCCTGATCTGCCTCCATCCGTGTTGTCCTGGTCTGCTTCATGCAGGCCAGAACAACACGGCCTCACCTCTGGTCAGTCAGGGTGGTTATGCCCTGGCTCCCAACGGCCGCATTACCGCTGCCAAAAACAGCGAAGCGCCCTTTGTCCCGGCCTCGACCCTCAAGATCATCACCAGCCTTGCCGCCCTTGACATCCTGGGACCGGATTATCGTTTTCCGACCCGGATATTCCGTGACCATGAGGGCAATCTCTACATTCAGGGCAGCGGCGACCCCTTTCTGCTCACGGAAAATATTACCGGAATCGTCCAAAAGATCCGCGATGCAGGGGTACAGGAGATAGGCAACCTGATTGTGGACGAAAGCGCCTTTGCCGTCGACAGCCTGACAGATGGCTGCGACAACACCACCAATCCCTATGACGCCTGGAACAGCGGTCTGGCCGTCAACTTCAATGCCATCGCCATCCGGGTTGCCCCGGATCGCACCGTTGCCGCCGATGACCCCAAAGTTCCTTTTTTGCCGATGATGCAGGCCATCGGGGCCACCCTGCCACCCGGCCACCACCATGTCAATGTCAATGCCTTTGCCGCGACCGGTACACTCTCCAACACCCAGCGCTACACCGGCGAACTCTTCGCGGCCCTGATGGAAAGAGAGCAGATTGCAATCAAGGGGAAAATTATGGCGGGACAGACTCCGGCTGCGGCCACCCCTATTCTCACCTACTCGTCGGAAAAAACGGTACGGGAGATGATCCAGCAGTGCCTGAAATACTCCAATAACTTTATCGCCAACCAGCTCTTTCTCGCCTGCGGGACTGCCCGCTTCGGAACACCCGCCACCTGGGACAAAGGGCGGGCCGCGCTGCGATCCTACATCAAAGAGGGACTGAAGCTGCCAGAGACCGAACTGGCAATGATCGAAGGCTCCGGCCTGTCCCGCCAAAACCGGATCACTCCCAGGGCCATGATTACCGCCTTGCAGAAATTTGCCCCATACAAGGAGCTGCTGCCGGCAAAAAACGGCATCCCCATCAAGTCAGGGACGCTTACCGGGGTCTATTGCTACGCCGGATACCTGCCGCAGCAACAGGACGCACCGTTTGTCATCCTCCTCAACCAGCCCCATAACAACAGGGATGAGATCCTGCAGATCTTGATAACAGGACAAAAGACAAAAACAACGTTGACAGCCAGAAAGTAAGATACATTCATGTCAATCACTCTCCATCGTCCTCCTCTTCATGATGGCCGGGTGTACGCAACTGCTTCATGAGATCTGCAAAAGGGGTGTGGGTGGCCGTTGATTTCTTTTCTGTATCTGAATTTTGAGTTGGCAGCCATTCGGCGTCGAGGGAGCGGGAGTGTTCGTTGTCATGGCAGTAGATACACAAAAGCTCCCAGTTGCTGCCGTCGGGCGGATTGTTCCTGTAATTATGGTCTTTGTGATGAACTGTCAGCTCTCGCAGTTTTTTGCCGGAAAAATCACGGCCGCATTTTCCACAGACCCATGGGAGGATCTTCAGCGCTTGATCTCGGTAGTCTATTTTTTTCATTCTTTTTTATCCCTCAGCAACGATAGAAGTTACTACAAAAAGTGATACATCTGTATGAAGTAGAAAGTTAAACTGCTGTAGAAAAATATTTTTCACATACTTCTTCACCGTCTATATGTCTATATTTAACGTTAGAAGTGCAGTTAACTGCCTGATCTTTCGTTGACTCATATTTTGAGAAGATGTAGATATCAAGAAACTATATACTAATTTGTTAAGTGAATGAGTTACTCAAATTTCTATCCATTTCCCCGGAGGACAGCATGCAAGCACTGTACAACATGGTAATAGGCTTCGGACCATTCATTCTTATCGCATTTGTCTGGCTCTTAAGCTGCCTCAAGGTAGTGAACGAGTATGAACGGCTGGTGGTGTTCACACTCGGCAAAGTGAACAAGGCTCCCAAGGGCCCCGGCCTTGTCTTCGTCTTCCGCCCCTTTCAGACGGCCGTACGCATCAGCCTCCGCACCGTGGTTCTGGATGTGCCAAGCCAGGACATAATTACTCGCGATAACGTGAGTCTGAAGGTCAGCGCTGTTGTCTACTTCAAGGTGATGGACGCCAAACAGGCTATCCTTGGCGTGGAAGACTACAACTATGCCACCAGTCAGATTGCACAGACCACTCTGCGATCCATTCTCGGTGAGGTGACACTGGACGAACTGCTGGCGGATCGCGAGAAGCTGAGCCTGAGGCTACGGGAGATCATCGATTCCTCCACCGAACCATGGGGCATCCAGGTCTCCGCCGTCGAACTCAAGAGTGTGGACCTTCCAGAACAGATCCAGCGCGCCATGGGAAAGCAGGCCGAAGCCGAGCGGGAAAAGCGTGCCAAGGTTATTGCTGCAGAAGGTGAACTTCTGGCCAGCCGACAGCTACTGGAAGCCGCCAATACCCTCAGCCAGAACCCTGCCGCCATGCAGATGCGCTACCTACAGACGCTTACCGAGATCGCCGTGGAGAAGAACAGCACCATTGTTTTCCCCCTCCCAATTGAGCTGATGAAAGTGTTTGAAAAGCTTGGGAATAAGCAATAAGTCAGGGAAGAAAAACCTAAGGAATTTCTTTCACTCTCACTTTGCAGGAGGACTGTCCCTTGTCATTTAAGCCGTTTCCCGAGGCGGATAGCGCCGAAGAAGAACAGAGCAGGCTTGCCGAACTGCAGCTGACCAGATTCTCGCTGGAAAATGCCGGTGACGCTATTTTCTGGATAGGTGGAGATGCCCGTCTGTTCTACGTCAACCAGGCCGCCTGCCGTTGGCTTGGCTACAGTCGTAAAGAGCTACTGTCTATGACGGTCCATGACGTCGACGCCCAGCTCCCTTTGGAAAAATGGCCGGAGCACTGGCAGCAGATGAAGTTGATCGGGGGCCGGAGCATCGAAAGCGTCCATCGGGCCAAGGACGGCAGGACCTTCCCGGTGGAGATCAGCGCCAACTATCTCGAATTCGAGGGCACCGAATTCCATTGCTACTTTGTGCGCGATATTTCAGACCGCAAAAAATCTGAGACGCAACTGCGGGAAAGCGAGGAACGCTTCCACCTCACCCTGGATGCCACCTCGGACGGCATGTGGGACCGCGATCTGGTGAACGACACCGTTTACTACGGTGCCAACTGGGCATCCTCACTGGGCTATGACAAGGAGGATCTAAAGGCAAGCGGGATCAAATGGCCGGAACTTCTCCATCCTGAGGACCGTGAGCAGGCTATAGCCGCGGTCAATGCCCATTTAGAGGGCAGAACTCCGGTGTACGGTGCCGAGTTTCGGCTGCGGTGTAAAAACGGTGCCTGGCAGTGGATTCAGGCCAGAGGCAAGGTGGTGAGCTGGAATGAACAGGGCCTGCCGGTGCGCTTCGTCGGCACCCATACTGACATCACGGACCGCAAGTCGGTCGAGGAAGAACTGAAGAAGCGGTCGGAAGAGATCAAGATGTTCGCTTATTCCGTGGCTCATGATCTGAAAAGCCCGGCCGTTTCCCTCCACGGTCTTGCCGACCGTCTTCGGAAAAAAGGCCGCGAATTCAGCGAGGATAAATGTGATCTCTACTACAGCCGCCTGCTTGGCTCGGCTGAGCAGATCGTCGCCATGGTGGAGAAGATCAATGTCTTCATCGCTGCCAAGGAGCAACTGCTCTGTTTAGAGAATGTTTCTCTGGCTGAGGTTTTGCAGTTGATCCGGGAAGAATTCACTACCCGGCTTGAACTCGGTGGCATCCGCCTGCTGGAGCCATCAAGGCCGCCGGTTCTGCAGACAGATCGACTAGCCATGGTCCGGGTCTTGCGCAATCTGGTTGACAACGCCATCAAGTATGGCGGCGACAAACTGAGCGAAATTACGATTTCTTGCCGGGAGGACGAAACCGCGCACATCGTTTCGGTGCGGGACGACGGTGTAGGCCTGAAAAAAGAGGAGTCGAGAGGTCTGTTTGGTGCCTTTAAGAGAAAGAAGACCTCCATCGGCATTTGCGGCACCGGCTTGGGGCTGGCCATTGTCAAGGAGATCATCGAGCAGCACGGCGGCGAGGTCTGGACCGAACACGACTCCCGGCCGGGGATCGCTTTCTGCTTTTCCGTCCCGAAGACTTTCTGAGGTACCTTGAATCAAGGGGGGCTTGAGAATTGAGATTGGGCCACGCTGTTTTGGGTGTCAAGACAGGCATTATTCAAATTAACCGGCATAATCGCCGAACCAGCACATTCAGCAGACCATAAAGGGGTGTTGTCATTCCCAAAATAGTTCGGTGGCTGGCTGGTGATGTAAACGTTAATATTGCCACATCGAATATCTAATTTTATTCAACCGCCCTCGGGGTAACCTTCCTACTGTATATACGTAATAAAATAACGATCGAGCTTATGGTATAATAAGGTCATCAACATCCTGTTTTTTCACTAAAAGAAGAAGGAGGACAACATGGCCGTACAAAATAGTATATTCGAGAGTTTTTATCCCACCGATTGGAGTGACCCCACCCAATCATCTCAATCTTATCTCATTTTATCACTCCAACATCCTGCAAGGCAAAATTCCGGGTTGATGGATAAGTTATTCCTTCCCTCTGC
>CAISPV010000086.1 GCA_903887485.1 uncultured Desulfobulbaceae bacterium | reverse complement strand
CCCTTCTCCCTGAGGGAGAAGGGTTGGGGATGAGGGGGAGCGACATGTGCATTATGAGGTAACTGCCGTTTTTAGGTTTAAGTTTAATGATAAAAAAGGCATTGCAAGACCTGAAAACGATTATTTCTTTGATAAAGAAAATTTAAACTCATAAAATTAACTTGAGCCATCCCATACCTCAAAGAAATACCCAGGAGATCCAATGACTATACACAATATCAGCCCGGATGAGGCCTTTCATCGTTGCGACCCGGACAGCTTTTCCTTCGAAACCACCAGCGACGTGGAGGAGCTTTCTCGTTTCATCGGCCAGGACCGGGCCCTTGAGGCCGTTGATTTCGGCATCGGCATGCAGCAGCAGGGTTTCAACCTCTTTGTCATCGGGCCTGAGGGCTCCGGCCGCCACAGTGTGGTGGAATCCTTCATCCATGACAAGGCGAGCAAGGAGGCGACTCCCAGCGACTGGTGCTATGTCCATAATTTCCAGCAGCCTCATAAGCCCCTGGCCCTGGAACTCCCCCCCAGCCACGGCATCATCTTCAAGGGCGAGATGTATGAACTCATCGACACCCTGAAGACCACCATCCCGGCCATTTTTGAAGGAGATGATTACCGGGCACGGCTCAAGGCCATCAATGATCTTCTCTCCCAAAAAATCGATGCCGCCTATTTCGAGATGGAAAAAACAGCCAAGTCCCAGAGTATTGCCGTGTTGCGCAGCGACCAGGGCTTTCGTTTCTCGCCCACGGACAGCAAAGGCGAGCCTCTCGACATTGAAGAGTTCCGTAAGCTGCCCGATGAGGTAAAAAAAAGGATCGCAGAGACCATTGAGAAACTGCAGACCATGCTCCGGAAGTCCGTTCATCAGATCAGTATCTGGAAGCGGGAAGCCGAGGAACAGAGCCGCAAGCTCAAGAAAGAGACCGCCAAAATGCTGGTCTCTCCTTACATTGCCACCTTAAAGGGCAAGTATCAGGACCATGAAAAAATCATCCACTATCTTGAGGAGGTTGAAGAGGTCATCACCGAAGGGGTGGATGATTTCCTGATCGAGGATCAAGCAGAGCAGCACCCGCTCATTATTGCCATTAGCGGTCACACCCCGTCCTTTGATCAGTACGAGGTCAATGTCCTGATCAGCCATCAGAACAACCACGGCTCACCCGTGATCTATGAAGACCTGCCCACCTACCAGAATCTCCATGGCCGTATTGAACACCTGGCCAAGATGGGCATGCTCAGCACCAACTTCACCCTGATCAAGCCGGGCTCCCTGCACCAGGCCAACAACGGCTATCTCATCCTCGATGCCAGGAGACTGCTCATGCAGCCCTTTGCCTACGAGGGGCTGAAGAGGACCCTGCGCTCCCGCAAGATCCATATTGAACCGGTGGAAAGGCTGCTGGGGTTGATGTCCACGGTATCCCTGGAGCCGGAGCCGGTGGATCTCAACATCAAGGTGGTGCTCATCGGCGATCCCCTGATCTACTATCTCCTCAATGCCTATGACCCGGAGTTCATCTCGCTCTTCAAGGTGCAGGCCGATTTTGAGACTGACATGAAGCGCAGTCAGGAGAGCCAGGAGCTCTATGCCACCCTCATTGCCAAGCTGGCTAAGGACAAGGAGCTGATGCCCCTGCACCGCACGGCCGTGGCCCGCCTCATCGAACAGGCCACCCGCGAGGCCGGCGACCGGGAAAAGCTGTCGCTGCGGATCCGGGAGTTTGCCGACCTGATGCAGGAGGCCGACTATCTGGCCAAAAAGGAGAACAAGACCACCATTGACGACACCGATATCGATACAGCCATCGCCGCCGGCAAACGGCGGGGCGGCCGAATCCAGGACCGTTTCTTCGAGGCCATGGAGCATGGCATCCACCATATCGAGACAGATGGGGCCAAGGTCGGCCAGATCAACGGCCTCTCCTTCCTCATGCTCGGCCGCGACTCCTTTGGTTGCCCGACCCGGATCACCGCCCTGACCCGGCCCGGCAAGGGCAAGATTGTCGACATCGAACGAGAGGTGGAGCTGGGCGGCCCCATCCACTCCAAGGGGGTGATGATTCTCTCCTCATTTCTGAGCAGCCGCTATGCCCGGACTATCCCCCTGAGCCTTGAGGCCAGTCTGGTCTTCGAGCAGTCCTACGGCGGCGTCGAGGGCGACAGCGCCTCCTGCGCCGAGCTCTGCACCCTGCTTTCCTCCCTGGCCGATGCGCCGATCAGGCAGTCGCTGGCCATCACCGGCTCGGTGAGCCAGAAAGGGGAGATCCAGGCCATTGGCGGCGTCAACGAGAAGATCGAGGGCTTTTTCGACCTCTGCGCGGCCCGCGGCTTAAGCGGCGAGCAGGGCGTCATCATCCCGGCCAGCAATGTCCGCCATCTGATGCTGAAGAAAGAGGTGGTGGCGGCCATGGAGCAGGGCCGGTTCAGCGTCACGGCGGTGGACACGGTGGACGAGGCGGTTGAGCTGCTCACCGGCATGGCCACGGGCGTTCGAGACGAAGAGGGCAACTACCCGGCCGACACGATCAACGGCCGGGTGGAAACTACCCTGCAGGACTTTGCCATAGTTATTCAGAAGCTTGACAGGGTAGGGGATGACGACGATGACGGGGAGTAAAGACTCCATGATATCAGGAACCGGGGAATTCCATGCGTAACGGTCTGGACCTGAATAAATTGTAGTAACTCAAATTCGATCTGACAATTCTCCAAATCAGATTTAAGCAAATCTGACACTGTCAGGAAGAATCACAAGTTGCAATTCTTCTCAAATGCTTAACCTTGCCACTGGATCCTTCTGATATTTCTGTTTTGATGTTGCTGTGTTGGTGGGAGTATTATAGGTTATTTTTTATGATTTTGGCTGAAAGTGGAGAGGGCTGTGCCTTTTTGGTTTTTGCTGCTGAGTGTGTTGTCGGTGTTAGGGGATTAAAGGTCGTCCTCAGGGAACAATCCAGGGTATATTCCGTAACGGTTGGGAGGGGAAAATGCCTGTTTTTGTCGGCCGGACCTTCCCACTGGAAAGCGAATTCTTATCACCTATCACCTTATCACCTCACCGATGAATAATTAGTTGATCGGAGTATTATATGGATCAGTTCTGCCCACTAACAACCTGTCGTACTCAAGAGGCAATGTGTCGATTAAATGCTCTCTTGACATTTCTAATAATTATCGGGAGCTTTTTTTATCCTCTGATCATGTTGCTATTATTTTTTGATTTTTTTATCAGAGGTTTTTTAAATCCCCAATATAGTATCCTGGCTAACCTTAATAAACTTATTGTTGAAATTTTTCAGATCCAATCAAAATCAATTAATGCAGGACCAAAAATATTTTCGGCTAAAATAGGATGGTTAGTTTCATTGCTCGCGTGCATGTTTCTATTTTTGAAAATTGATTTTGGTTTATACGTATGCAGCATTATTTTACTGGTATTTTCTTTTTTTGAAGCGTTTTTTGGATTTTGTTTGGGTTGCAAAATATATGGTTTGTTATATTCAAAGCAATAACGCTCCCCTTTCCAAGGATAGGAGATCTTCTATGAAGATAACAAAAATCGTTGTTTTGTTGTTTGTCGCAGCAGTGATGGTTACGAAATTTGCGCATGCCACAAATGGCATGTTGATGGAAGGCTACGGGCCGATCTCAACCGCTATGGGTGGAGCTTATATGGCTTATGACAATGGTACCGGGGATATGGCAAACAACCCGGCAACATTGGGTTTGATGGGTGAAGGAACTAGCCGCGCGGATGTGGCACTTGGTGTATTGTGTCCGGATGTAGTCGCCAGGCACACGTCAATGCCTAATGCCAATTCCGGTGGCACTGTTTATTATATGCCCGCTGCCGGTTGGGTGAAGAAACAGAAGCTGCTGGCCTTTGGCGTTGGAGTGTTTGCCCAAGGGGGCATGGGGACAGAATATAAAGAATCGGATTGGGTAGGGGCTGGTTCAGGCTTGCCCACTCGATCTGAAGTTGGGATGGGCAATATTATTGTACCTGTTGCATATGACATAACTCCCGATTTGACTATTGGTGGCTCTTTTGATTACGTTTGGGGGTGGATGGATTTGCAGATGGCGATGCCTGCCGGTCAAATGGGTGGGCTGGCGGCTAGTGGAAATTTGACCGCTAGTGGTGACGGGGCTTTTGGCCTTCCCGGCTTTCTGCGCGGGGTGACCAATGTTGGGTACTTTGATTTTTCCGACGAAAGCTCAACCGGCAATGCGGATGCTACCGGTTGGGCAGGCAAGCTAGGCATGACGTATAAGGTTATCGAGAAATTAACATTAGGCGCGACATATCACTCCAAGACAAGACTGGGGGATTTCAAGGCCAGTGGTGCGCAAATGCGCATGATTGATAATGCTGGCACAATGGGGGGCGCGGCGGGCACCACCTATACGCTCACGGGTGACATCAACCTAGTGGATTTTCAATTTCCGGAAACGTATGGTGCGGGTATTGCCTACCAAGCAACAGATGACTTAATGCTGGTGGCGGACTACAAGCGCATTGGCTGGGCCAGGGCCATGAAGGATTTTCATATGACCTTTTCCAGTGCGGACATGGGCGGCATCAGTATGGATATGAGGATGCCGCAAAATTGGAAGGATCAGGATGTATTTAACTTCGGTTTAGCTTATCGAACAACCGCCGCATTAACCTTGCGCGCCGGCGTGAATTTGGCCAACAACCCGATTCCTGACAATACTGTCAGCCCATTGTTTCCGGCTATTGTTAAGCGTCATTATACTTTGGGAGCAGGTTACGTATTTTTCAAGGTGTCGGAATTGAATGCCTCACTAACTTATGTACCTAAGGTAACGTCTACAGCTCCAACAGCATTAGGAGGTTACAGCATTGATCACAGCCAGGTAAACTGGCAGGTGATGTATACGTATCGTTTTTAAATCTGCTTCATCAGATTAGCGGTCATTCAAAACCGTACCTTATATTTCGTCACCCGAGCATGCTTTTAGCTGAGGTTAAGTGTACCGGAACGGACTGGATTCCTGCTAGAAACATGCCGAATTGACGAAGAAGATATCAAGAAGAAGTTTTATGCAGATAAAAATATAAGCCTCTTCAGACAAATCTGTGGATTACTTACAGCACGGGCATATGATTGCGGACGTTAAGATTGCCACATCAAATATCTGATTACATCCAGCTGTCCTCAGGTTAACATTCCTACTGTATATACGTAAGATTTGATAACACCTTTTCATTAGGACTGTCGGATCAAGTCTGAGCAACTACAAATAAATGTTACCCCCAAACAACCAATAAAAGCCAAAAGCAGACTTGATCCCCCTTTTTTGGGGTTGAGCAACCTGTCGAAAATTATAAATGAAAGAGGGAGGTTATAAAAAAAGAAACCGGATTTTTTAGCTTCAACTTTGGGCTTGATTTGAGTATAGAGGAGGAGAGACAATAATCGTTATCTCAATCTATGCATCACTTCCAGCAGGGAAGGGATCAAAACAATTCCACTACCATTCCCAACCAGGGTAATTTGTCAAATGAAAGTCATTTTAATCAGCATGGTAGCAATAGGGGCCTCCCTCCTGGTCTTCTCTCTCATTCCCAGTCGAAAGATCTGTCAGAAGCATGATCAGCTTTACAAGGCTTGGAAATGGCTTTGCGCTCTGATATGTTTTTTTATTCTTGGTTATATCCTTTATATCAGTATCCTTGTCAACAATCGGTCCACCACCCAGGATTTGATCGTTTCGACCATTCTTTTAAGCGTCTCGATATTCGTTGTGCTGGTGGTTCGTCTCAGTCTGGCCTCCGTCCGTCGCAGTGAGCACCTGGCGCTACATGATGAGTTGACCGAACTCCCCAACCGGATCCTGATGGAGGAACGGCTTGACCATGGGCTCGTGGTTGCCAAGCGCCAGCAAGAACCGCTGGCGCTCCTGCTGATGGATCTCGTGCGATTCAAAGAGATCAACGACTCTCTGGGGCATATTTACGGAGATTACTTGTTACAGGAAGTGGCCCACCGCATGCGGGGCACGGTCAGGCGTTCAGATACCCTTGCGCGTGTTGGCGGTGATGAATTCGCCTTGATCTTATCTGCCACGACCCTCTCCCAGGCGGTGATGATCAGCCAGAAGATATCCGAGGTCGTTGAAGAACCTTTCATGATTGAAGGTCATAGTGTCAATGTGAGTATCAGCATAGGAATCGCCATGTATCCGGAGCATGGAATGGACAGCGAGATCCTGATCCTCTATGCCGATACGGCCATGTATGATGCCAAGCGCAATGGTGTTATCTATTCGATATTTAATCCCACTCAGGACCGGACAACCTTCAACCGCCTGGTGATGATAGGTGAGTTGCGAAAAGCCCTGCAGGACAACCAGATGTTTCTTGACTACCAGCCGAAGGTCTCCCTCAAGGAGAAAGGAGTGGTTGGGGTCGAGGCCCTGCTGCGCTGGAATCATCCGGAGAAGGGGTTAATCAATCCAGATAATTTTATCCCCTTGGCGGAACAGGCAGGACTCATCAAAAACCTTACCACCTTTGTCCTGAATAAGGCCCTTGAGCAATGCGCCCTCTGGAAACAGGCTGGTTTACACATCCCTGTGGCCGTTAACCTGTCGATAAAGAATCTTCACGATCTCAACTTCCCCAGTGAAGTGAAAAAGATGCTTGAAAAATGGGAGATCGATCCCCACCTCCTTGTCCTGGAGATCACCGAAAGCTGTATCATCGTCGACCAGGAGAGGGTAACCCGTGTGGTGAATGAATTGAAAAGCATAGGCACCAAGCTGTCCATCGATGATTTCGGTACCGGTTACTCATCAATCTCCTATCTGAAAAGATTTCCGGCTCGCGAGATCAAAATCGATAAATCATTTGTTATGGATATGATTTCTAATGAAGAAAATGCAATAATTGTTAAGTCGACTATTGAGATGGTGCATAATATCGGTTGTAAGGTTGTTGCAGAAGGCGTGGAAAACCAGGAGACCCTGAACTTGCTGATCGGATTAGGCTGCGATTTCATCCAAGGATTTCATGTCTGTTACCCCCTGCCGCCCAACCAGATCACGGAGTGGTTTCGTTCTTCTTCCTGGTGTGACAGTACCAACGGGCACCAATGCCTCCATCCTGTCTATACTGATATTATCACTTCCCCCGATCAGATCCCATTTGTCTTCGCCACTGTCACAGCTGACTCCTTTTCATGATAAGTAGTTCCCTTGCTTAATCAAACTGGTTATCCTCATGGCGCTTGCAATGAAACAATGGAAGCCTGAAGTGACATGTTTTGTTCAGAGGTTATTATGAAAGTACTTGGTGTTTCCGGTTCACCCATTCAACACAGCAATACCGATCGGGCCTTAAAGATTGTCCTTGAGGCCACCGGGATGAAAAGTGAATTCATCAAATTAAGTGATTATAATTTGGGGCCGTGCGATGCCTGCCTCGCTTGCATCAAAACCAACAGGTGTATTAAAAAAGATGACGGGGTCATGCTCGCGGAAAAGACCTACAAGGCTAACGCCGTAATCATCGCCGGATTCACGCCCTATTCTTCACTGGACAGCCGCACCAAGGCGTATATGGAACGACTGTACCCCCTGCGACACCGCCATGGTTTGATGGCTGGTAAACCTGGCGCGGCCATTATTACCAGCGCCATTCCCCACGGACATGAAGGGATGCCTCCTGCCGCTGCAATCGGCATTCAGGCCATCAAGGATTTCATGCTGGAAGAAGGGATGACGTTTGTCGGCGGGGTGTCTTTACCTGGCAATGTCCCCTGTATCCGCTGCGGTCAGGATGGCCAGTGCCAAATGTCCAGTTTAAAAATGATCCATGGCCAGGATGCCACCCCGGAAAGAGTGGGCATAAATGATTTTGAAAACGACCCGAAAAAGGTCGCCGAGTTGCAACAACTGGGAGAGGCAATCAGGAATTCTCTTTATTAGCAACAAGTGAAAGAATGTTCCCGCAACAACCCATAAAAGCGAAGAACGAACTTGACCTCTTTTTTGCTTTGACTTTATTCGCACCGTCTTTTTTCTTTCAATTTGACAAAATTCTATCGGTTGCCCTATGCTATTTACATAGACTTACGGCATGGTGCCGTGTCAAAACATTGGAGGTGATTTGACATGAAAAAGATCCTCAGCAAAGAGACCCTGGTTAAGGAGGCTGCCTTCTGGAAAAAGATGGGCAAAGCCATTAAAAAAAATCGCGGTAGGCTTTGTCACAAATGAAAGGGCTGAAAGACTGAATAAGTTGCCGGTCGGCAACCCAACCCAACGGGCAGGTGTGATCGGACAACGCATCTGCCCATTTTTTTTGTATTATGAAGTGAATATCATCTTCTGTTGAACTGAACAGAGGTCAAAAAACCGATGCCCATTAGCACTTTCCAGGAATTCTTTATCCAATGGCACCTGACCGAAAGATGCAACCTGCGCTGCAGCCACTGTTATCAAACCGGCGGCAAGATCACGGAGCTTTCCCTGGCCGAGATCCGGGAGGTGTTGGACGAAATTGTCGATATGCTTGCAGCCTGGAGCAAGGCCTATCAGGTTGAGTTTTCCCCGAGTTTTAACGTCACCGGCGGCGAGCCCTTCCTGCGCCATGACCTGTTCGAGATTCTCCACGACATGAAGTCACGGGGATTCGCCACCTATCTGCTGACCAACGGCACCCTGATAGATGCCAAAAAGGCGGCGGCGCTGGCCGAATGTGGCGTAAAAGGCGTCCAGGTGAGCATCGAGGGGCCGGAAGAAATTCACGACCAGATCCGGGGCCATGGCAGCTTCAGTGCTTCCTGCCGAGGCGTTGCCCATCTTCTTGCCGCCGGGCATAAAGTGACCCTGAATGCCACCCTGTCGGAGATCAACGCTGAAAAATTCCACGACCTGGTGGATATTGCCACCTTGCTCGGGGTCCAGCGTCTGGGATTTTCACGGCTGGTGCCTTCCGGCCGGGGCCTGGACTTGGTCGGCCAGATGATTGGCCGGGAAAAGCTCCGGGAGACATATGAGGCTATCTTTGCCCTCGAAACCCCTGGTCTTGAGATCGTCACTGGTGACCCTGTGGCCTCGCAGATGAGAAATGGGGCCGGAGCGGATGAGTGCGGATCGATCGCGACCGGCGGTTGCGCCGCCGGGGTTGCGGGCCTGACGCTCCTCCCCGACGGCACCGTCACCCCCTGCCGGAGGCTGGCAGTTCCGATCGGCAATGTACGGGAGGATTCTTTACGAGAGATCTGGGCGGATTCCGAGATTCTTGAACAACTTCGGGACCGCAGCCAATATAAAGGTCGATGCGGCAGTTGCGCCAGGTGGGCTCATTGTCGGGGCTGTCGGGCGATCGCCTACGCCCATTCTCTTTCCCAGGGCAGGGGCGATATCCTGGCCGAAGACCCCCAGTGTTTCATCCATTGTTCTTAACCAATGAGCCTTTTGCAAAATGAGGATTTTCGTCCAAAATCAAGGCATGCGAAAAATTTTACCGCAGGCATGTAGTTGATATTACGAGGATAAAATTTTAAACATAACGCAGAGTTTGGGCGAAAAGACCATTTTTGCAAGAGGCTCCAATACCAAGGAGAAGTCTCATGGCCAAGTGGAATATTGATCCTGATCATTCGGTAGCGGCATTCAATGTGCTGCACATGATGGCCGCCCATGTCCGCGGCCAGTTCAACAAATTAAGCGGTTCGGCCCAGTTCGACCCGGTTGATCGCTCCTCTTTTTCCCTGGAAGTTACCATCGATGCCACCGGTCTTT
>CAISPV010000085.1 GCA_903887485.1 uncultured Desulfobulbaceae bacterium | reverse complement strand
ATATTATTCCCAAAAATTTAAAAGAAAAAATGAGTGGGGATGATATGCGGGAAGGTCTTACCTGTGTCATCTCTGTTCGCGTACCCGATCCCCAGTTTGAAGGACAAACCAAAACAAAACTGGGAAATTCCGAGGTAAAATCCATTGTTGAATCTGTGTGTTCGGAAAAATTAACTATCTATCTGGAACAAAACCCCCAAGAAGCCAGGAAAATTCTCATTAAGGTAGTTGAAGCGGCAAGGGCCAGAGAAGCAGCCAAGCGGGCCAGAGATCTTTCGCGAAAAAAAGGATCAACGAGTCTGCTTATGGCTGGTAAACTGGCAGAATGTCAGGAAAAAGACCCAAGCAAACGAGAAATTTTTATTGTTGAGGGTGATTCTGCAGGCGGATCGGCAAAACAGGGAAGGGATAGATCTATCCAAGCTATTCTTCCTTTGCGCGGTAAAATTATGAATGTGGAAAAAGCACGATTTGACCAGATATTGGGTAGTGAAGAGATAAAAAATCTTATTGGCGCATTGGGTTGTGGTATTGGAAAAGATGAATTTGATGTCGAAAAATTACGTTATCACAAGGTTATAATTATGACCGATGCGGATGTGGATGGTGCTCATATCCGAACCCTTCTTCTCACCTTTTTTTATCGGCAAATGCTGCCCCTTGTTGAAGGTGGTTTTGTTTATATAGGGCAACCCCCTTTGTATAGACTGGGTAGAGGAAAAAAAGAAAAATATTTTTTAGAAGATAAAGAGTTAAATGATCATCTTTTTAATGAAGCAAGCCAAATAATAGAGATTAAAACAGAAGGAACGGAAGATATCTTACTTTCCGGGGATATCCTTGTGGAAAAATTAAGAAAACTTTCTATTTATAAACAAATTGTTTCCTATCTTGATAGGATGAATATATGGGAAAATATGCTTTATTTTCTTCTTGAAAATGATGTGCATTCGGCAGATCAATTTGCTGATGAATCATTTTTAAAAGGGCTTATTGCTCAACTTTCCAGTGAAGAACTGACCATTGGCCCCATTCGATCCTGTCGGTGGCGGCCAACATGTTATGAAGTAGATGTTTCCATAAAAGGAAAGGCCCATATTATCACAACTATAGGACCAGGTATTCCTCTCATTCATGAGTATAGAAATGCAATTGAACTTTTTCCATCTATCCGTGCATATTTAAAAGGAACTTTTACCATTGTAAAGAAATCCATCAGCGGTCAGGATAAAGGTATTCAAGTTAACGACTGGAGTGAAATGATACAAATGGTTCGGAGTGAAACCTTTAAAGGAAGTCATCTCCAGCGTTATAAAGGTCTTGGAGAAATGAATCCTGAGCAACTTTGGGATACTACAATGAATCCTGAGAATAGAGTTCTTGTACAGGTAACTATCAATGATGCCGAACAGGCCGATGATATGTTTACTACCCTTATGGGAGATAAAGTAGAACCGAGAAGAGAATTTATCCAGAATCATGCCTTAGAGGTAACTTCTTTGGATATTTAAGGTGTTCGTTTTTTTGTGTAAATAATTATAAGTTGTAATTATTTATTACAATAATAATTTTAAATAAAATTCACTTTTTTGTGAATCTTTCATTGTTTAATAAATAGAGTTTTTTATGACTACGGAAAATAACCAAGAAAAACACCCGACCATATCGATCGAAAAGGAGCTGCAAAAATCCTATCTTGATTATGCTATGAGCGTAATTATTGGTCGTGCCCTTCCTGACATACGAGATGGTCTTAAGCCTGTGCATCGTCGTGCCCTTTTTGCCATGCGGGAACTTGGTGTTTTTTATAACAGGCCCTATGTAAAATCGGCGCGTATCGTCGGTGATGTTATTGGTAAATACCATCCTCATGGTGATACTGCTGCTTATGATACTATTGTCCGCATGGCGCAGAATTTTTCCATGCGCTATCCGTTGGTCGATGGTCAAGGTAACTTTGGTTCCATGGATGGTGATTCACCTGCCGCCATGCGTTATACCGAAGCCAGAATGACCAAAATAGATAGGGAGATCGTTGCTGATTTAGAAAAGGAAACTGTCGATTTTATCCCGACCTATGATAATTCCATGACGGAACCTTCGGTCATGCCCAGTAAGATACCGACCTTATTGATAAACGGTTCCTCTGGTATTGCTGTTGGTATGGCCACGAATATTCCCCCGCATAATCTGACCGAGGTCATGAACGGATTAATTGCCCTGGTAGATAATCCTGATATTACGGTTCATGAACTGATCACCCATATAAGCGGGCCGGATTTTCCTACCGGGGCCCTTATCTGTGGTCGTTCAGGTATCAGAGAGGCCTATGAAACGGGCCGTGGCAGTGTCCTGATGCGCTCCGTAACCCATATTGAAAAGATGAAGGATGGGAAGCGAGAGGCCATCATTATTAGCGAAATTCCCTATCAACAGAATAAGGCAACCCTTGTTGAAAAAATTGCCATTCTGGTGAAAGATAAAAAAATAACCTCTATTTCTGAAGTACGTGATGAATCAGACAGACATGGAATGCGCATTGTCTTGGAACTGAAAAAAGATGAGATCGCAGATATTGTCATTAATCAGCTCTATAAAATGACACCGCTACAGCGTTCTTTCGGTATTATTTTATTGGCCATTGTCAATAATAGACCGGAGGTTTTAAATCTTAAACAGATATTAGAGCACTTTGTCCTCCATCGTCGAACTATTGTTTACAGACGAACAGCCTTTGAACTGAGTAAAGCCAAGGAAAGAGCTCATTTGTTGGAAGGGCTTAAGGTTGCAATTACTAATCTTGACGATGTCGTTCAGTTAATACGCGCTTCCAAAAATCCTGTGGAGGCCAAAGATGAACTTATCAGACGTTTTGATTTTTCAGAAATTCAGGCCCAATCCATCCTGGACATGCGACTGCAACGTCTTACCGGTCTGGAACGAGATAAAATTATAAATGATTATAACGAAGTAGTTCTGGAAATAGAAAGACTTGTAAATATTTTGGGTGATGAATCACTGGTCATACAGATTATTCGTGATGAATTTCTTGAAATTAAAGAGACCTATGGAGATGACAGACGAACCGAGATCATTGATGCGGTCGATGAAATCCTGCTTGAAGACATGATTGTACCTGAGGACATGGCCGTTACCGTTACCCATTCAGGATATATCAAACGTAATCCCGTATGCCTGTACCGTTCACAGCATCGAGGGGGTAAGGGGGTTCGTGGTGTTACCAATATTGATGAGGATTTTGTCACTAATCTTTATGTTGCCTCTACCCTTGATATCTTTCTCTTTTTCACCAATCACGGAAAAATATTTTGGCGGAAGGTCTATCAATTACCACTGGCAAGTCGTATAGCCAGAGGTAAGGCCATTGTTAATCTCCTGAATCTGGCTGAAGGGGAGAAGGTTGCGGCTATCTTGCCTATCCCCAATTTTGAAGATAAGGGTGAGGAAAAAACCATTTTGATGGTTACCCGATCTGGACGGGTGAAAAAAACGAGTCTTCAGGAGTTTAGTAGACCTTTGAAAAAAGGGAAAAGGGCACTTACCATTAAAGAAGGAGATGAGATTATAGCTGCCCATATCCTTAATGGGAATGATACTGTCCTGCTTATCTCTTCCAAGGGCATATCTATCCGTTTTCATGAGTCTGATATTCGCACCATGGGGCGCACAGCCGCCGGCGTGAATGGAATTAATCTGGCAGAAGATGATTTTGTGGTGGGGGCTATTGTTATTTCATCTGAGACCTCTATCCTGACGGTTACAGAGAATGGTTACGGGAAAAGAAGTCCTGTCGATGAGTATCGTATTCAGAGAAGGGGTGGAAAAGGAATTTTTGCGATCAAGGCCAGTGATCGTAATGGTTCAGTAATTGGCGCTATGCAGGTAGATAATGAGAGCGAGGTTATCCTGATTGCTGATTCCGGAAAGATGATTCGGATGCCACTGGAAAATCTGCGGGTAATTGGCCGAACAACCCAAGGGGTTCGTCTTATTAACCTGGAAGAGGGAGAAAAGGTCGTGGCCATGGATATAGTGGCCCGCGAAGAAGCTGAGGACGAGGAGTCAACAGACGACGAATCCACTAATGAGTAACAAGGGAAAAATAGCCGTTATTGGTGCTGGTTCCTGGGGGACGGCTCTAGCAGGTGTTCTTTCTGAGAAGGGGTTAGAGACTACCCTGTGGGGACATAATCCAGACCATATTGCTGCCTTGAAGGCTGATCGGGAAAACAAAAAATATCTTCCCGGATACCACTTTGTTCAATCGTTGCAGATTACTTCTGATCTGGCTATTGCCGTAAAGGATTGTGCTACGGTTTGTATGGTGGTTCCCTCTCATGGTTTTCGTCTGGTTTTTAAAGCCCTTTTTCCTTTTTTGGAAAAAGGGTGTCACGTTATTTCGGCAGTAAAAGGTATTGAAAATGAAACCCTTATGACCATGACTCAGGTTATGACCGAGATCATGGGAGAGGAAGCTCAAGAAAAAGAGATATCGCTGGCTGTTCTTTCAGGGCCTTCTTTTGCTAAAGAGGTGGCCATGGGGATGCCCACGGCGGTTACTCTTGGTTGTACTCAGATTGAAAAAGCAAAATATCTCCAGCATATTTTCGGAACAGAACGTTTTCGAGTGTATGCCAGTAGCGATGTGATAGGGTTGGAGATAAGCGCGGCCTTGAAAAATATAGTAGCCATTGCCGCTGGAATCAGTGATGGTCTTGGTTATGGGCTCAATAGCCGGGCCGCGCTTATCACCAGAGGACTTGCAGAAATAAAAAGGCTCGGAGTCAAAATGGGCGCTGATCCCCGTACCTTTTTTGGTTTAAGTGGTCTTGGGGATCTTGTCCTTACCTGCACCGGCGATCTGAGTCGTAACCGAACAGTAGGTTTAAAGCTGGGACAAGGAAAAAAACTTTCTGTTATCCTTGATGAGATGGAAATGGTGGCAGAAGGGGTCAAAACAACTCGATCTGTTTATGATCTTGCCAGGCGGCTTGAAGTGGATATGCCGATCCTGGAACAGGTCTATTTAATATTATATAAAGATAAGGATTGTTCCGTTGCTGTAATGGATCTCCTGACCAGAGAAATGAAACTTGAGTAATAAAGGGCTCAAGTGCTCTTTATTTTGACCAATCATTGTGTTCAAACTCACTATGGTCGGGTTTGGGCGGTTTTTCTTCCAGCAAGCGTTGGGTGAGCCATTTAAGTACCTGTGGAAACTCGGCCTTGAAATCGGCAAGCGCTTTACCACGATGACTGACTTTATTCTTTTCTTCCATTGTGCATTCAGCAAAAGTCTTTCCCAAATCTTCAAAATAGAAGATGGGATCATAGCCAAAGCCAGTTTCACCCCTTCGCTCCTCCAGAAGAACCCCTTCACATCTTCCTTCATAGGTTAAGGCCGGACCAGATGGAACCGCAATCGAAAGTACGCACTGAAAAGCGGCACGACGATTTTTTATCCCCTGCATGTCTTGTAATAATTTATCAACATTTTCTTTATCCGTTGCTTTTTCTCCAGCATACCGTGCTGAGTATACCCCTGGGGCACCATTCAGGGCCTCAACTACCAGTCCGGAGTCATCAGCGATTGCCGGAAAACCAAGTATCTTTGCAGTATGGATGGCTTTTTTGTAGGCATTATCGTCAAATGTTTCACCATCTTCAATAGCCTCGGGCAGAGGGCCAAAATCGGCAAGTGATCGAATTTCGATGGGAAAACATTTCAGTATTTCCTGGAATTCTTTAACCTTGTTTGAGTTGGTTGTGGCAAGAATCAATATGGTAGGCATAGCGTTATTCTCTTTTTTACTAATTGGATTATTTGAATATTTTTTTAATTTTTTTATCGTAACGTTCCTGTTCACTATATATACAACCACAGTATGGCTGTCGATATAAATTCATTTCAATGGCTTGATCTATCCCTTGTTGCCATCCTTCTCGAAAATCTTGATAGTAAAAATCAATCTGATATTTGCGGGACAGGGCGGTACCAATTTTACGAATACATTCGTGGTCCTGGTATTTGCTGTAGAGGAGTGTGGTTGAAAAGGTGTCATATCCTTGTTCTTTGGCTTTTTGGGCCACCGGTTCCAGACGCATGGCATAACACAGAGGACATCTCTCTTTTTCATGAAAAACGACCTTTCTCAAATATTCTGTAAGTCCATATTGGGTTTCAATCTCCACCTCGAAATGAGTTGTCTCAGCCAATTGTTGAACACCCTGAATGCGCTGTTTAAATTCACGGTACGGGTGAATATTGGGGTTGTAAAAATACCCCTGTACCTCTATTCCCTGGGCTCGTAATTGTGTTAAGGGGTATATGGAGCATGGCCCACAACAGATATGAAGAAAGATGTTCATTTTGTTGAAATCTTAAATTTTTTCGGATCAATATTGTATTGATGAATCTTATAATTGATAATCCGCAAACTGGTGCTTAATGCTTCTGCAACCTTGGTTTGGTTACCATTATGGAGTTTCAGGCTTTCAATGATCAGCTCTTTTTCAAGGTTTTCAACAGAACCGGCAAGTGAGAGCAGGTTGGTGGTTTTGCTTGAGTTTGATGTCTGCAGTGTTGGTGGCAGATGAACACCTTTTATCGACTCATCATCACAAATCAAGACGGCCCTTTCCATACAATTCTGGAGTTCCCGTACATTACCTGGCCAGTGATATTGAATAAGCATATCAATGGCTGAGGTAGAGATACGTTTAATGATTTTTTTATTTTCTTTGGCATATTTTTCTAAAAAATATTCTGCCAGAAGCAGGATGTCGGTTCGCCTTTCCCGTAAAGGTGGCATGTAAACGGGGAAGACATTCAGGCGGTAATACAGGTCTTCCCGGAAGACACCCTCCTTTACAGCCCGCTCAAGATCCTTGTTTGTGGCCGCAACAAGTCGAACATCACATTGTATTGTTTGTGTGGATCCTAGTCGTTGAAAATTTCTTTCCTGGACCACATGGAGGAGTTTTATCTGGACGGATGGGCTGATTTCACCAATTTCATCAAGGAACAATGTTCCTCCTTCTGCTTGTTCGAATCGTCCAATTCTGCGCTCTGTGGCCCCTGTAAAGGCACCTTTTTCATGGCCAAACAGTTCACTTTCAAGAAGCGTTTCAGGCAAGGCAGAACAATTTACCACCAGAAAGGATTTATTTTTTCGCCGACTGTTATAGTGCAGGGATTTGGCTACCAGGGTTTTTCCGGTCCCAGACTCACCGCGCAGGAGGACAGTGGCGTTGGAATCCACCACTCTGTGTACCATGTCGTAGACATCCTGCATCCGGCTTGAATTTCCGATGATATCGTTAATTCTGTTTTTTTCTGAAAGCTCACGTTTGAGTCTTAGATTTTCCAAACGTAGTCCTTCTTGTTCCCGGTTTACGGTTTGAATTCTTCTGGTGGTTTGGGCAATAAGGCCACTGAGAACGATTAAAAATCGCAGATCCGCATCGGCTTGATGGTTTAAACCATCTTTATACATCCGGTCAACACTGAGAGAACCAATTATTTGTTGTTCATCTCTGATGGGGACACAAAGAAACGATTTGTCTTTATGGGAAATATCTCCTCGTGCCCCGGTTCTGTTAAGAAAACGGGGTTCATCAGCAATATGTGGCACAATGATCGGTTCTCCCGAGGCAACGACTCTTCCGGTAATGCCTTCACCAAGCACATATTGCCCAAGTTTTTTATTTTCCGCACTGAGTCCATGCGCCACTTCTATTTCCAGTTTTCCGGTCAAGGGATTGATGATCGTGATTGTTCCGTTCTCCATGGATTTTAAATCGGCCAGGGTTTTCATGATTTTTTCCAGACAATCACTCAAGTTGATTGCTGAAGCAAGTTCCTTGGTGATTTCGTACAAACAGGTTAGGTCCTGGAGTTCTTCTGAAATATCTTTTTGTTCCTGCATGATTATGGCTTTTTTAATTGATTGTGAAGGGAGGTAGAGATTGATACGTGTTTGTTTAGATTTTATGAAGATATTTGTAACAGAAGATGCGATGTTTATCGATTAAATATTACAATTTTGTTTTTTTAATCAATGTCTTGTTTTTGGCAGATGTTGACAGTTTTTGGCTTAGATGGTAAAAGAGCTCAGAATGATGGAGGAATGGCCGAGTGGTTGAAGGCGGCGGTCTTGAAAACCGTTGAACGAAAGTTCCGTGGGTTCGAATCCTACTTCCTCCGCCATCTATTTTGGAGAGGTGACCGAGAGGCCGATGGTGCTCGCCTGCTAAGCGAGTGTGGGGGTTAAACTCCACCGAGGGTTCGAATCCCTCCTTCTCCGCCAATGCCAATAAACCCCTTTTAAGTTTTTACTTAAAAGGGGTTTTTGTTTGTGTACTGAAAAGGTGTATGATTGCATAGGTGGGTTGGTGAGCGTAATCTGGTGAGAAAACAGGAGATTGAGAATTTTTCAAATGGAATCAATGAGGTTGACAGGATGAAGATTGAATGGGCATATTTCCGGAAAGGGTGAGTATCGTGCAACAAGGCCCGGGAGGCTCTTGGGCATCAAGTTGAGATTGCGGTGGAGATTGATGCGAAAAAAGAGGCGCTACCGGCAGAAGTAGTCTGGGAAAGATTGCAGCGAGCCGAGAAGATCTTTGTTGGTAAAGGGCAAAAGGTGCAGATGTATGTTCCTGGCCCGGCAGTCAAAGATGAGCTCATGCACGATGTCCTTGGCCGCAGCGGCAACCTGCGTGCGCCCACAGTACAGGTGGGGAACATCTATTATGTGGGTTATAATGAAACCATGTATGAGGAGCTGATGACATGAACTGGAAAAGTTTGTTTACCCCTGGGGCCAATATGAGCCCGGAAGAGGCCAGGAATTTTATGAATGCTCATCCCAGGGATTCCTATCAGATCCTTGACGTGCGGCAACCCAAGGAATATGAACAGGGCCATCTTGCCGGTGCCTTGCTCATGCCGGTGAAAGAGGTGACAAGCAGGCTTACTGAACTGGATCGGGATGAACCTCTGCTGGTTTACTGCCATTCAGGGGTGCGCAGCAAGGCTGCCTGTCAACTGTTGTTGGCTGAAGGTTTCAAAGACGTTTACAATATGAGCGGCGGGATTGTCGCCTGGAAGGGTGAAAAAGTCAGCGGCGGTGAATTGCAGGGCGTGGAGTTTTTCATGGACCGGGAGTTTCCGGATGTCTTTCAGATGGCCTATGCTATGGAAGAGGGGTTGCGTCAGCTCTATCTTGGTCTTGTGGACAGGGTTACCAATACAGAAAATAAAAAGTTTCTGGAGCGGTTAGCTGCCTTTGAAGATGGGCATAAGGCAATGCTGGTGGCCATGTTTGCCCCGGATGATTTCAATGGAAGTGATGAGAACACGATCGTGGAGGGTGGTCTGGATCGACAACAGATTATGGCCCATTTTGATCCGCAACAGGATAGCATGGAAGATATTCTGCAACTGGGGATGATGCTTGAGGCTCAGGCCCTGGATCTCTACACTCGTCTGGCCAAAAAGAGTGAGGCGGGAAAAAGCAGAGAGCTCTTTCACTTTCTGGCAAAAGAGGAGGCCAAGCATTTGAGTTATCTGACCGAGGAGTTGGATAAATTGCTTGACGAGTAGGGCCATTGCGAGGAGAGATCTTTTAATCCTGTCCTCGCAATGGCGGAAGTAAGAAGAGAATGATGCCGGATGGTTTATTGCTCCGCTGCTGGTGGTGGCGGTGGCGGTGGTGGTGAGGCGGGAGTGGTAAGATGTTGTTTGTTGTGCAGACGTTCTTCATAAACTGAGAGCAGAAGGAAGGTGGCCAGTGGTTGGGTAAAGAAGAGAGCCACAAACACACTGCCTCCCAGTGACAGGATAACCAGGTAGAGTACGGTAAGAATAATCTGGTCGGTCCAAGGTTCTCTGGTGGCCATTGCCCATGATTCTTTGAGCGCCTCCATAATGCCCAGCTCTTTGTCGGTCATCAGGGGTACCATGTAGATGGTGCCAAAGACCAGACATCCGGTCATGAGAATGCCGGGGAGTATCAGCATCTTAAAGCCAACAACCAGGGCCATCATTACCAGAAAACCAAAAAGAGCTAAGGGCAGGAAGAGCCGCATCTCGGAAAAAAGATCTTTCACGTCTGGCTCTCTTCCTTCTCGCAGGGCCCGAAGGAGTGATTGCATATATCCGGCCATGGTCACCGGGGCCAGGATTCCAAAGCTGCAGACACTCACAACAATCTGTACCAGGGTCAAAATTAGAACCGGCCCGATAAATTTCAGCGTGTTCTGCCATGCCGTTACCACATGTTCCTTAAAATCCATTTTTTCTCCTTTTTTTAGAAAGTTACGGTGAAATTTGAGGGTGTTTCTTAATCAAAAATCACTGCCAACACGTCCTGGATGGTGGAAACCCCCTGCAGATCCATTTTGCTCTTCCAGGTCAGTCTGTCCAGATTACCTCGGGGGAGGATAAAACGGGTAAAACCCAGACGTTCTGCCTCCCTGACCCGCATCTCGATCTGGCCAGTGGCCCGGATCTCGCCTGCCAATCCAACCTCGCCGCAGACCACCGTGGTTGATGGGATCGATCTGTTTAAGAGGCTTGAGGCCAGGGCGCAGATCACGCCCAGGTCAAGGGCCGGTTCTTCGATCCGGATGCCGCCGGCAATATTGAGAAAGATATCATGACCGTACAGATTGAGGCCGGCCTTTTTTTCCAGCACCGCGCAGAGCAGGGCCAGACGCTGGGGATCGGCGCCAATGGCGGTTCGTCTGGCGGTGCCGAGATTGGTGGGACTGACCAGGGCCTGAACTTCAACAAGGATGGGCCTGGTGCCTTCAATGCTCGGCAGTACCACGGAACCAGGGACATCAAGAGGTCGTTCCGCCAGAAAGATCTCGGATGGGTTGTTCACCTGCACCAGCCCCTCTTCCTTCATCTCAAAGACCCCGATCTCATTGGTGGAGCCGAAACGATTTTTTACGGTGCGCAGGATGCGGAAGGCATGGTTGCGATCTCCCTCAAAATAGAGCACCGTATCCACCATATGCTCCAGGACTTTGGGCCCCGCCAGGGATCCATCTTTGGTCACATGGCCCACCAGAATGGTCGGGATATTTTCCTGCTTGGCCATGGTCAGGATGCGGGCCGCAGATTCCCGGACCTGGGTCACTGAGCCGGGTGCCGAGGGAAAATCCTCACAGGCCAGGGTCTGGATCGAATCCACGGCGAGCAGAGCAGGGCGCATCTCACGGGCCATGGCGATGATGGCCTCCACCCTGTTTTCGCAGGCCAGATACTCTTCCGGGTGGATGGCATCCAGGCGTTTAGCCCGGAGCTTGATCTGGTGGGCGGATTCCTCGCCCGACACATAGAGGACGCGTTTGTTCTGCCTGGCGATGGCGGCCAACAGATGCAGCAGGAGGGTGGATTTGCCGATACCAGGATCACCGCCAATGAGCACCACCGAGCCCGGCACAATGCCGCCGCCCAGCACCCGGTCGAGTTCGTCGATACCCGTGGGGATCCGCTCCTCGTCGCTATCCGGGGCCAGGTGCAGGGGAACCGGCTTGGCGCTGAGGATTGCCCGTCCTCCTGAGCGGATCGGGGTAATCAACTCCTCCACCAAAGACTCCCACTCCCCGCACTGGGAGCAGCGGCCCAGCCATTTCAGACTTTGATAGCCGCATTTCTGACAGATAAAGACTGTTTTTTCTTTCTTCTTTGGTATATTCATAAAGGAATAAGCAATCCGTCTTTAGCCTTCAGTAGATAATAGAGGAAATAACCATGGACACATCTTCAAGTAGTATGCCTTCGTCTCCGGCCCCTGTCAAATGGATTTCTCTCTGGTCTTCCCT
>CAISPV010000084.1 GCA_903887485.1 uncultured Desulfobulbaceae bacterium | reverse complement strand
CATGGTGTAGCCACAAAGTATCTGTCGAATTATCTGGGGTGGCGGCGTTCTCTTGAGCAACATCCCCAAATTTCACCAGAGTCTTTGCTCGCCATTTCTCTGGGGCAGTTTCAACACTTAAAGGGAACATAGCCTAAAAAATAGACACTGTTATTGAAATTTGAAGGTTTTGAAGATGCAATTTGGGCCTGGCCATGCCGGATCCAAATTTCTTATGACAAGAAACATCGCAGATTTTAAAAATTAGCTATTTATGTCAGGGAGGTATGAATGGCTGGAATCATTGGCTATGTCGGCATGATGGTTGGTTCCATTGGTATATTCTTCGGGTTCTATTACCTCTTGAGCAACCCAGGTACTTCCCTTCGATTGGTGACTCTTGCAACAGTGGGCATTGTTGGAATACTCGGTTTTGTGCGCCACGTAATCTTCTATAAATCAGACGCGAAGCGACTCGGCTGGGAAACAGATCGGCCCGACTGGATGTTCGAAGTCGGGTTTGCCAATCTTGCATTCGGCGTTATGGGCGTCTTTTCGGTTATTGGGAATCAGGTACCGAACACACAGGCAGTTATCTTGCTCGGTTATGCCATTTACCTACTCCAGGCCGCCGCCCTTCATGGCTTCAGATACTTCACGGATACTCGAAAATCGCCTGCCAGGCTTTGGCGAAGTTGCATCGCCACTCTTCTCTATGCCGGGATGATGGCGTTCTTCGCCATGAGGGCACTCACACTCAGGTAACTATGAACCCTCTAAGCAACAACTGATTACTAATGAATAAAGATAAAACTACTATTTCAAAATCAGAAGAAGATATAGCGTCGACTTCAGTAGAATCGCCTTGGTGGCAAAATTGGAAGATTATGCTTCCAATTTGGGTGTTAATTGTTGTTTTTATCTGGAGCGGTGTTTATTTCAATGTAGATACTAAGGTTATCGCTGGCATTGTATTCTTAATTGGCCTGTTATCCAATGCTTTTGCTTGGTTGCTTAGCATCATCGCGATTATACCTTTTGTGGGACCGCTGATCGTCAGAGTCCTTTCTTATAGCCTCATCTGGTTGCTCAACGCGATAGGTTATCTGGTGGCATTGGTGGCAATTCGGCGAGGCTATTCGAAAGATGTGTTGACTTATCGTGGGCTGACTGTTGCCCTTATTATTGGCATCATCATCGGGTATGTGCTTGGAAAGTTGATATGAACTTCGACTAATACAAGTTTTTTCCCCATATGTCTGCGTTCGTATTATTCGGGTGGAATCGAGGCTGCAGGTGTCAAGATTATGTATGGAAGATTTTGGTAATCCCATTGCTAACCCAAGAAATACACCGGATGAACCGGTGATTTTCCCGTTCAGCTCCTTCTTGTCATGCCTTGTATCCCAGAAAACTCCCTGTCACTTTGACTTTGGTCAAGCCTGCAATAAAAAATAAAAAAAGCCCCCGATACTTTGGGGGCTTAGAAATTGATCGTGAAGTGTCTCCGGCATGAGAGGCTTCCCATGCCGGAGGGTCAGTGCTTATTTGGTCGGGAAGGGGTCTTTCAACTCCTGTTCCGGTTTGAACATGAGCTTCTTCGCGCCCCGGTTGTCCGTATATTTGGACAGCTCCAGGTCGATCTTGGCGGGCACGGCAATGCCGGCGCCGGTCAAGGCCTGACGGAGCAGGGCTTCCGCCTGTCCGGCCTGGAGGGCGGCATCGCCTAGAATCCGCATGGCCTCGGTTGGATTATGGAAGCCAAGGGAGTTCTCGGCCCCGAAGAAGAGCACGCGGTAAAACGCCTCCAGATAATGATCCTTGGCCTGATCGTAAAGGGCCTGATCAATGGTCTTCCCTTCGGTCTGGGCCTTGTGGGTCATCTCAAAGAGTTTGGCTACGGTGGCTGTGGCATAGCCGGAGCGTATAAAGAGGGAGGCTGCCCGGTCCTGAATGGCGAAGACCTGTCCTTTTAGCCATTCCGGGGTCTCGGTGTGGCATTGCTGACATGCCTTCATGTCATTTTTCAGCGGACTCATGATCCGGTGATCCGAGGCCTTCTGGCTTCCCACCTTGGTGTACGGCATATGGCAGTCAACGCAGGAAACGCCTGCCTGCCAGTGGACACTGTTGTTGGAGAACATCTCAAACTCAGGATGGCGGATAAAGGCCAGCTTGAAGCCGGTGACGCTCTGTTTCCATTCGCCATAGGCGGGGTTGCTACGAATCTTTTTGATGATGTTTTCGATGGGCATCTGTCCCCATTTGCTGTCATCCCAGGGGAAGAAGACATCCACGGATTTCATGTCGGCGTCTTTGGGAATGGTGTAGGTCACATGGCACTGGGCGCAGACCAGGGAGCGCTTGTCCTGGTTGGTCAGTTTGGACTCATCGACGCCCATGGTCTTCAGGGCCTTGCCCAGGGTGAATCCACGGGAGAGCTTGAGTGACATATCCTTGTTGTCGTGGCAATCAATACAGGCCACACCGAGTTCCTGATGTTCCTTGGGGATCTCGGCCAATACATCCTTGTAGGGTTTGGAGAAATAATCCTTACCCATTTTCTTTTCAAGCTGCGGGGCATAGGGGGTCTTGCAGGTCAGGCAGACGCCGCCGGCCTTGACCCGGGAGGGATCAATCAAGGACTGGTCTTTCAACATATTGAGGTGGCCGCGGGGTTCGTTATACTCAACGCCGAATCCCCAGCCGTTGAAGAGCAGGGCCTGAAAGGGGTACTCTGACAGCTTGTCATAGATCACGCCGGCGTCATTGCCTTTCTTGTATTTGCTTTTGCCGGCAGGTGTTGGCTCGCCGGTCTTTTTCCACATATCGTATTCCACCGGCCAGGCCTTGCCCCATTGGGCTGGATCGATCACGCCATCAGCAATCTCCACGGTCTTTATCGGTTTTGGTTTTTCCGGCGAGCATCCGGCGCCCAGCGCCAGAGTTGCCATCAATGCCAGTGCCGTGTACACCACTTTTTTTGTTTTCTTCATTGTGTGTCTTCCCTCCCTTGATTGTTATTTAGCAGATGTTATTTGCTGTAGCCTTCTCATAACGTACCGGTCAGTCGGTGCTGGAGTTGGCGGTTTAGAAGCCGTTATGAAAAGAGCGATGTTTTTTTTTGCTGTTTTCATTTACGGATTCTTATGCCGCCTTCTTATAACGTACCTGTCAGTCTGTGCTGGAGTTGGCGGTTTAGAAGCCGTTGTGAAAAGAGCAATGTTCTTCTTGCTGTTTTCATTTACGGATTCTTATGCCGCCTTCTTATAACGTACCTGTCAGTCTGTGCTGGAGTTGGCGGTGACATTTCCAACACTGCCGGGTGGTGTCCATACGGGACACGGTTTGTTCATGACAGCGGAGACAGTTTGCCTGCACTACTTTGGTTCCGTGGCTGCTCAGGGTGATCCGTTCGGGGATATGACCTGATTGAAAGAACAGGACATCTTTCATGCCATCAATGGACTTCCAAAAGTAATGGACAATGTGGTTGCCATTGGGCAGATGGCAATCCACGCACAGGATCCGTCGATGGGCGCCGGCGTGACTCCAGGCTGTGTGCTGTTCCTCCATGACATGACAACTGGCGCAAAATGCCGGTGATTCCGATTTGGCCAGGAGGCGTGGCGGTCCGATCAGCACGAAGGCCAGGATTGCCAGTCCGGCCACTCCTGCTGCAAGAAGCACGACGACTTGTTGTCTGGATTTCAGAAACTGCATGTATCCTCCTTGTTGTTTAGGAGCCGTTACGAAATAACTTAGCCTTTTGTAACCATTTCGTTACGGCTCCTTATGCCGTTCCGAATATCCAAATGACCATGTTATTTATTTACAACGGCTGAGTTGAATTTGCTGTTCTGTATCCCAATGAGGTACACCAATGAACGGCATTGGGGGCTTCTTCTTTCAGGTGTTGCTGGGGATCTTTATCTTTTCTGCTTCTCGTTTTCCCGTTGCGGTCAGGCACGTTTTCGTTGGATCTGCAACCATGCCCAGGCTCATGTCTCCGAGAAGACAGGCGTCATGGAAGATGGCTGCTGACTTGGCCTCTTCATCGTTCATGGCGGGTTTGAGGGACAAAAGTTGGTTCACCTCCTTGATAAGGTTTTCTTCTGCCGCAAGCTCAGTCAGCAGAGCCAGAGGGCGATCGGTCTCGGTGAGCAGGGCAGCAGCGACAATGGCTGCCATGTTCCCGCCCTCTGCCTGGCAGAGTTTTTCTCCAAACTCCGCCCTGGTGGTGACTAGACGATATGTTTGCTCCTGGTCCAACAACTGTTTTCGCACCGCGACTGCCAGACGGTCCTTGAATCGGTCCCCAGCTTTGGCCCGCAGATCCGAAGGAAGCGTGCCCATGCACTGTTCGGCATACGGGCAGTAGGAGGCGCAGCCAAAATCGATCTTGGGGTTGAGTACCTTGTGTCCGCACTGTTTGCAGGTGCGCTGGCTGTCATCCTTGAAAAATTCCAGAACCTGATCGCAGTGGGGGCAGGGGATTTCAAAAACGGCCTCACCTTTCCAGTAGCGGTTATCCTGTCCAGGGCATTGCATGATGAAGTTCTCCAGGCTGAATTATTTGGCCAGGACGGCCTCTTTGAGCGCGTCAATGCCGAAACGTTCCATGAAACGGGCGGTCCGTGATTTGGTTTTGGCATTCTGTTGATACACGGTCAGACATTTCTGGGCCAGATCGACAACTTGATCGTCGGTCAGCCCTTCGGCCACGACCTCGCCCAGACGCGGATTGCCGCCGCCGTTGCCGCCAAAGACCAGGGTCCAGCCTTTTTTGGTGGCAAAGATGCCGACATCCCGGACATACGGTTCGGTGCAAGACATCCGGCAGCCGGATATTCCGACTTTGACTTTGCCGGGCAGGGGTTCGGCAAAGGAGAGCTTTTCCAGTCTTGCGCCCAAGGCCAGAGAATCGCTGGTGCCGAATTTGCACCACTGGGAGCCGGGACATGCCTGGACATAATGAACGCCATTGACGGCCACCGGCCGGGTCAGGGGTTTAAGCTCGGCCTTGAGTTTCTGCTGTTCTTCCTCATCCATGCCGAGAAGGCCAAGGCGTTGGGCTGAGGTGATCTTGGTCATGGGGACATCATATTTATTGATGATGGCCACAATCTTTTCCAGATCTTTGGGGGAAAACAGGCCCATATTCAGGCCGGGAACGACAGTGTATGTTTTTTGATTCATTGCAAACTCCGGTGTGCAGAAAGAAGAGACAGGGCACGGTATCCTGAACCGCGCCCTGCTAAAAACTTTTTACGCCGTACTTAACCCAGGATGGCTTTCAGGTCGGCTTCCGGAGTGGAGACCGGTTTGATGTTGAAGTTTTCCACCAATACATTCAAAACATTGGGGGTGATAAAGGCCGGCAGCGAGGGTCCAAGATGGATGTTCTTGATACCCAGGCTCAGCAGGGTCAGAAGGATAACTACAGCCTTCTGCTCGTACCAGGAAAGGATCATGGACAGGGGCAGGTCATTGACCCCGCACTCAAAGGCGCCGGCCAGGGCCACCGCAATCTGGATGGCGGAGTAGGCATCGTTGCATTGGCCAATATCAAGCAGACGGGGGATGCCGCCGATATCGCCGAGTTGCTTGTCAAAGAAGCGGAACTTGCCGCAGGCAAGGGTCAGCACCATGCAGTCAGCGGGGATCTGCTCGACGAGCTCGGTGTAGTAGTTACGTCCGGGTTTGGCGCCGTCACAGCCGCCGACCAGGAAGAAGTGACGGATGGCCTTGGATTTAACGGCGGCGATCACCTTGTCGGCCACGCCGAGTACGGTGTTGCGGGCAAAACCCACGAGCACGGAACCCTTGTCCACGGTGTCGGTGAACCCAGGCAGGGCCAAGGCACGGTTGATCACCGGGGTGAAGTCCTTGTCCTTGCCGGTACTGGCGATGTGGGCGACATCCGGCCAGCCGACCAGACCGGTGGTGAAGACATTGGCCTTGTAGGAGTCTTTTGGTTTCTGGATGCAGTTGGTGGTAAAGAGAATCGCCCCTGGAAATTCGGGCATCTCTTTCTGCTGATTCTGCCAGGCGGTGCCGAAGTGACCATAGAAATGGCTGTATTTTTTCAGCTCGGGATAGCCGTGGCAGGGCAGCATCTCGCCATGGGTGTAGATGTTGAT
>CAISPV010000083.1 GCA_903887485.1 uncultured Desulfobulbaceae bacterium | reverse complement strand
GCCAAACCCTTGGTGGAAAGGACGCGGGTTATCGCAGCGGTCAGGGTCGTTTTACCATGATCGATATGACCCACAGTACCCACATTGACATGTGGTTTTTTTCTGTCAAACTTTTCTTTTGCCATAGTCGTCGTCTCCCTGACCATAAACTGGTTAAAATAGCGATACATCTGGAGCCCACAACCAGAGTCGAACTGGTGACCTCATCCTTACCAAGGATGCGCTCTACCAACTGAGCTATGTGGGCCCTATCCGCACAAACAAAATACTTACAATGGAGCGGGAAACGAGACTCGAACTCGCAACCCTCAGCTTGGAAGGCTGATGCTCTACCAATTGAGCTATTCCCGCCTAACATAAAAACGATTAAAAATGGTGGAGGGGGGAGGATTCGAACCTCCGAAGGCGCTGCCGACAGATTTACAGTCTGTTCCCTTTAGCCACTCGGGAACCCCTCCATTCACAAACTGCTTTGCTTACACTATTTTTTTGCTGTCATGTTATGACATACTTTCCAAGACACATACAGCTTGACTTGTAACAGCTGGAGCTGGCGATGGGACTTGAACCCGCAACCTGCTGATTACAAATCAGCTGCTCTGCCAGTTGAGCTACGCCAGCATACAAAAAAAGCAAATATACCTACTATGAAGGACTAAAGCAATCTTTTTTTACACCTTTTTTAGCCTTTCTACGCTAAAGACAATTTTGTAAAAAAGTAAAAAATATCAATTGCATTCAGTTATGCAATAACTTGTTTGTTATTGATAAGTTATACTCCCATCATTAATAATTTTCTCCTAACCGCTTACTGAACAATCTATCAAACAAAAAAGGCCGTGCCAAAAAGACACGGCCTTTAAAAAAAGCAAAAGTCGCTCATCAATATATCTTACATATCAATAGGATTTTTACCAAAGGAACTCTCTCTATATCGTTCAAAAGTCATAGCAAAAGTCCGATAAACCAGATGAGCAAACTTAGTATAAGGCATATACAGAAAAAGCATCATGACGGATACCAAGTGGATAAAATAAAGAATATACCCTGGAGCCGCAAGTCCTGCCCAACGAGCTATCTCCGCAAGGAGTCCGGTAACGCCAACAGCCATAATTTCCCAGATCAGAAACCAATCATAGAAGGTTGGGGTTACTCCATTTTCCGCCTCTTTCCTGGAGCGATTACTCCAAAGGATACCAATACCAACAATCATGGCAACGGCAGAAACATTGGCAAGAATTTTCACAGGATTCCATACTGACATGGGGCCATGCAGAAATTTTAGACCGGGAATAAGGGCAAGCACGTCATTAGCGGTCGCAGACCAAGCCGTAACAATAAAAAGGCCAATAAAAGAAAGCATCAAAGGCAAATGCCCCTGCACCCGCTCAAGGTTTGTTTTACACTCCTTGAATCGAGTATGTTGCACAATTTCCTGAACCGAGGGCCAAAGGAACTCAGTAATAAACTGCACATACGATGGCCTGAAAGCACTTTTAATGCCGGCACTTTCTTCCATTCCCTTCCACATGCTTGACACGCCTTTATAAGCGGCAACAACAGCCACTCCAGCTGCAGACAGCATGATTAGATCAATAAAAAAAACATTTTTGGACAACCAGTGGAAATTCCAATGGCCAAAAAACTGTTGATATCCATGATTTTCGGCAAAAGCGTGATTCCAATCAGCAGTCATTCCACCGGAGATCAGCCATAAAACAAATATGATAACGGAAGGAATTGCTATCAGCATAGGCAAACCTTTAGCGCTTGAAGCAAGCTTGGCAAGCCCTGACGGCCATCCATAAAAGGTGTATGCGTAAGCCCTGATCGCGCCAAGGACATCACCTGGTTTAGCGCCACGAGGACAATAAGCAGTACAATCACCACACTGATGACAGAGAAACACATCAGGATCAGCAACCAGTTTATCCTTCAGTCCCCACTGAGCCCAGATCATCTCTTTCCGTGGAAAAGGCTTGCTATCCGTAGAAAGAGGACAAACTACTGAACAAGTGGCACACTGATAACATTTCTTCAGGGTGTCACCGCCAGCACTTTTCAGATATTTAATAAATTCTAAATCTGGTTGAACATTCATTCTTCTTCTCCTCCTGTTATATTATCAAATCTTTTGTTTAAGAATAGAAAAGAGCGCAAAACCTCTTCAATCAAAAGAAACACGATACTGGAGTTCACCTCTTTTTGCAAGAGTATGAACACCACTATCTACACAAACAGGACTAGAAACCCTTGAATGGGTTAGGACCAAGATCAACAATCTCATCAACAAAGTCATTGATAAGCTTTGGAATCTTATCATACTCGGTAATGGATACCTGCTCAGAGCGTACACGCTCAGGCTCAAGGCCAAGGGTAGAGAGAGAATCACCTATATTTTCCATGCGTTTGGCAGCAATCTCAGAACCCTTGACAAAATGGCACTGATAATCATCACCATATTTACAGCCAAGAAGCATAGCTCCATCCATACCAGCAGAGAGCAAGTCACGTACCCATGCCATATTAACCGATCCAAGACAACGGACAGGGACAATACGAACCATGTGATTCAACTTGTTCCGCCTCATGCCAGCCATATCCAAGGCTGGATAGGCATCATTCTCGCAAGCAAAGATTACGATACGCAACCTATCTTCATCATCTTCAGGGACGTCAATGGACTTAAGCATGGCACCAATGAGATCAATATTATAATCCTTGAAACCAATAATTCGCTCTGGACATGCACCCATACACGTACCGCATCGACGGCAACGAGTTGGATTAGGCAATGGAGTACCCTTTGCATCATCATCAAGGGCACCGAACGGACACTCCTCGGTACAACGTTTACACTGGGTACAACGCTGCATAAAGAATTCTGGATAGGTCTTGTCACCGGAACGTGGATGAACCGCCACCCCACGATCGGCTGACTCAATACACTGAATAGCCTTTAATGCTGCGCCCGTGGCATCATCAATGGTTTCTTCCATGTTCATGGCCTTCCGCACACCGCCACAGGTATAGACACCGGTACGACGAGTTTCGTATGGAAAACAGATGAAATGAGAATCGGCATAGCCATCAAAAAGATCAAGATCCAAGAAAGCAGGTCCCTGACGATAGGCCAGGTTAATTGAGTTCTCATACTTGGTCATGGGCTCCATACCGGCTGCCAGTACCACCAGATCAACATCAAGACTCAGATCTTCACCAAGAAGGGTATCTTTAGCTGTTACGGTACAACCGTTTCCAGCCGCCACAACACCCGTCACCGCCGCCTTGGTGAAGAAAATGCCATCATCCTGTTGAACGCCCTTATAAAAGAGCTCCATGTGTCCAGGAGTCCGCATGTGCTGATAAAGGATATAGGCCTTGGCATCAGCGTTATTCTCACGGACATACTTAGCCTGTTTCAGGGCCACCATAGAAGTGACAGAGTTACAATAAGGGAAGTCCTGATCGTTTTCTTCACCACCTGGGCTCATAACAAAGGCAACGGAATTAAGGCCAGCGAGCTGACCATCTTTTGCCATCTTCTCAAACTGGGCGTTGGTAACGACCTTGTCGTTGACACCATACCCAAGATGGGTGTATGCGGAAACATCAGCAGGAACCCAGCCCGTGGCCAGGACTACAGCGCCAAATTTCTGAGCATCAGGATTCCCTTCAGCGTAAGGCTTAAGACCGGCATTGGGATCTTCCATCTGGCCTTTGCTTATAAGGTCCTGCTCATCAACACCCACTTTAGCGGGTGCATCCCACTCTGATTTCTCCCCGGCAACCTTCAGTGTAACTCCAAAATCACCAGGGGCGCCACCGATACGGGCAACCTCGGTATTGGTCTTCACTGTAATATTGGCATCCGCTTCAACTGCTGCCACCATCGTCCCAATGGAATTAGGCTCAAGATCGGCATAAGGCAGTTTGGTTGGAAACTGCTTGGCCCAGCCCAGGGCCTTGCCACCCAACTTATCTGCTTTTTCAATAATTGTGACTTTACTTCCCGCCTTGGATGCTTCCAAGGCCGCAGTCATGCCGGCAATCCCACCACCCATCACCAGGATTTCCTTGTTAAGGGTCTCCATTTTGAATGGTTCAGGGAGTTCGGTCTTTTTGGCACGGGTACATGCCATGCGCGCATAATCACTGGCAGTCTCATTCAGCCATTCCTTATGCGCATCCTCTTTACCTTCTTCTGCCGCGCCAGCAGACCAAATCACCTGCTCACGCAGATTGGCCCGAATAGTGATCTTGTCGTCGCCGAAATCAAACTCATTCTGCATGACCCGGGGAGAACAGGCACAAACGATTACGGTATTTACTCCATTCTCACTCATGTCTTTTTCAATAAACGCACGGCCATCAGCGCCACACAAGCAGGAATGATCCTTGCAATCGGTGGCCATCTCACTGGTTACTACCTTCGTCAGCCCTTCAATATCGAGAGCCTCACCAATACCGCAACCTGTACAAATATAGGCACAATACTTTTTATCCATTGATTACGACCTCCTGGAAACCTGAATTGCCTTTAAGGCAGCAGCAGTAGATGACTGGTTAGTGGTGACAACATCAGCAGCCTTACGCGCACAACCGGCTGCAATCATACCCTTCTCAGGATTAGAGATGACAAAACCACTGTTATCCATGGCCAAGGCAACTGGTGCACCCTGCACGGCCAAGGAAGGCTGCATCCCGGTTGCAAGAACGGCCATATCCACTTTCTGTTTAATTTTCTCACCAGTCACCGCATTCTCAGCGACGACAGTAACTCCACCATCAGCTTCAGGGATAATCTCTGCAACTTTCCCTTTGATGAAGAACGAGTTCTTGTCTACCATCAGCTTCTCACGGAATTTCTCATATTTACCAGGAGTACGCAGATCAATATAAAAGACATAGATCTTAGCATCAGGGTAGCGCTCACGAATATAGGTCATCTGCTTGAAGGTAGCCATACAACAAACATAGGAACAGAACTCAAGATGGTTCTCATCCCTTGAACCTGCACACTGAACAAAGGCAAATGATTCTGGCTGTTTACCATCACCAGGACGAACAATAGCACCATCAGTGGGACCACCAGGCGCTGCCATTCGCTCAATCATCATATTGGTAACAATGGCCTGAGACTGTCCAAACTTCAGATTATCCATCTTGGTTGGGTCATAAGGAGTCCAGCCAGTAGCCCAGATAATAGCCGCAACCTTGATGGTCTTGGTCTCTGGCTGCATATCGAGATCAACAGCATTGTACTTACACGCTGCTTTCACCGCTGCTGCACCAGCTGTTGACAAGGCCGCCTTGTTAATCACATAGCGACGTGGAAAAGCCATCTCATGGGGAAGATATGCCGCTTTACTCTTATTCATCCCAAAGTTGAACTCGTTATCAATCTCATCAGGACAGGCGCTGGTACAATCACCACAGGCGGTGCAATTGGCATTGACATATCGTGGCGCTGTCTCCAATGTCACTTCATAATTTCCTGGGCCACCACTCACCGACTTGACAGTGGTCATGGTGTAAGGACGAATCCTGCGATTATCCTTCACTCGTTTAAAATTGATCTCCAGACCACAGCTTGGTGGACACAGCTTAGGAAAATATTGATTAAGCTGCGCTACACGACCACCGAAGTAGGCGTTCTTTTCGACCAGAAACACATCATTCCCGACTTCAGCGGCTTCAAGGGCCGACGTCAGCCCACTGATACCACCGCCTACGACCAAAATTGCACCTGAGGCGCCTTGCTCGTCAGTCATACCATTCCTCCATGAGTACTCTTAATATTTACCTTGAAGGTCTTTTTATCCCGCTCACCTCAATGGAAGCTAAGGCATCAAAGACATCAATTCCTATCCAACTCAACCCAATTTTACTGCTAAATTCCCTGATAAAGATTTTTAGAAAAACAGAAAAAACTACAAAAAATAAAGAACATAAGCCATTGTTTTTTTGGAGTTCATCCAGAACAAAGGGCTAAAAAAAACCTTTGACCCGAATCAACCACAATACATAGAAAAAATCTCCAGGAATCAGAAGACTCCTGGAGATTTTTTATTCCATCATAAAACCTGATTCTAAGATCTTAGATCCAAGGATCGGTCGCAACGATGTTGATACACTCAACCTTTTCACACAGCCACTCCTGGGTCTCAGGATTGAAGGTGGAATTAACGAAACACTTCCAGTTTTCGTCATCACAGGTTGGGAAGTCTGAGCGATAATAGAATCCTGGATAACGGGACTCTTTACGGAACTCAATGTGACGAATATGGGTCTCTACACACCAAATACGATGGTAGTTCTCCCAAGCACGAAGGAGCTCATGCAGATCGCCAGCTGCCATCTTCTCAGCATCTTCACGCAGCATCTTCAGAAGATCAAGACAGATGTTCAGCAGTTTACCAGAAGTCATGTAGTAAGTAGCAACACCACCACCATACTCATCGGTAGCCTTCATCAAACGCATCATGATACCTGCTGGTTTGCAGAAATTAGGATTCACGTTTGAGGATGTGGACGCGCCAACAAACTCATGATAACGCTTAACTGGTGCGTAGATCTCATCAGCAAGCTCCTGAGCGGTTTGTTTCAACTCTGGTTTGAAGCTGGCATTGTCACGACAGAACTTCACCATCTGCTTGGCAACAATACGACCCTCGGCATGGGCACCAGAAGAGAACTTATGACCAGATGCACCAACTCCATCACCAGCAGTGAAGAGTCCGTCAACGGTGGTCATACGGTTATAACCCCACTTGTACTTGTGCGAACGAGATGGGTTGGCAACATTAGGAACCCAATCTTCCTCTGGACCAGAGGTCCAAATGCCGCAACAACCGGAGTGAGATCCGAGCATGTAGGGTTCAGTTGGCATAATCTCGGAACCGACCTTCTCTGGCTCAATATTGGCACCGGCCCACAGACCAGCCTGACCAACAGACATATCCAAGAAATCTTCCCAAGCCTCAGACTCAAGATGCTTCCAATACTTCTTCACCGCTTTCTCGTCCAGACCGGCTGCTTTTTTTGCATCCAGGAAGGCGTTCAGGGCAACATCGGTAGCCATGTAGATTGGACCACGTCCAGCCTTCAACTCATTGAGCATCAAGTGGTTACGCAGACAGGTAGGAGTAACAGCAGACGCACCATAAGGCATGAACTTCTCAAGCTCGTCTTTTACTGCTGGGCTGTTGGCATAGAACTCACCAAGACCATTCTGAACCTTGGCCTTGAACAGGAGGAACCAGGCACCAACAGGACCGTAACCATCTTTGAAACGGGCTGGGGTGAAACGATTCTCCATCATGGTCAGGGTAGCGCCAACCTGGGCACACATGGTGTAGGTGGAACCGGCATTCCATACTGGATACCAGGCACGACCCTTACCTTCACCAGTTGACCGTGGGCGGAAAATGTTTACTGCACCACCGCAGGCAACCAGGGCGGTCTTGCAACGGAAGACATGAACCACGTTCTCACGGGTAGAGAAACCAACGGCACCAGCGATCTGGTTGGCCTTGTTCTTGTCAAGCAGCATCTTCACGATGAAAATACGCTCAAGACAGTTCTCAGCACCAAGTGCGGTTTTGGCGGGCTCAGCAACGATACACTTATAGGACTCACCGTTGATCATGATCTGCCATTTACCGGTACGAACAGGAGTACCACCTTCACGCAGGGTCTTGGCAGGGGCAGCACCATCAAGGTTGTTACCATCGGCATCAAGCTTCCAGATTGGCAGGCCCCACTCTTCGAACAACTTTACGGACTCATCTACGTGACGACCACAGTCATAAATAAGGTCTTCACGAACAACACCCATAAGGTCATTACGAACCATCTTTACGTAATTTTCGATTGGGTTTTCGCCGATATAGGTGTTGATAGCAGAAAGTCCCTGGGCAACAGCACCGGAACGCTCCATGGAAGCCTTATCAACGAGGGTAATCTTCATACCAGCAGGGGCCCACTTCATGATCTCAAAAGCAGTGCCGCAGGCAGCCATACCGCCACCAACGATGAGAACGTCAACATCATGCTCGACGATCTCTGGATTTACCACGGCAGCAATTTCACCATTTGGTTTATTTGGTAATGCCATATTAAAATCTCCTTAAAATATTAAAAGAGTTTGCGTCCAATTCTTCTCAAAGGAAGAGCCAGAATTATTTCTTTGGTGTTGGAAGAGCTGATTCAAGAACCAGACACTCATCATCCAGGTTAGCGCCCTTGGTGCTGACGTATGCGTTGGCAGCACCTTCAGAGGTGGTGCGAACAGGGAACTTGAAGCGCTTGATGTTACCATTACGGAACTTGACGGTCCACATGATATCAGAAGCACTACGCATTGGATGAACCTGACCACCCATAGGTACGAAGTCATCATAGCCGCGAACAAAGATTGCACCTTGTGGACAAATCTTCACACAAGAATAGCATTCCCAGCAGGCATCTGGTTCCTGGTTGTAGGCACGCATTTCCTCTTTGTTAAGCACCATCAGGTCGTTGGGACAAATGTACATACACGCTGTTTTGTCGCCACCCTTACAACCATCGCACTTGGAAGGATCTACATAACTTGGCATAAAAACTACCTCCTCAGTTTATTTTTACTTTTGCGACCCAGAACCGACTGGGCCAACTTAACCACTACAAAAAAACACACACTAAACAACCCTCTAAAACAAAAACAAGAAGGCAGCTACCAAACACATAACCACCTAAAATAACATAAAAATAAAAGTAAAAGCCCAGACCAACAACAAAATGAACGGTCACTCATTTTTATAGAATTCATCTTATAGTTTGTTGCCAGATAATTGTCAAGAAAATTAATCAACAGAAAATCAATCACCGATACCCGGTCAGATTAATATGATTTTCTTACCAGAATTTCTCTTGGCTTGGCCCCATCAGCCGGGCCGACAATCCCCTCTTTTTCCATCAACTCAACCAATCTTGCGGCCCGATTGTAACCAATCCGCAGCCGACGTTGGACCATGGAAATAGAGGCCTGACCCGACTCACAAACGATAGTGACAGCCTCATCATACCGTTCATCTGCATCCTCATCTCCCTGAACCACACTGCCGTTCTCTTCCTCGACCTCCGCCACCACCGAATCATCATAACTGGCGCTTCCCTGCTCTTTCAGGAAGTCAACAATCTGTGCCGTCTCCGCCTCGGAGATATACGCCCCATGGATCCGTTGTACAGGTCTTCCTGATGGCAGATAGAGCATATCCCCAGCCCCGAGGAGATGCTCGGCTCCCGAGCTATCAATAATCGTCCGTGAATCAATCTTGGATGCCACCTTAAAGGAAATACGCGTGGGGAAATTGGCCTTGATAAGACCGGTGAGCACATCCACGGACGGACGCTGCGTCGCCAGGATAAGGTGCATGCCCGAG
>CAISPV010000082.1 GCA_903887485.1 uncultured Desulfobulbaceae bacterium | reverse complement strand
TTGTGACCAGCCATTTCGGGATGCCGGTGAGCACCACCCATACCATCTCGGGCAGTATCTTCGGCGTGGGTGCCAGCAAACGGTTATCCGCCGTGCGCTGGGGGGTGGCCCAGACCATGGTCATGGCCTGGGTTCTGACTCTCCCCGCCGCCGGAATTGTTGCCGCACTTGCCTATAAGCTGTTCATAGTTCTCGGTCTTGGCAGATAGAGCGCTTTCCTTGGCCAAGCAATTATAAGATTATTCCCCGCTGAACTGCGTTTGCAGCTCAGGCGGGGAACATCAGCACTGCCAATGTGGCCTTATCCCTTCTGGAATCTGGCCATAAACCTTCTGTCAATCCAGTCCTTGAGCCGGAAGGCCAGCCTTCCCGTAAAAAACAGCCATTTCTTGCGCAGCACCCCTTGTCCATTCCCCAGATTGAAGATCAGCAGGTAGTCGCCGCCGGGATCAAAGGGGATGAGCTCCTCCCCCTGGAGAGAGGCCTTGAGGTTATGGAAGAGGATGGGGTTTTCCCTGACCGCGTAGACTCCCACCTTGTCGAGTGGACGGGGCTCAAATGAGATGCAGTCGCCGCCGCCAAAGATCTCCGGATAGTCAGGGCTTTGCAGATAGCGATTGACCAGCAGGCCGCCATCCGGGCCAACGGCGATCCCGGCCTGACGAAAAAAAGAAGAGGGGTGGACGCCGGTCGCCAGAATAATAAAATCAGCGTGTTCCGTGATCCCGCAATCAAAGATGAGAATGTTGTCCTGGATGCTCTTCAGGTGGCCATATTCATGGATGACCACCCCATTTTCTTCCAGCAGATGTTGACTCTTGCGGCGCACATTTTCTGGAAACCTGGGCATGAACCGGTGGCCGGCAAAGAGCAATACCTTTGTTTTGTGACCGGTTCCGCTGACAAGCTGCTGGATATTTCCCGCCACCTCGGCCCCGGCTGGCCCGCCACCGATAACGGCAATCGTCACTGATTGTTGTTCCGCCTTTTTCTTGATCTGCTGCCGGGCCTCATACAGGCGTTCAATGGGTTTTACGGTATAGATGGTGGAGGCGTCGCCGACAATCTTCGGGAGCTTGATGCTGCTGCCGGTATTAAAGGAGACCACATCGTAATGTACGCTGTGGCCGGATGCCAGGCGCAGTCGACGGCCGGCAGGGTTGATACCGACAATGGAATCGCAGAGAAAAGTGCCGCCCTGCTCTTCAACTCTCTGTCTGGTGGCAAAACGAATGTCGCTCGGCTCGTAGGTCGCGCCCAGCATTCCGGGGCCCATGCCGGAATAGTAATGATACTCGGAAGGCCCGATGACGGTTACGGTGTGTCCCAGATCATGCAACAGCCTGATGTTGGCCAGGGTAACCATGTGGGCATGTCCGCCGCCTGCCAGAACCAGATGCTTTCCCATTTTTCGCTTTCTCCTCTATGGTTTATTGAATAGATGGGTGTCTTGAAAAATCAAAACACCAGGATTCAGCTGATGGCCTTGGTGACAATTTCCCGGTCAAAATAGTTTATGGCCATGCCCGCATCAACCACCAGGGTCTGGGCAGTGATACCTGAGGAACGCTCCGAGAGAAGAAAGACGGCGGCATCTGCGGCCTCTTGAGTGGTCAGCGCCTTTTTCCTCAGGGTGGCCTTTTCGGCAAAGAGATAACTGTCCACATAGCCAGGAATGCCGGCGGAGGCAGAGGTCTTGAGCAACCCTGGAGCAACAGCGTTGAAGCGGACAGTGGAAAAAGCGGAAAAGCTCTTGGCCAGAAAGCAGAGGGAAGAATCCAGGGCGGCCTTGATCGGTGCCATATATCCATAATTCTCGGCCGCCATCCGGGTGGTGGAGATGGAGATGGTGACCACTGAGGCGTTGGTCGCCAGTATTCCCTGAAAATGGTTGCAGATGGAAATCAGGGAAAAACAGGAGATATCCATGGCCTGGAGAAAATCCTTTTTCAAGGTGGCATGAAAGGGCTGCATGCCCTCAGAGTAATTGGCAAAGGCAAGGGAGTGCATCAGGCCGTCAATGCGTCCGCCTGTTTCGGCCTGAATCTCTGCGGCAATCTCATTCCGGACGCGAATAATATTGCTCTCATCCTCCACATCGCAGATAAAAACCGGACATCCGGGAAACAGGCTGCGCGCTGTCTCCTGACGGGCCTGGGAACGGACCACATGGATCACCCGTGCCCCTTGGGCAATCAGGGTTTTACCAATTGCACAGGCAATGGATTTTTTATTGGCCAGCCCGAAGATGACAAAACATTTATCAGTAAGATTGAGAAAATCCATGGTGAAATCCTGGAGAAGCGGTTATTTTTTTGAAGTTTATGAAAGATAGTCCTTTGGTCGGAACTTCCTGGATCAGAATACCCTTTTTTGCATCTTTGTTTCAATGATTGAATTTCCCCCATACATCATATCGCCGATTGGCATCATTCACTCCTGCTATCCGGAGAAATTTGGTATTCCCCGGCAGCCGGGTCTGGTCACGAGCAGCAGCGGCCGTCTGGAGTTGTTGCCGCCCTGGAACCGGGAAGAGATGGTCAAGGGGCTGGATGCCTTTTCGCATATCTGGATCCAGTTTCTGTTCCACGAGGCGGTGGCGGACGGATGGCGTCCCACGCTCCGTCCTCCCTGGCTGGGCGGGCAGAATCGGGTCGGGGTTTTTGCCAGCCGCAGTCCTCACCGGCCTAATTATCTGGGGATCTCGGTGGTCCGGCTCACGGGAATCAGGAAAGAAAAAAAAGGATTGTTTCTGGAGATTGCCGAGATCGACCTGCTCGATAAAACCCCGGTTATTGATATCAAGCCTTATGTTCCCTACAGCGACAGCATTCCCGCGGCCAGTGGCGGTTTTATCCCCCCGCCTGAATCAGTGACGCGAGAGGTGGTATTTACCGAGGCGGCCGCGCAATATTGCGGCGACTATGAACACCATACAGGCCGCAGGCTCAGGTTATTGATTGCCGAGACCTTGGGGCAGGATCCACGGCCGGCAAGCCAGCGTCATCAGGTACGGGAGTATGGGATGGCGCTTTGGGATGTAAATGTTCGCTGGCAGGCCCATGGGCAGCGTTTTCTGGTGCTGGCGATTGGGAAGAGTGAGGCCGGAAAGGGATGATGGGTCAGGGTTGGATAAATTCAGAGAGCGTGCAGTAGACCCGGCCGCCAATATCGTAGCTGCTGGTGAGCGTATTATACTTGAGGCTGCCGCCTTTGATAGATACTTTCTTGCCAATGAGTTTAGTGGCGCCGGGGCAATCGGCTATCTTGGTCTTGTCGTTATAGTGAAGCAGGTCGGTGTAGATTTCATATTTATCTTTGGGCTTTTTGATCACGACATCATCAATGAGGCTGAGCAGGCTTGATGCCTTGTCGAACAGACCATTTCTGGCGGAGACGTACGTTTGCTCTCCCAGGTCACTGATGATGGTGGCGTTGACGTTCTCCATCTTGAATTCATTGGTTGTGTTACCGGTCATGGCCCGTGTGGCAAGAAGATCAAGGGTTGTCTTCCCATTATGGCTCTGGGTGATATGAACGCTATTCATGGTGAAATCATGGGTGTTCGGTTGATTTTGGGCCAGGGCCGGGTCGTAGCCGCCACGGGGAGCGAGAAAGGCGGCCAGCGGTATTCGCCACAGAGGGAAGGTAAGCAGCAGGGCAAAGGGAATCAGCCAGATAATGTTTCTGCTATTTAGGAGCCGTTGCGAACTAACCAGTGTATTTTTAACCATTTAATTACGGTTCCTTATGCCGTTTTTGCCATTCAGGTGGCGCCATTATTTTTTTTAAACGGTTTATGTTCATTTTCATCGACTCATATAGCTTTGCAGAAGTTCCTGGTACCGTCCTTTGGCCTCAAGGATCAGGTCGCAGATCTCCCGGACGGCGCCATGGCCGCCCGAGTGTTCAGTGGTGTAGTGTGCGGCTTCCTGGACCTCTCGCACACCATTGGCCGGGGCAGCACTGAATCCGGCGCGGGTGAGGAGGGCCAGATCGAGCCAGTCGTCCCCCATGTAGGCGATTTCAAAGGGCTTACAACCTGATTGCTTGAGGATCTCTTTGTAGGCATCTACTTTGTTGCCGGTCCCCTGATAGACATAGCGCATCTTCAGGTTGGCGCAACGCCGGGTCACCGCTTCTGAGCTGCGGGCGGTGATCACCCCAATCTCCACGCCAGCCTCCTGGAGGAGACGCAGGCCAAAGCCATCCTGGGTGTTGAAGGCCTTGGACTCCTGCCCCTCATGGGAGTAAATGAGACTGCCGTCGGTGAGTACGCCGTCCACATCCAGGAGCAGGATCTTGATGGGCTTGGCCTTGGAAAGCACTGCTTGCCAGGCCGCACTGCGCGCGGGTCTGGAAGGTTGGTTTCTGGCCATGGTACGGTAGCCTTCAAGGATTTCACAATCAGAAGGGTACTGGCCGGGTTTTGTGGGGGGGCAAGAGTCAGGGGGCATAGGAATCAGGGGACTAATAAAATACCATTTTGGTGGACAGAATAAAGACCGAAGGCTGAAGGTAAAGAGTTAAAGGTTTGAGCACTTAAAATTCTTTACATACCTGGCGAATTTGCACCAGCTTGGTCAGGAGTGCTTCAATTTGATCAAGGGCGATGGAGTTGGGGCCGTCGCAGAGGGCATGGTCGGGATCGGGATGGACCTCCATGAACAGACCGTCAATGCCGGCGGCGACTGCGGCCCGGCTGAGGGGGGCGATAAACTCTCTCTGGCCGCCGGAAGAACCGCCGGCGCCACCGGGCAGTTGCACCGAGTGAGTGGCATCAAAGATCACCGGGCAGTTAAAGGAGCGCATGATGGGGAGTGCGCGCATATCCACCACCAGATTATTGTAGCCAAAGCTTGCACCCCGCTCAACCAGCATAATCTTTTTTCCGCCTGCCTCCCGGATCTTGTTCACGGCATTTTCCATGTCCCAGGGAGAAACAAACTGACCCTTTTTCAGATTAATGGGTTTGCCTGTGTGGGCTGCGGCGGTGAGGAGATCGGTTTGTCGGCAGAGAAAGGCCGGGATCTGGATGATATCCAGGACCTTGGCCGCAGCCTGGACCTGGGATATTTCATGGACATCGGAGATCACGGGTACCTGGAACTCTTCTCTGATCCGGGAAAGAATAGCCAGACCCTGTTCCAGGCCGGGCCCACGGTAGGAGGAGAGAGAAGTGCGATTGGCCTTGTCAAAGGAGGCCTTGAAGACATAGGAAAGTCCGAGGCGGGTGCAGATCTCCTGCATGGTTCCTGCCACTCTGCGGGCCAGCTCTTCTGATTCAAGGGCGCAGGGGCCGGCAATAAGCAACAGGGGCTGACCAGAGCCAACCTGGATCAAGTCACCAGTGGGCGTGGCAATTGCGACCGGGGAGATCATTGGCCTTTATGTTTTATGGCCGCAGCGATAAAATCACGGAACAAGGGGTGCGGTCGCATCGGTTTGGATTTGAATTCCGGATGAAACTGGCAGCCGAGAAACCAGGGATGTTCTTCCAGTTCAACAATCTCCACCAGATTGTTGTCAGGAGATGTCCCGGAGATGACCAGACCTGTTTCTTCCAGTTTCTGCCGATAATCGTTGTTGAACTCGTAGCGGTGACGGTGCCTCTCCGAGATCTCTTCCATGCCGTAGGCGTCCCTGGCCAGGGTGTTTTCACGTAACTTGCAGGGATAGGCGCCAAGGCGCAGGGTGCCGCCCATCTCTGAACTTTCGTCGCGTATCTGCATCTTGCCTGTACGGTAGTCAAACCATTCCTTGATGAGGTAGATAGCCGGATCAGGGGTGGTGAGGTCAAGCTCCGTGGAATTTGCCTTGGTGAGTCCTGCAATATTGCGGGCATATTCAATGACCGCCAGTTGCATCCCCAGACAGATGCCGAAGAAGGGGATCTTCTGTTCCCGGGCATAGGTAATCGCCTTGATCTTGCCGGCTACTCCCCGATTCCCGAAACCGCCTGGTACCAGGATGCCATGGCATCCGGCAAGCAGTTCTGCAGGATCCTGTTCTTCCATATCCTCGGCGCTGATGTAGCGTAGCTCAACCTTGGCGTCATTGGCCAGTCCGCCATGTACCAGGGCCTCATGCAGGCTCTTGTAGGATTCGGTCAGATCAACATATTTACCGGTAATGGCGATGGTGACGGTCTGTTTGGGGTTTTTGATCTTGTGGACCAGATCTTCCCAGGGCTTGATATTGGGTTTTCCGGTCCAGATATTGAGCAGTTCGAGGATCTTGGTGTCCAAACCTTCTTTGTGCAGGCGGAGCGGCACTTCGTAGATGGAATCGACGTCAATGCCGGTGATCACGGCGTCTTTGGGCAGGCTGCAGAAAAGTCCGATCTTGGCCTTCAGCTCATCGGTCAGGGGGACTTCGGTACGGCAAACCAGGATGTCGGGCTGGATGCCATCGGCGCGCAGTTCCCGCACCGAGTGTTGGGTGGGCTTGGTCTTGACCTCGCCTGCGGTCTTGATATAGGGCACGTAGGTGAGGTGGATATAAAGGGTGTGCTCCCGGCCCAGATCGCCGCGTAGCTGCCGGATGGCCTCAATAAAGGGGAGTCCTTCTATGTCGCCGATGGTGCCGCCAATCTCAATGATGGCCACATCGACGCTGCCGTCAAGCTGGAGGATGGCCTCCTTGATCTCGTTGGTGATATGGGGGATGACCTGAACGGTGCCGCCCAGATATTCACCGCGCCGTTCCTTGGTGATGACCGAATAGTAGATCCGTCCCGAGGTGTAGTTGTTCTTCTGGGCCATGACCGCGTTGGTATAGCGTTCATAGTGACCCATATCGAGATCGGTCTCGGCCCCGTCATCGGTGACAAAGACCTCACCATGTTGAAAGGGGTTCATGGTACCCGGATCAACATTGATATAGGGATCGAGCTTCTGGAAGGTGACCGTCAGGCCCCGGCTTTCAAGGAGCGCGCCGATAGCTGCCGCCGCCAGTCCTTTGCCGAGGGAGGAAAGCACGCCGCCGGTCACGAAAATAAACTTGGTTTGTTTGGTGGTATTTTGAGTTTTCATGGAGGCCACTATAGCAATGGGAGATCTTTTTTGGAATAAAAAACATGGTTCAAGGTAGACTTTTCCAGAGCTTGCCTTAATGGGCAGTCAGTGGATGTCTCAACCCCTTCTCTATACGCCTTAAGCAACTCTACTGAACGATCTGCCAGCATCCTTCTGATTTCTCGTCTCTTGCCCTTGATCCTGGGAATTTGCATCGCTTCATAAGCAGTCGTTTGATGCCGCATCCAGGCGATCACTGCCTTTGCCGCCCGCTCTTCGACAGGGATCATCGCTGTCCGCGCCACTGTTCCGCTGCCAACGGGAACTGCATGAACGGTAACAGCCTCTGCCATCTTCTCTTCCAACTCTTGGTGTCTTGGGGCAAAAGCGAGAAAGGTGCGGACTTCGAGGCAAAATTCCTTTTCATACTCAGCCTGCTTCTTGCCCCGGCGCTGACGGTCACTTGCTAGTTTATTCTGGTATGCCGTCGTTGACCGAACCGCCTCAACCTCTTGCCTGGCCACCGCTATCGTTTCTCCAGGCGCCCAGATCCCTTTGGAGATGGTACGGCGACCCATTTGGGCCTGAACTCGCCAGAAAATTCCCTGGGCGGTTACCTTTCTGGTAAGACCGGCATCACCTGCCGCCAGAAATGCCCATCCTGCAGGCGGGGATACCTGCTCGCCATTTTCACCTATAAAGGTACCGTTCAAGCCAGGTTTAACAATTTTATTCTCTGGTTCCATAGGCCTCTCCGTTCATAAGAATTTCAATGCGCATCCAGATCAAATCCTGATCATAAATGGCAGGAGCACAAGTCCCACGCCAAGAACAATCGACATCCAGACACTGCTGATGAAATAGGGAAAAACACAAAGGCAGATACCAGCAAGAAAAGCAATCATGTTGGCTTGCTTCCGACCATAGATGATATACCCCATGCCGATAGAGCCGAAGATCAATCCGGTGAATATCAATGTTGTGTCCACTTATATTGTCCTTCAATCAGTGCCAATGCTTATTTTATGAAATAGCGGTATCGATCTGGATGGTTCCTGCTCATACCTACCCGCCATAATTACTATCCGAAACCAGATTCTACCGTGGATCCCTAAAATGAGCCAGTGTATTAAGGGAGATAAGAGACGGGCTCATTTTCCGGATCCACTCTCCTCTGGTTTTCTCAACCGCTGTCCACATTCCCGCAGGCTGATGGGTAGTGACTTCTTTTTATTCTGCAACAAAAAAACAGCGGTGCATAGTTTTTACTGCACAAATCAGCCCGATTCCTGCTTTATTTCTCCTCGCTTCTGTGATAATATTATCTAAAATTACTGTAATTTCAGAATGATAACAAAAAATAACTCTTGTCATGCCCAATTGGCGTCATTATTGCTTTACAGAGACAATGCCATATCAGGCCCGAACGTTTTTATTCAGCAATCGTCCGTGGTTGTCAGATAGTGAAGATCGACAAAGGAGGTCAAATGGTACAGCTCAAGGAAATCCAAGCAAGACCGTCTTCTTTTCAAGACATTCTCTTTGCAAACAGGAGGTGGATGATATGAATATCAGATTTCGTATATTACCGGCCCTCGCCCTGGCGATGACCTTGTTGTTTGCCCCGCAAGTTCGGGCCGTACAACAATCTGAAGCTGCTGCCGGCGCGCCTCCTGCTGCCGTTGCCAATTCTGCCGCCCCAACCATCACCATCGATAAAACGTCCTTGGATAATGGTGGCGATATTCTTGTTTCCGGCAAGGCCCCGGCAGGTTCGCGAGTATATGTAGAGATCTTTTCAGCGGACAAAAAGGTACGAGCCAATCGCTTTGATGGGGTCAAGGATGAAAAAACCGGCAAGATTCCCTATAAATTTTATATCACCCAGGATATGCCGGCTTTTTATAAAATTCTTGTCCCCAAAGAAATGGCTGGAGAGCTTGATAGGGCCAAAGCTGATGGCAACAAATGGAAGTATTCGGAAGTCCTGAAGAAAATCGGCGCGGATGCCGCTTACAATGCGCCCGCCAAGATCAAGATCGATAGTTATCAGGCCACGATCATGGCCAGTATTGTTGGTTCCCGCGGCGATTTATTACCGGACATGGATGAAAAGGCCTCTAAAAGTGAATCGATGAAGCTTGCCAAGGGACGTTTCCGCAGTGTTGGCAAACTGCTGGGAGCGGGTGTCAATATCCAACCTGATGGTTCCTATGCGGCCAAGATCAATCTTCCTGCAGGCCAGGCGCCTGGCAAATACAATGTAACCGTGACTGCGGTCACCGAGCGGATAAAAGAAGGGGATAAGGAAACTGTCAAAAATGTCAAAAGTGAGATAGCGTCTTTTGATAACAAGATTTCTTTCCCCACTGTTTATCTGAAAACGGCGGGGACGAGTATCAATCTGATCTGGCCCTTTCTTCTCAGTCTGGTTATCTCTATTTTTGGGATCCTCATGGGAGCAGGTGGTGGATTTATCCTCAATCCTATTCTGGTCTCTCTCTTCCCGCTGCCGCACACCATTGTCGCCGGGACGGTTATGCCCACAGTGCTCTTTGCCCAGGGTAGTGGCATCTACAACTACAACAAGATTAAATTTATCAACTGGAAACTCGGTAGCGGTATCGGTTGCGCCATGCTGGTGGGTGCGTTTATCGGCCCGAAACTTACCGAGATGATCACCCTCGATCAATTCAAGTTTGTCTTCGGCTGGATCCTTCTGATTCTGGCAGCTCTGATGTTCTGGCAGACAACTCCAGGCTATCTTGCCAATAACAAAAAAGAGCAGGCCATCTTGAAAGAATTCAAGAAACGGGCGGAAGAAACTGCCAAGGGCAAACAGTAAAATCTTATCGGGAGAAATCCGTTATGAAAGTAGACTTTTGGGGTCAGGAATTTGAAGTCAATATGTGGGTCGGCTGCATCGGTGGATTTTTGATATCCATCATATCATCCATGTTCGGGTTTGGTGGTGGGCCGTTCATGGTGCCGCTGATGACCGTCGCGCTCCGGCTTCCCATGTACATCGTTGTTGGCAGCTCGCTGCTGGCCATCTTCTTCAGTACGGCCATGGGCAGTATCCGCCATATGCAGTTTGGCAATTTTGACCTGATTCTCTTTTTGGTCATGTTCCCGGCCGCCATCATCGGTGGTTATATTGGCCCGCAGATTGCCAAGAAAGTAAGCCCCACCATGGTCAAACGTATCGCCTGTGCCGGCTTGATCCTTCTTGGTCTAAACCTGCTGGGTGTCTATTAAAAAAGGGAATTTTTCTTCTCATTCCAGTCGCTGCGTCGTCCCCTGGCGTGGAGTCTGGAATGAGTTTTTTATCAGCGAAAGGAATGTAGCACTCTCAATATTCAATGGGCAGTTGCTTCACCTGGCTGCGGGTAAAAACCGGGCCGTCCTTGCACACCAGAGTAGGGCCGACATTGCAGTGGCAGCAGACCCCTTCCCCGCATTTCATCCTGTTTTCCAGCGAAAGATAGACCTGATCATCCGTCCAGCCGATCTTTTCCAGAGGCGGCATGGTAAATTTGATCATGATCGGCGGGCCGCAGATGAGGGCCACACTGTTTTCCGGTGATGGCGCGACATCACCGGCAATGGTGGGCACAAAGCCGACCAGTCCATCCCAGCCCGGCGCCTCGCGGTCGATGGTGACATGAAGATCGATATCCTCACGCTGCGCCCACTGTTTCAGCTCATCCCGATACAGCAACATACCCGGTGTCCGGGCGCCATAGATAAAGGTGATCTTGCCGTAATCTGGGCGACGGGCAAGCAGAGAAAGCAGGGTGGCCCGCAGGGTGGTTACCGCAAAACCGCCGGCAATGATGACAATATTCTTGCCCAACATGTCAGTATTGATGGGAAAACCGTTACCCAAGGGGCCACGCACGCCCATGCGATCACCGATATTCATCTGGTGCAGGGCGGTGGTCACCTTGCCGGCCCGGTTGACGGTAAAGAGCAGATGCCCTTCCTCGGTGGGTGAAGAGGCAATACCGATGGGGATCTCACCTTGTCCTGCCAGCGACAGCATGGCAAACTGACCCGGCACATGGCGCCATGCCTTTCTATGGGCCTCATTCTCAAAGACAAGTTTGAAGGTCTTCTGGTTGCCGTCTTCCGTCTCAACCACAATGTCGTCGATGCGGACAGGATAGGGCATATAGGATATCATATCTTACTCCACCGCCAGAAGGTCAGTCATGACCTCACGGATATCAATGTTAACAGGACAATCCTGGACGCAGCGCCCACAACCCACACAGGAGAAAGGTCCGAAGCGATCCGGGAAATATTTCAGTTTATGCAGGAAGCGGTTGCGGGTCCGCTGCACCTTCTGCCCCCGGGGATTATGGCCCGAGGTGTGCAGGCTGTACAGGGGAAACATGCAGGAGTCCCAATAGCGGATGCGTCGTCCCTGGCCGCGCACCACCTCATCCTGGATGTCAAAGCAATAACAGGTCGGGCAGATAAAGGTGCAGGCCCCGCAGTTGATGCACGACTCGCCCAAAGGCTGCCAGAGGGGGGCATCATAGAGTTTTCCCAGCTCTCTGCCTTTCAAGGTGTCAAGTTCCGTTGAACTGGCCTTGACCTCTTCTTGGCGGCGCGCGGCAAGGGCCGAAATCTCGCTCTCATCGGCCGGGGCCAGATCCAGGTCAGCCACCAGGGCCTCACCTTTGGCGCTGCCCACCTCGACAATAAAACCATCCCGCGTTCGGGAAAAGACCAGATCAAGACCTTCACTACCGAGCGGCGAGCCACCCATTTGCGTGCAGAAGCAGGTTGACCGGGTCTGCTCGCAGGTAAAGCCGATCAGCGCCGTCCGCTGCCGGTTGGCCTGAAAGAAAGGATCTTCCTGATAAGGCAGATTGTTGAGCAGGACGCTTCTGGCATCACAGGGACGGACGCCAACCACGACCTGTATTCCCTGGGATTTTGCCGGTTCCCGCATCAAACCCTTGTCCGGATGGTTATTCTCCAGGGTATAGGTGAGCAGGGTTTCCGGCTGCGGGAAGAAAAATGTCTTCACCGATGCCGGGGGCGGCCCGACGGGCAGTGTCAACGGCGCATTGCCGTCCACCCTGCTCCAGCCAGGTGCACAGTCAGGAGATGCGGCGGGTTGTTTGGCAAGGGCTGGAGCATAAACCGGATGGGCCTTGCTCCACTCCTGAATCATTGCATCCAGCTCGGCTGGTGTAATCTTAAAGACCTTCACGATTATTTACCCTCCTTGACAGCCGAGGGCTCAGCCACCATAAATTTCTGGGGGTCATCCATGGTATAGGTGGTCAGCGGCAAAGGGGCATCAGGCTGCATGCCCGCCTCAATCCCGTACAGATCAAGGACATCCTTGTTCAGCTTCTTGGTCAGCATACGCATATTGATCCCCTTGGGGCAGACCGTCTCACAGGTGCCGCAGTCGGTGCAGCGACCGGCGCAATGATAGGCCCGCAGGATATGAAAGAGACCGGTATCCACCGCATCCAGACTCTTGCCGACCCACTGGGGCTTGGCATCATCGACAAAACAGGTAGGACAGTAGCAGAGCGGACAGGCGTTGCGGCAGGCATAGCAGCGGATGCAGGTGGAAAACTCCTCAGTAAACCAGGCCCAGCGCTCATCCCCTGATTTCTGTTCCAGGGCGTCAACCTGCATGAACGGGTTGGGGTTCTTCCGCTCCGAGACAGGCTCGCCAATCCGCACATCCACCAGAACCGGGTCAGGATGGGTGCAGGTCTGGCAGTTATCGCGCACCACACTCCAGCGGTTGATGGTCTCGGAAAAATCAGCACCCTGAATAACCAGCTCATGATCACCCTCTTCCACCGCCAGGATCTCCCGGCCGTCAAAAAGGGCCTGCACCTTTCGTTTGCTCACCATGCCGCGGCTGCCGACCCCCATGACCACCACCCGGTCACGGGCCACCTGATGTTCCTGGATCTGCACCACAATGTTACGTGACCAGCAGCCGGTAGCACAAATCGCCACCTTGGGCAGCGGACCCTCCGGTTTGGGATCACGCGGTCCGCGCGGCGGTTCAACCGATTTCAGCGTCGCCGGCAGATAGTTGGCCAGGTTGAGCACGCAGAAGGTGTTCCAGATCAGCTTGCGGCAATCCTCAGGACTCCGAACCACCAACGGTTTGACCGTCATCGGCAGGCTGCCGGCAGCATAGCCGATAACCGCAGCCACCGTGCCTTCTTCCAAAAGTTTCCTGGCCTGGGCCCGGATCTCTTCACTTACTGTTTCGTTTATTGTTGGCATGATCTTTTTTACGCGACCTGTAATGCCGTTTCTAAGGCATCAATTTTTTTTACCAGCCTGCTCGCAGGCCCCAGTGCTTTTACTTTCTCAGTCACGCTTTGGACAACTTCGGCAAACTGCTCGCCCTCGGAGGCCGACACCCAGGAAAAACTGACCCGGCCCGGTTCAATCCCGATAAAATCGAGGAGATTGCTCAACAGGGCAAAGCGCCGCCGGGCGAAATAATTACCGCTGATATAGTGGCAGTCACCCGGATGGCAGCCGGACACCAAAATCCCGTCAGCCCCGGATTTCAGCGCCGACATGATCATGTTCTCGCTGACCCGTCCCGAACAGGGAACCCTGACAATCCTGATATTGGATGGATACTGAAAGCGGCTGACACCGGCCAGATCAGCGCCCGCATAACTGCACCAGTTACACAGGAAGGCAATAATCTTCGGTTCCCAGTTCGTGCTTTGATCATTCATATTCTTCTCTCAGATTGTGATCGAACATATCTCTTCAACATTTAAAATAAGAGACATCGTTATAAACAATTCAGAACATCTTCCACTAACTTCTTGAGCCTATTATTAGGTTTGGTTCTTTACTAAAATATCTTGACACTTTTTAAGAAATTCATGCTTCGATAATTTATAAATCGATCCGACAATATCCCAATTAGTCTTTCGACCAACCTGGCCTTGAGGAAGCCCTGTAAGTGGAGTCACATTGTTATATCTACGGACACTTACTTCATCAAGCATAGCTGCTATATTCGCAATCTTCATTGTGATGGATGCTCTACTTCGATGAGTTAAGCTATAAATCATTGACTGACCACCAAAGTCGTTCACATCATACAATGCAGCATAAGTACAGAGCACAATTTCATCCTGTGTGAAATAATTTCTTTTTGCCATATAGGTCATGCTCCGCTTAATTTGTCTTTCTAATACGATAAGTTAATCTTTATGCAACCACCGTACATTCATGATGTTAAGTGAGTCCATTCGTTTCTATCCAATTCAATAACTCACCATAATTCAATTCCGATGCAGTGCTGGCTTTTCGTGCAAATGTTTTTGAAGATGCCTGAACATTTTTGCTTTTTGTTGTATTTGCAATATCCAATAATAACTCGCAACCCAGTTTAAGCATTACCCATGAGCGGTTACCTTCCCGTTTAATTGGATAGATTGTCTCCATTATTTTATCTTGTATGTCAACTGATGAAACTTGACCTTCGATTTCTGCATGAACTTCCTTGGCTATTGGGATAGGTGGTCTACCATCTCGTACAGGATGATGAAGCTCTATTGTGCATTCCTTCGAAGGTTTACCCGACACTAAACAAGATTTAGCTAAACTCTTACATTGAGCGCGGACAGTACCTCCAAAAATATACCGATCAGTAGCAGCTTGTTCAGCTGACAACCATTGCTTTATAGCATTTAGTGCTAAGCAATAAACTCTAAAATTGTCTGGAAGATATTGTTCTAAGTGCTTTGGCAAAGGGTTATCCGCTATAAAGTGGCTAACTTCATTGTCAGTAGAAGCAAGTAACTCGGCTTTGTTTGAAATCAACTCTCCAATTTCATTCAACAAATCATCTAATGCGCTGCGGGGTAGTTTAGAATTGAGCAATTTTGGATCATGGGCTGACACCTCTTGATAATAATCAAAATACTCTTGCAAAAGCTTTCGCTTTTCTTCTGGGGAAAGGTTATGTGCACTCTTTGGACGGATATAAGCCATAGTTATTTTACTTACAATAACAAGTTATTATCAACAAAACGCCGCATCAACCGCAGCCATGATCTGCTCGTTACCGATATTCTTCAGGCTGATCGCATCGGAACGGCAACCGGCGACACAGGCGCCGCAGCCTTTGCACATGCTGGTATTCACCGTGGACACTCCATTCTCATTCAGGCTCACCGCATTATAGGCACAGACCGCGACACAGAGTCCGCAGCCGGTACATTTTGCCGCAGTCACCACCGCAGTGACGCTTTCGGCAGGGACTGCGTCATAGGCCAGGATAATGGAAGCCCGTGCCGCCGCGGCCTTGGCCTGGGCGATGGCCTCTTCCATGGGTTTGGGATAATGGCAGAGCCCGGCCAGAAACACGCCTTCCGTGGCAAAATCCACGGGCCGTAGTTTCATATGGGCCTCCAGCAGAAATCCCTGGGAGTCCACGGCACACTTGAAGAACTTGGAAAGAACACCGGTCTGCTGCCGGGGCTGCACCGCCGTGGCCAGAACCAGCATATCGGGATGGATAATAACATTGGCATCAATGATCGGATCATGGACATGAATAACCAGCTGGCCATCCTTTTCACTCACCTGCGGCAGATGCTCAAGGTCGTAACGGATGAAGAGAATCCCCTTGGCCCGGGCCTCCTGATAGAGGCGCTCTCGTTGCCCGTAGGTGCGGACATCGCGGTAGAGCATGAAGACATCCATGTCCGGATTCAGCTCCTTGAGCCTGACCGCCGAATCAATGGCATGGGTACAGCAGACCCGGCTGCAATAGGGCCGCTCGGGAATCCGTGAGCCGACACAGTGGATAAAGACCGCCTGTTTGATACTTTTCAGCGTTGCATCTTCGTCAATGAAGCGTTGATCCAGCTCCAGCAGGGTCTGGACATTGGGGTTGACCCCATGCAGGAACTGCCATTGCCCTTCCGGCTGATAGGCCTTCCCACCCACAGCCATGACCGCCACCCCATGTTCAAAGGAATGGCCATCACTGAAGGTGGTGATAAATTTGCCGACGGAACCGGTGACATCGCTTATCTCCGTGTTCAATTTGACACTGATCTGCGGATGGGTAGTAACCCGTGCGGTCAGCTCATCGATAAAGGGAAGAAACTTATCTCCTTTCCAGTTGCGATAGACCTTGCGGCCATTGCCGCCTAAAAGATCGCTTTGCTCAATCAAGGTCACCGGATAATTCTGCTCGGCCATGGAAAGCGCCGCCGTCATCCCGGAGACCCCGCCGCCGATCACCAGCGCCGATTTGGTCACCGGCACGGTATTATAAGGCAGGGCGCCTTCACCCCGCACCCGGGCCACAGCCATGGCGACCAGATCCTTGGCCTTGGCCGTCGCCTTCTCCGGCTCGAGTTGATGGACCCAGGAATCCTGATCCCGGATATTGGCCATCTCAAAGAGGAACTTGTTTAGGCCCGCGTCGCGCAGGGTCTCCTGAAAGAGCGGCTCATGGGTTCGGGGCGAGCAGGAAGCCACAACCACCCGATTCAGCCCCTGCTCCTTGATGATCGACACCATCTGGTTGATCGTATCCTGGGAGCAGGTGAAGAGATTGCACTGGGAAAAAACGACGCCATCCAGATTTTTTGCATGGGCGGCCACCGCTTCCACATCAACGACACTGGAGATATTGATGCCGCAGTGGCAGACAAAGACCCCGATCCGGGGGGCCTGAGAGTGAATATTCATCTCGGCCGGGTACACCTTTTTACTGGTCTCGGTCCAGCGGGCCGGGGCCATGATTCGGCCTGCTTCCGCCGCGGCCGCACTGGCCTCCATCACCGACTGGGGGATGTCCTTGGGTTCTGAGGCGGCGCCGCAGACATAGATCCCCGGTCGGCTGGTGGCCACCGGATTGAAGCTGTCCGTTTTGATAAAATTATCAGCATCAAGCTCCAGGCCCAGCATGGCTGCCATGTTCAGGGTTTGTTTCCCCACCTGTAAACCAGTAGACAGGACCACCATGTCAAACTCACCAAAGTTGACCTGGCCCTGCTCATCTACATAACGAAGTTGCAGATTACCCGGATCCGCCGCCGGGATCACCGAATGCACCCGCGCCCGATGAAAATGGACACCATTATCCTTGGCACGGTTATAATAATTCTCAAAGCCTTTGCCGTGAGTCCGCATATCCATATAAAAGATGGAAGGCTCAAACTCACCATGGGCATGTTCCTTGGCAATCACCGCCTGTTTGAGGGCAAACATGCAGCAGATGGAGGAACAATAGGGATGGCCGACTCGGTTGATGTCACGGGAGCCAACACATTGCAGCCAGGCAATCCGTTTGGGTTCCCGACCGTCTGATGGTCGTTCCATGTGGCCCATGCAGGGGCCGGAAGGACTGAGCAGCCGCTCAAACTCCATGGCGGTCACGACATTGGGCAGGCGGCCATAACCGGTAAAATCAAGGGAGGAGGGATCATAAGGAGAAAAGCCCAGGGCCAGCACTACTGAACCCACTTCCAGCACATGTTCTTTGGCCGTGTCGTCAAAATTGATGGCGCCGGCCGGACAGACCTTGGCACAGAGGCCGCAACGACCGGGCTTGTTGATCCAGATACAATGATCGGGATCGAGGGCATACTTCAGGGGAACTGCCTGGGGATAACTGAGATAGGCCGCCTTGCGCTCGCCGATGCCCTCGTTAAACGCATTGCTCACCTTTTTCGGACATTTTTCAGCACACAGTCCGCAGGCGATACATTTTTCCGGATCAATATAGCGGGGACGCTGGCGAACAACGGCCTTGAAGCGGCCCGGCTCGCCCTCAAGCGCAATCAGGTCTGACAGGGTCAGGAGATTGATATTGAAATGGCGGCCGCATTCGACCAACTTGGGCGAGAGGATACAGGCGGAACAGTCATTGGTGGGAAAGGTTTTGTCCAGTTGCGACATCTTGCCGCCGATGGATGTTGTCCCCTCCACCAGATGGACGAGGAACCCGCTGTTTGCCAGATCAAGCGCCGCCTGTACGCCGGCGATACCGCCGCCAATCACTAATACCGATCCTGCTGCCATTATTTTTTTACCATGAACCTTGTATGTTTATCTGACCAGGGCCTTGACGATCCAGTTCCACAGGTGGGTGGTCTGCCATTTGCCGCCATAAAACTCGGCCAGATCCTTGATCTGACCATGACAGTTATGACAGGGAGTGATCACCACATCGGCGCCGGTGGCATGCAACTGCTCGAACTTCATCTTGCCATGTTGCCGTCGATTATCGGTAAACCCAGCCTGCAGGGCGCCGCCGCCACCGCCGCAGCAATAGTTATTCGATTTATTGGGCCAGACATCGACGAAGTTCTCTTCGCCGCAGACCTGCTTGATAACAAAACGCAGGTCATCGGCCACCGGGTCGCCAAGGCCCTGGCGCACCAGTTTGCAGGGATCCTGGACCGTGAACTTCAACCCTTCGGTGTTCCACGAGGAATCCACCTTGAGCCGGCCTTCCCGGATCCACTGGGCATAATAGGTGATAATACTGACAACATTGAAGTTGTGGGGGATGTTGAAGCGTTTCAACCCTTCCAGGGTTGCATAGAGCATGTGGCCTCACTCCGTATTGATATAGGTCGGGCACCCGAGTGCATCCACCGTCTCCGCCTGCTTGCGGACGGTGTATTCCCAATCTTCCGGATCACCGGAGAAGAGGCAGTAATTGGCCCCATCCCACCACTTGGACGAATAGGTCCAGTCAATGCCGACCGCATGGAAGATCTTCCAGATGAAGGCCATCTCCTCCGGCTCAACCGTCGGCTCCTTGGCATTCTGGTTCAGGTAGAACTGAGCGCCCACCTTATCCATAGGGGCCTGCATATCAGCCCATTCCGGCTCATTTTCATGGATCTCTTCAAGAATATCGCCGACCACCCAGACAAAATCCTCGTTAGGGATACCGGTTGAGTTCCCTGGATCCTTCTGCAGTTCACAGGACCTCTGCAGGTTGACCGGCCGTTGCTCCTTGGGGCGCATGCCTTTCAGCTCATAGACAAAGCGGCCGACATTGATCCCCATGGGGCAGGCGTATTCGCAGCGCTGACAGATAGAACAGGAGTAGATCCAGTTGGTATTTCTGAGCAGGTCGTCCTGACCAAGCACGAGATAGCGGATGAGTTTGCGGGGATCCATGCCTTCGATACCACTGGCCGCACAGCCGCTGGCGCAAAGGCCGCAGGTGAGGCAATAGTCGATTCTGGCATTGGGAAGCTTGTCCTGAAACTGCTTTTTCAGTTCAGCCCGCAGAGGTAAAAGGTCAATTTCTGTCATGACATACCGCCAGTAAAAGAAATGGAAGAAAGATTGGAATTCGTCAGGGCTTCAGGCCCATCTAAAGTGGATTTTGTTATAAACGTCTTCGGGAAGATTTGCAATATCTTCACTCAATATTTCTTAATTTATACCGATAACATATTGAAACAATAATCAAAAGCACATATGCACGATACCCTCTTTCTTGTGCCGCACGCTCTCAAGAATCACGCCTTCAAGATAATATGTTCAAAACACCTGCAAATCTCTTTTTCTCAGGTCTCGCTTACCTTCATTTTTCTTTGGAAGTGTAGCGGATCACGGTGACCTTTTCGAGAGTGATCATGCCGCCGTCCATCATCTCATCGATGCGGGGCATAACGGCGTCGATCTTTTCCTGACTCTCCACCACCTCGATAATAATGGGAAGATCAAGAGAAAGCCGCAACAGTTTATCGGTATGAAAAACACTGTGCGCACCAAATCCGGCAACACCCCGCAGTACCGTGGCCCCGGCAAACCCTTCTTTCTTGAAAAATTCAACCAGGACTTCATAGAGTGGACGATGCCCGATCTTGTCACTCTCACCCAGGAATATCCGCATCAATACCTTTTCGCCGCTGAATCGTGTCATAATTGTCCCCATTCTTTAAAGATAGCGTGCAGTATGAATACCAAACCAGGTAAAAATCAGACAGACAATCACACTCCCCAGGACATTGGTTGCGGCTACAAAAAAGTCCCCTTCCTCCAATAACCGGAACGTCTCATAGCTGAAGGTGGAAAAGGTGGTGAAGCCGCCGAGAAACCCGATAGTCAGTCCAATACGCAGACTGACCGGCAGCAGCGTGCTCCGCATGCCGAACTCCATAACCAGGCCGATAAGAAATGCCCCGAGGATGTTGACGGCAAAGGTGCCGTAGGGAAAACTCCTCCCGAACAGGTCATAGGCCCAACCCGAGAGATAATAGCGGGTCACACAGCCGAGCGCCCCGAAGCCTGCTATGAATAAAACCTCCTGCATCGATATCCTCCAGAAAAGACACTCAAAATTTTGTGATAAAAAAACTACAACTCACGTACTATCGCAGGTTGCGAATACCGGATCAGAAGCATCAACACGCCGAAAAGGATTGCCGACAAACTCGCCGTGGCCGCACCGAAATAGAAGGTTGCAGCCGGAGAAACATGATCCCAGAGCCAGCCGGCAATGAGGCTGGCCGGTAACATGGCAAGACCCACGGCGGCGGCATAGACACCAAAGGCAGTCGCCGTGAAATCAGGGGGAATGATGGTGGCCAGGAACGCCTTTTGCACCCCCTCGGTAAATCCCATGAACAGACCATACAGGCCGAATAATATCCAGATAGTAGAAATATTTTTGGCAACCGCAAAGCCGTAATAAAGCCCGGCAAAGAGCACGAACCCGAGCAGGATAATCCTCTTCCTGCCGAATCTGTCCGCCGCCATCCCGGCCGGAAGAGCCGATAGGGAGTACACAAGATTGAACACCAGATACACTATTGGGATCGTGAGCGTTGGGATCCCGATCTGCTGCGCCCGCAGGATCAGAAAGGCGTCGCTTGAATTTCCCAGGGCAAACAGGGCTGCAATCACGATGAAGAACTTCACCTTCCAGTCAAAATGGTTGAGGGTCAGCTTGGGCCGTTCGGCCTCGGGTTTCAGCTGTCTTTTCTTCTCCTGGATGAAAAGGATAATCAAGATGACCGCAATCACCCCGGGCACCATCGACAGCCAGAAGATCTTGCGATAGTCGTTATTGAAAAACCCAAGAAGCGCAAAGGTGATGGCCGGGCCGACCACTGCCCCCAGGGTGTCCATGGCCCGGTGGAAGCTGAAGGCGCGGCCCAGATGGGTAGATTCGGTGGATTCGGCAATGATTGCATCCCGGGGGGACGTACGGACTCCCTTGCCCAGACGATCGGTGCAGCGGGAAGCCAGGACCTGCTGCCAGGAGCCGGCCATGGCCATGATTGGCCGGCTCAGGGTGGAGATGGCATATCCGGCCAGCATCAAATTCTTGCGCTGCATGGTTCGATCGGAAAGCCAGCCGGAAAAGACCTTGAGCAGACTGGCCGTTGATTCGGCAATCCCCTCGATCAGGCCGATCATCGACATGTTGACTCCCAGCACACCTGCCAGGAAAATGGGGACCAGCGGGTAGATCATCTCGGAACTCACGTCCATAAAGAAGCTGACGAGTCCGGTGAAAAAGACGTTCCGACCGAAGCCGAAATAGGTTTTCTCCTTGTTCATCAAGGGTTCACCATTGAAACAAGGAAGGGCCAGATATACTTGCTGGCCGTGAAGAGCAGGCACACCACCAGAATCCACTTGATGAATCGCGCCGACACAAACTTCTGCAGCCGTGCCCCGCAATACATACCGGCAAATCCACCAATCCCGAAGAGAAAACCCAGAAGCCAATCCGGGGCAATGGCCATGCCGGGATACCAGGGCGCCAGAATCTGGTAAAAGATCACCCCGGCCACCGAGGTGACAAAGGTTCCCATCAGCGCCGCACCGGCCACGGTATAGACCGGCAGCCCGAAAAAACTGACAAGAAACGGGGCAATGATCGCCCCGCCGCCAATGCCATACACCCCGCCCACCATACCGACGATCAGGCTGAGGATCATGACCCCCACACCATTGACGGTAAAGGTCTCCCCGCAGAAGTCATAGACGATCCGGCCTGGCGTCCATTGCAGCACCGTGACGCGGGAGAGTTGTTCACCAGGGGCAGAGGAGTTGGTTTTTTGGGTCTGGGGTTGTTGTTTGCGTTGTTGCTGAAACCGTTCCTCCGTCGAAGGGGTATCCTTCTTTTTTTGGGTGAAGAACAGATCTTTGAGCAATCTCCCGCCGATATAGAGGAGCACAAGTCCAACAAACAACTTGAAGTTTTTCGGGTCAGGCAGGTATTTGATGCGGACGATGGCCCCGACCAGCACTCCCGGCAGGGTGCCGATAATCACAATCCAGGTCAGAGGCCAGACCATCCGGCCTTCCCGGATATAGCGGTACACCCCGCTGGGAATGGCCACAATATTGAATAACTGATTGGTCGAACTGACTGCCGGGCTGGTGAAGCCCAGCATACTGACCTGAAAGGGCAGGAGCAGAAAGGCCCCGGATACCCCGCCCATGGAGGTGAACAGGGAAATCACAAAGGCGACCAGCGGTGGCACCAACGGGTTGACCTCTATACCGGCAACGGGAAAGTACATCAGAGCGCCTCCTCTAAGCAATGGTTTTTAAAATCGAGTCCACCACCTGGCGGACTTGGCCCAAACATCAATGGCCAGTGGGGTTTGTCTCCGCGCACCGGCAATGGCCCTCTTTTTTTTCGGCAACAATACGTTCCATGATCAGCGAACGGCCATGACGCAAGGTGTCCTGGCACAGATCTTCCTCGGTGTAGCCAAAACAGTAACAGATAAGACGGGACATGCGTTCCTCCAAAGAATGGAAAGATTTTGCGGGCAGAAAATTTCTGCCCGAATGGCGGCCTGATATTACTACAGGAAAAGAAGAGAGACAACCGTTCCCGCAACAATCACCCAAAGGATATCGAGCTTCCGCGACAAGGCCCCCAAGGCGCCAACGGCAAGCAACAGATGCAGCCAGTCCCAGTGCACCTGCAGGGCAAAGCGGATGGTAACTGTCGCCAGCAGGCCGACAAAGGAGCACAGCACCCCGGAAATGGCCCGGCTGAACCAGATGGAGGCGCGCAACCGGGAAAAATAAGGCGCGATCCCGATCACCAGCAGCAGGGAAGGGAGGAACATGGCCCCGGTGGCAACGCATGCGCCGGCAAGGCCTTGGAGCAGATAGCCGACAAAGGTTGCCGTAATCACAATGGGGCCTGGGGTAAACTGGCCAAGGGCTATGCCGTCGAGAAAGGTCGGGCCATTTAGCCAGCCACGCACCTCCACGATTTCATGAAACATGAGAGGCACCGAGGCAAAGCCGCCGCCAAAGGCAATGAGGTCAATCCGGGCCATGAGCATGGCCAGTTGCGCAAGTTTGGGACTGAAAAATGCGAGCAGGGTAAAACCGGCAGCGGCTACACCGATCAGGCAGACGAGCGGCCGAAAGGTAGCTGGGATTTTGGTACTTGTCCCGGCCTGGGGTGGGGTAGGCTGCCCGCTGGGCAGCGCCATAGCCAGCAAGGCAGCCAGGAGCAGGATCAGGACTGGATGAACCACCATCCAGAAGAGGGCCGCGGCCATCAGGGCAATAACGCCCTGTCGCCAACTGGTCAGGGTGGTTCGGCCAAAGGAGAGAGTGGCATTGGCAACAACGGCGACAATCAGGGCCTGCAGGCCGCTGAACGCGGCAATCACCACGGGCAGCGCATGGGCCCGGGTATAAACCGTTGAGAGCAGCAGCATGAGGAGAAAGGCCGGCAGGCCAAAGCCGACATAACTGACCACTGCCCCGCGCACGCCCCGAACCCGCAGGCCGACATAGGCCGCGACCTGCATGGCCGTAGCGCCTGGAATCGTCTGGCAGAGGGCCACACCATCCTGAAAGGCCTCTTTCGCAAGCCAGCGCTCCCGCCCGACAGCCAACTCACGTATATAGGCGATCATGGCCGGTCCGCCAAAGGCGGTTAGTCCCAAGCGAAAAAAGGCCAGGAACAAGCGGGACAAAGTCGGTGTCGGCATTTTTGCAAGCAAAGGCTCATTCATGAAGGGGATTCTTTTTTGTTTTTCTGCCAACGCCACGCACTCTTCAACAAAAGCACACCAGGCTTCAATCCATCGTAACTACTCGGGTATTTAGGCTGAAGGCTGAAGTATATCAATCTTCACACATTGTCTGTCCCTAAAAACCTTCGGCCTTCAGCCTATCTACCTGGGCAGTTACAATCCATCATTACAACTTCATACGAAAACGAATATCCTGATAGCGCAACACCACACCTTCCCAGACAATCTGCTCCAGAACCAGTTGATTCTCAACCAGATCGCCCTCGCGACAAATCCTGTTGTTGATGATAATCATCCGTTTGGCGGCATCTTTCGCATAGACATGGCCGGTCAGTTGCAATGGCGGCAGCATTTTCTGGACATTGGCAGGCAGGTCTTGAACAAGGGGCAGCGCGTTCGCCTTCTCCGAGGCGATCTTTGATGCCACCGGGGGGGGAGGGGCGACAACCTTCGGCTGGGATTTTCGGGGGAGATCTTCCGGCTTTATCACCGTTTTTTCTTCAACCACGGGCGGTTGAGCCTTGTCCGCCACCAACCCTTTGTCATCCTCTGCCTCTATCACCAATGGTTGTAAAGCGGGTTGTAATACGGCTTTTGGGGGAACTGCCGGCGATGATATCTCCACAGGATTATCCTTTTCCTCGCCCCTAAGCGGTTGCGGAACAGTTTCTTCCTTAACCACAAGTGGATGGACAGCCACGGTAACAGGTTGCTCTTTCAATTGGACAACGCTTTTTTCCAGGGCAGAAATTTTTTCCTGCAAGGCAACACTGTTTTTCTGCATGCCCCAGTACAGAACCAGTGCCGACAGACTCAGCAGGACACCCCCCGACAACCATATCCACAAGGAGGATCTTTTCTCCCTTTTGCCACGGCCAAGCCGAGGCCCATGATTACTTTGCAGATCCGGGACCTCTCCCTGTTTGCGTTCCCTGTCAGATTTTTTAAGCGCATCGAGGATATATGACATGATTACCAGCCCATCCGTACAGTTTTATCTTTCTTCATGTGCCTGACTGGCCCCATGCTCATTTTCCTGTTTATTCGGCGAAACAGGCACAGAACTCTCTTTCTGCGCCGATTCATTCTTGTCAGCCGGGACCTGTTTCCATTCCTGTACCCTGATCCCATTTCCTTGATTCGTCTGGAAGACAAACTCCCAATGACCATAATAATGAGAGACGGCCAGAAGGCCCAAGGCCAACAACAGCAGGCCTAAAACCAGGCCGCTGAAGGAGACCCCGCTCAGCATGGACCGAAGTCCCGTACCATTAACAGGCCGCCCCAGCACTTCCCGCGCGGCCTGATTGACAATCCGCAGATCCACCTGATCTTTTTCCTCCACATAGGCCCCAAGCAGGGCCCGATCGCAAAGGAGATTGATCAACCGGGGAACCCCCCGACTCAGCTCCGCCACCCGCCTGACCGCCCCTTCTGAAAACAACCTTCTTCGTACGCCCGCAACTGCCAGCCGATGTTCCACATATGCCGCAACATCCTCACTGGCCAGAGGCAACAGGTGATACCGGGAAGTAATGCGCTGATTGATCTGGGCAACCTCCTCATTTTCAAGAAGCTGCCGCAACTCCGGCTGGCCCAGCAGGATAATTTTCAGGAGTTTCTGTTTCCCGGTTTCCAGATTGGTGAGCAGACGAAGCTGTTCCAGGGTATCCATGCTCAGATTCTGGGCCTCATCAATGAGGAGAGCGGTGATCCTCCCTCGGGCATGAGCGGCAAGCAGATAGCGGTTCAGGTGATCGACAGAGGACTTGACACTGTTCTTTTTGCCCCTGACGACAATCTCCAGCTCATCACAGATCGAGGCCAGCAACTCCATGGCATTCAATTTTGGATTCAGAATCAGGGCCAGGTCGGTGTTCTCCGGCAGCTGCTCCAGCAGACATCGGCACACCGTTGTTTTGCCGGCGCCCACGTCGCCGGTCAGCAGGATAAAACAGCCATCACCACTGATGCCATAAAGCAGGTGGGCAAGGGCCTCCTGATGCAACGCGCTCATATAGAGATAGCGAGGATCAGGGGCAATGGAGAAGGGTTTCTCTTTGAGTCCGAAATAATGTGTGTACATAATGAGAAAACAGACCACCGGCCTGAACAAGAGGCTGATCAATATCCATGCAAAAAGGTAGCTTGAACAAGGTACTTTCCTGGCACACACTATAGGGTATATTAGCAATAGTTTCCATTTTTTCTTGTTTCTCGTTGAAATTCTTCCAAATACTGCTACGATACCAGAATAAAGATCAATAAGAGGGTTTCCAACAATCAGCCTTTTCCCAGCACATCTCGCCATGCCCATCTACGAATACACAGCATTTGACCAGAAAGGTAAATCCAAAAAGGGTATCATTGAGGCCGACAACGAGGCCGGCGCCCGTAATAAACTCCGGGCTGCCGGGAAATATCCGGTCGATCTCAAGGAACATCTCTCCCACTCAACCAAGGCGGGAAAGGCTGGGCAGGGATCGCTCCTTGTTTTTGAGCGGGTCAAATCAATGGAGATACACATCTTCACCCGGCAGTTGGCGACCCTGCTTGGCGCGGGAATCCCTCTGGTCGGCGCCCTGAGCTCTCTTCTTGAACAGACGGCAAATCATGCCCTCAAAAAAGTGCTGGCCCAGATCAAGGATTCAGTGAACGAAGGCAATACCCTGACCAACTCCCTGGCCAAGCACCCAAAACTCTTTTCCAATATCTACATCAATATGGTTCGCGCCGGAGAGGCATCCGGCTCGCTCGATATCGTCCTCGAAAAACTGGCAGACTTTGGCGAGAAACAAAGAACTCTCCAGGGCCGCGTGAAGGCAGCGCTGATTTACCCGGTCTTTATGGCCGTTATTGGCAGCGCCATCCTCTTTATTCTCATTACCTACATCGTTCCCAATATTACCAAGGTTTTTGCCGACATGGAACGCACCCTGCCCCTTCCCACCCGCCTTCTCATCAGCTTAAGTAATTTTCTCCGAGGTTACTGGTGGCTGCTTCTGTTGATGATGATTGCCGCATTTTACACCCTGCGTCTTTTCATTCAAAGCGCCAGGGGGCGTCGGCTATGGGATCTGCTCAAACTCAAGATGCCCATTACCGGGTCTGTCAACCAGAAGATCATCCTCGCCCGTTTTGGCTCGACCATGGCCAGCCTGCTGGGCAGCAGCGTTCCGCTGGTCACCTCCATGCAGATCGTCCAGTCCATTGTCAACAATTCCCTGATTGCCGAAGTGATTGAGGAGGCCATAGAGCAGATTCGCAAGGGTAAAAGCATGGCCAGCGCCTTGGGCTTATCCCCCTGGTTTCCCCCCATCTTTGTGCAGATGATCAGCGTCGGCGAACAGAGCGGTAATCTGGAACCTATGCTGACCAAGATCTCCGATGCCTATGAGCGGGAAGTCGACATGGCCATCATGGGCATGACCTCACTCATTGAGCCCATCATGATTGCGGGTATGGGCGCGGCCGTCGGTTTTGTCGTCCTCTCCATCCTACTCCCCATCTTTGAGATGAATCAGATGGTTAGATGAATTTTCGGCAATCGTAAAAGAGGACCCAGATCCTTGGCAACACCCTGGATTTTACTGGCTGAAAAAGAAGCTGAGCCTTGCCCCCTGCCGCGGATATGATCTTGGTAAGAGGGAGCTGGGACTTATTTTTCCTTCCCAAGATGGGGCGGATTCTGGTATCTTGCCCTCCCAATAAGAAGATCCGGGTAACGTTGGATCCCATACATTTAAAAAAAACTGATCAACAAGGAGATAACACCATGAAAAAGACTTTTTATACCGCCGCAATCTGTTTTTCCCTTTCTTTACTTCCCTTGACTGCCTGGAGTGGTTGTGTGGAAGGCGATTGCGTGAACGGTAAGGGCACCTTTGTCTGGGACGATGGGACACAGTATACCGGAACCATCAAAAACAAGGCCCCCGAGGGCAGTGGCAAGATGCTCTATGCCGACGGGGGAGAGTACACCGGCGAGATGAAGGCTGGCGCCCGCCATGGCAAGGGGAAGATGAGTTTCGCTGACAGCCGGAAATATGACGGCGACTGGGCCGCCGACCTCATGAATGGCCAAGGGGTAATGATCTGGATGGATGGCAGTAAATATGAGGGGCAGTGGAAAGATGGTCTCCAGCACGGTAAGGGGACCTTCACCGGTGAGGACAAGAAAACCAAAAGCGGAACCTGGGAAGGCGGCGACTTTGTTAAATAACAACGGAGCCCCGCGATGATCAGCAAGAAACTGCTTGCCGATCAACGCCTGTCGTCAAGGCAAGAGGATAATAGTAGCCTTCTTCTATGATGAATAACCTTGCCATTTATATACATGGCAAAAACGGCAGAAGGAGCCCTTACGAAATGGTCAGAGATGTAAAGGTTATTTCGTAACGGCTCCCTGGCTAAGGGGAGATTTCTCAACAAGCGGCTCTCTTCAACAGTTAAAACTTAGACTTTATTTTATCCTGAGAGGCCACGAAAGATATCGTTCAATGTCTTTTCATCTAATCTGGCGAGAAGCTCTTCTTCATACTGATCAGGTTCCGGAGAGACCAGCAAAAATTCCGTACCTTCAGGATCCTCATATCCTTGCGGAACAGTGAGAGGTATTAATGATTCCATAAAAATCCCGGCATCAAGGGAGATGCCTCGGTGTGCTTCCAGCCACAGATGACATTCATCATGAGTGCCGGCATAGACAAAAATTAAATGGTTCCCGTTACGCAGGCAAAGCAATCGGTAGCCGCCACCCAGATCATATTTTCTACAGTTTTGCAGACGTAGCTCACCGTATTTTGTCCGTTTACATCGAAGACCATCTGTTTCCGCACCTGAATATCGCATCAGCATGTTCATTACCTGCTCCGCTCGACTGGCGGCCATAACACCCTTCTTGTCTGATCTTCGTAACTTGTCCAACTGCCTGTCAAGGCTTCTTGTCTGATAAAAGTTTTGTATCATATGCGTAATTCCGGTTGAAAGAATCCCGTAATCTTACTCTGTGGCGTTCTGGCTCCTGCAATCGATCTTTTAATCATTCCCGATCTTCATATCCGGGTCTGATATAGTTCTTTTTTACTGACGAAAAGTAAATGTATATTTAAAAGTCTTCGGATCAAGCCAGTCAAGGGTTTCGGTGCCGATCTGGGCATAAGGATACCCGAAGGTGTTCAGCGGTACTCCGTGCTGCGGAGGATTCAGGCGAAGATCACGTCCCATGGCGAGCTTCACCCTGTATTGATCCCAACCACCCCAGAAATAGTCTCGATAGTGCTTGGTTTTGGGATCAGCAGGTTCCAGTTTTTCCACGAGCATCATCTTGCGCACGTCAGCAGGGTCCACCGGAACCCAGTCATATCCGGGCAGGTAGAATTCTGCCCAGCAATGCTGCCATGTGGAAATATCCTCTTCCGCCTTTTTTCCCAGGCGGATACCGAAAACCTCGCGGGCAGGAACGCCAGCGGCCCGGCAGAGGGAAACGAAAACAGAATGGATATCGGTACATTTTCCACCTGGTTTTTCCAGAAGCAAACAGACGTTACCAGGACCGCAACCGCGGGTATTTGGATCGCGGTACATATTTTCACATGTCCAGTCATAAATCGCCTTGGCTTTTTCCAGTACGGTTATTTTGCCCTTGGTGATCTGATCGGCCAGTGCTTTCACCTGACCATCGATTGGACCAAGACTGGTCGGGGCGAGGTCTATGGCGTAATCAGCAGGATCCCAGGCCGCCTCTTTGGCGGGAAAATTCCGGCGCATTACCTCCTGGCGCACGACATGAAACGACAGGGTCAGCTTGTGGCTTGCAGCCCCTTTGTCCCAGCGTGCATACAGGGTAGGTGTGCTGTAGACCTGATCACTGTAAACGGTCGACTCGGCATAATCACCGCTAACGCTCACTTTGCTGATAAGCTGGTCCCGATCCGAGAGGGGATAGGGAATCCAGAGCTGTGCCTCTTCATTGGTTTTATGCCCGGAAAGATCAAATTCCATGGTGATTGTTCCGCTGCCCTCATTGCCGGCCCATACCCACACCGGCATCAGCAGAAAGGCAATCGTTACTAAAAGACTCCATAGTTTCTTCATTCACTTTTCTCCATTCTGTTATTTTTCTGTTATCCACATTACGGGCAGCAGGCCGAAATCGGCAATGATAACACCAAAGCCTCGGAGATCGGCCGGTTTACTCATTCCCGCATAGAGAAAGAAGATCGCCAGCACCCAGCGCACAAAATGATATACCCAGGAAGAAACGAATACTCTGGGCAGAAAATTTCTCACGCTCGACCCGCCTGGATTGAGGCCCCCAGGGCGCCGATGATGCTGGGATTTTCCGGGACGATCACCTGCACATTGTCCAACCTCCGCCGCACCATCTCGACGATACAGGGGTTGTTGGCCACGCCGCCGGAAAAGGCGATGGTGTCGCCATAACCGACCCGGTTCAGCATGGAAAGGATACGATCAGCAACCGAGGCATGCACCGCTCTGGCAATATGCTGCCGGGGCACGCCACGGTTTTTCAGGGAGATGACCTCGGATTCGGCAAAGACGGTGCACATGGAGTTGATCTGCACCTCCTGGTCTGATTCCAGGGCTGCCGGGCCAAACTCACCTAAGGGGTAGGCCAGAGAAGCGGCCATGATCTCAAGAAAACGCCCGGTGCCGGCAGCGCATTTGTCATTCATCTGGAAATTTATAACCTGCCCCCTGGCATTCAGGGAGATCACCTTGGAATCCTGGCCGCCGATATCAACAACGGTTGTCGCCTCAGGCAGGCAGGCGTGAATACCAAGACTATGGGCCTTGATCTCGGTGATTACCTCATAGGCAAAATACTCTTTCACCAGATGACGGCCATAGCCGGTTGCCACAACAGAACAGGGCTCATACTCCTGAATCATCTCCTGCACTTGCCGGTGCGGTTCAAACCCACTTTCCCTTATCTTGAAATCAACCAGCTTGCCCCCTTGCATGGCGGAAAGCTTGATGGCCCGTGAGCCCAGATCCACTCCAACAAACATCTTCTCCTCTGCTTCTTGGGTTTTACCCACGTATCTGCTCAAGAAAGGCCTCGACCCGCGTCTGAATCTGGCCCACATCTTCGGGCGAATAGTCCGATTCAATAAACATGTAGGGAATCCCTGCTTTGGCGCAGGCCTCACGGATGCGGATCTCTTCAATGTTATAGGTATGACAGAACTGCAGCGAATAATGGATGATACCGTCGGCGCCGGACTCCCGGAACTCCTTGAGCACCTGCTCAATCCGTTCATCATTAGGGGTAAAACAGGAACAGTCGATATTCATGTACCTTCTGGTCAGATCGGTAAGGATGGTCTCCATGTCCTTGCCATCCTCCGCCATCAGATCCTTGTAATAACGGGTGCCGATGCAGCTCTCTTCATTGACGATCACCGCCCCGGCGCTCTCCACCAGATTGTGCAGCTTCCAGTTGGGCAGGGCCATGGGCACCCCGGCCACCATGATCCTGACTGCATCCTTACCCGGCACCGCCTCACCGGCGGCAATCCGCTGCTCCAGCTCATCGCACAACTCGTTGACTTGGGTGGCGAAACGCACCGGCTCGTCATAAAAGGCAATCTGCTCCACCAGCAGCACATCCTTGCCGGAAATCGGGGTCGGTTTGGTATGACGCAGGGTGTTGAGCCGCTGCAGGGCCCTCCGTTTGTCATTCATCACCTTGACCGCCTTATTCAGCCCTTCGACCGTCACCTCCCTGCCCGACACCTCCTCGATCTTCGCCTTGAACTCCTTGACCTCATGGAGCCACATCTCCCGGTCAGACTGTTTCTTCATCTGCGGGATCTCCATGACATAGGTGGGAACCATGGTGTCAAGGATCTCCCAGGTCTTTTTCTTGGCATCGCAGGTGGTCTCCCCATAGACAAAATCGACCACCTGAATATAGGGACAGACCCGGCCGACCTTGAAGCCGAAGGCCGACTTCACCATGGGGCAGATATTGCGGGGTAGGATCTTCTCCGCATCCGGGATGGACCCTTGCGAGCCTCCGCACAATCCCACGCAAATGCCGCCTGCCGCCAGAACCACCTCTTCCGGGATATAGACACAAAAGGTGCCGATGACCGGACGTCCTTCCGTCTTGGCCGCCAGCAGCTCCTTGATTCGCCCGCCATGAAGCTCGGCGATCATCCCGTCAAAGTAGACCATCCTGGCCGGCCGGTTTTTCTGGGTCAGATAGGTCTTGCGATAGATCTCACCCAGCATCAACCGCATCTTGTCAAACCTCTCCACATCCATGCCCAGTTCCTTCCACATCTCAGGATAGGCCTTGATCTCAAAAGACTCTGCATTCATTGGTTGTACCTCTTCCTCAATTTTTCTCAGAAAATAGATCTTCCGACCACAAGACCCCGCCCGAGCAAACTCTATCGAACAATGAGATATTGTTCCCCATGTATGACTATTAGTCAAATAGGAAGTTTCGATAGATGCGGGTGTGGCTATTGGGTTTCTTGGATATTCTGAGGGAGATGGCACAAAATAAAGAGGCCTGAGCCCCGCAATAACAATAAAAATGGCAGATTAATCGTGTCTATTGAGGTGCTGAGGAAGGAGTGGGTAGAAAAATCCCTCTTCCGAATGGTGATTCAGGGTGGAGAATCTTGTAGTGTTTCAGGTTGTAAATTGTATTTGTGATGAGGGCCTGACCGTCTTATCCATTTGTTATATTTTTTATTGATTTCCATCTATTGCGATAACATCCCCTTGAGCAGCCTCTGCTCAAGGGGATGTTATCGCGTCCTGTCACGCCCTATTCCACCCTGTTACGAAAGGTCCCCAGCGAGCCTGGATGGTGCAGTTCGTCTTCCATGGCCACAGTATGGCAGACGGCGCAACCCCGGTCGGCCCCGATGGGGTAAGGATTGTTCTGATATTGCAGCGGCTGGAGATTGCCTGCCTCTTTGCTGTAAGCATTGTCTGCCGGGTAAAGTGAGTGCTGCGCGCCATGGCATGAGGCGCAGAGCAGGAATCCTTCGTCGCTGTGTCGGTGGGTAAACAAATCCTTCTTATCGGCATTCCAGGTGTTAAAGGCGGTGCCGGCGTCAGGCTGCTGAAATCCTTTATGGCAGGTCAGGCAGTCGGGCTCCATAACCCATGGCGTCCGGCCTTTGATGGCAGCTTGCGTCATTTCTCCTTTGTCCGCAAGCAAGGTCAGGAGCTTGCTGCTTCCAGGCTTTTGTGCCTGTTGTTCCTGCTTGAGCAGGCCCATGGCGTGATCAGCGAGAGTGCCGTGGCAGTTGGTGCATTCAAGGCCCAGGGTTCCGTGCAGATCTTCCAGTTTCCCTGTTGCTCCTTGATCGCTGCTGGCGTGACAGAAGGCGCAACTGTTGTTGTTTTTGTAAAGATAGGCGGCATGAAAACCATGCATGGCCGCCGAGAGATTCAGCAGCCCGGGTTGCCCTGCGGCCCCACGGCTGCTGTCGGCATGACAGGAGCCGCAGACCACGATCTGGCCTTGGGAAAATTCTTGACTGAGGTGCGTCTTGCTGCGTTTGTCATGGATAGCAAGGATTGCCGAAGCAGTCTGCCGGGACAGACCGGTGCGGCCCTGTTGCCGCCATGGCCCGCCATGACAGTTCCGGCAGCCGATCTCAGTTGAGATACCGATCTTGAGACGGGTGGCGGCAATGACCTTGCCATCTTTAACCGCCTCGATCTCGGCCAAGAGATACGGTCGGAAATCTTTGTTGACCGTCGGGATTGCGGCAAGCGTTGCCTCAAATGCTGTGCCTTTTACGGTCATGTTGCCGATAAGCGGCCCGTTGTCGGTGGCAATCCGGTAGGTGACCTGGATATCTTCAGTCAGGATGCTGGGGGGTGTGCCCCGCAGGACGACTTGGGTCCGCAGCGTCGGTGGCGCAAAGGAAAAATCAATTCCCGATTGTTCCGGTTCGGAAGAGAGAATCATGCCCTTGTCGGTGCTGGCGAGGATCAGATACTCGGCTGTTTCCTGGTTAAAGGGTGCCGGTGCAATTGTCTCTTTGCTGATGTGTATCGTGCTGTCAGCTACTCCTTGAACAAGACGGGTGGTGAGATAGTCGGCAAGCACCCCCTGTTCTTCTTCAGTTCCGGCAAAGGGCGGCATATAGGGATTGACCGTGCCCATGGTGGCCAGAAAGGAGCGCATCCCGGCCGGAGAAAAACGTCTGGCCAGGGGCAGGATATTATTTAAAGGGCCGCCTGCTGAGTGACAGGGCAGGCAGAGCAGGGTGAACAGCTCTTTGCCGGCGGCCATCCGGTTTTCCGGGGTGATTTTTTTGTTTTGTGCCCAACGGGCGGAGGCGAGTACGCCGCTTTTCTGGATCTGGGGTAGATCAGCTTTTTTGATGGAGGTGGAGTACATGTAGTCGCGGATAATATAGGGCCGGCGTCCACCTTCACGGATAAACTCGAAACAGCCCAGGTAGAGGATGCCGAGAAGCAGAAGCAGGCAGGCCAGAGGTCGGCGCACACCTTGTGGACGGAGGATGGCCATGGCCAGACCACCGGCCGTGAGCAGGGGTGAAAGCCAGATAAACAGGGTCAAAAATGGCTTCATCTCAGGAGCGACGATAAAGATCAGCTCCTGTTGTGCGGGCGGCAGCGCTGTTTTGTACCACAGGGCTGAGCCCAGAAGCAGGAACAGGGGCGGCACCAGCCACAGCCCGCAGTAGCGGACCATCTTGTGGCGGAGTGTTGCCTCTTTGATATTTACACTGGTCAGGAAGCCAAAAAGTCCGGCAATCATCAGGGCCATGAAGGTGCGGAAGAAGAGGGCCGGCCAGAAGGTGGGATTGAAAAATCCCGACCAGAAGTTGTGGTCGGTCAGCCAGGCCCCGGGGGTTAGCATGAAGTCAATGATGCCGTTGATGAAAAAAAGCGAGGCCCAGGCGCAGCCGAAGTAGATCCAGCCGAGGATCAGATGCTTTCTCGGGCTCAGGCTGTCAAAGGTATAGTAGTAGAAGAGCAGGGAGACAATCTCGGCCAGGAAAAAGACCCATTCCATGGCCCAGCCAAAGACAAAGATATGGATGAGCGATGAAGTCGCGGCCGGATTGAGCAGGGCGATGGTAAACCAGATACCGACACCGGTCATGCTGCCAAAGACCATGGTCAGCAGCAGGAAAAATTTGGTGTGTCTACGGGTGTAGGCCAGGATCTCGGAAGAGCCCTCGCGCAACCCTTTCATCTCGGTCAGCACCAGAAAAAGCCCGCCACCCACGGCAAAATGGGAGACATAGACATGGACGATGGCGATGAGGGCAATGAGCAGGCCGCCGCCAAAGGCGTCTAATTGCCAGACAGGATAGTTCATGACTGCACCTCCTTCTTTGCCGGAAGGACCAGCTTGATCATGTACCAGACCAGATACAGGCCGGCCGCAAAGAGCAGCAGAAAAAGGATCATGGGTGAATATTGGGGCGCAACTTTCAGATCAGAGGTGGAAAACAAGGGGGCCAGGGTCTGTCTGCGGACAAGTTCCCGGACTCCGGTCATGCAGGTGATGGCCACAAGGATAGCGCCAGCGGCATGGCGCACCCGGTGTTGCAGGCCATAGATCAGGGACAGGATTGCGGCGGTAATTCCGGCCAGAAGAAAGCCCAGTAAAAATGCGCCGGCAACCCCGGTCACCGTGCGGATAGTTACGGGCAGGCCGCCGAAGTACCAGGTGCCGACGCCAAAATTACCGATCGTGGCATAAACAAACCAATTCATGGCCGAAGGGATGCGGGCTGCCGCCGCCTGGTTGCCCTGGCGGCTTTGCCAGTCATGGTAGAGGCCAAGGGTGAGTCCGCCCACGGCCACGGAGGCAAAGACTGAATGGAGAAAGCGGGGCAGCAGGGTGGAATCTGCAAAGTTCAGGAGCATCCCTTGTGGATGATCAAAATAGCGGACCCAACTCTCAGGGTTGACCATCAGGCTCAGGTTATTGGTAAAGAAAAAGGCGATGGTCAGCAGAAATAGGGCAATCATGCCGCTGATCAGGGTGTGCAGGCCGGACAATTTGCTAAATTGCAGGTAATAGATGTAAGCTGCATAGTAGGCAAGAATAAGGAGCGCCACGATGGAGAGCCAGAACACGGCCATGAGCACCGAGCTTGTGTACATGAAGTGGCCGTAAAGAACCTGGAGAAAGAGCAGGGGGGCCACGCCGAAGTTGACGGTAAAGGCGATGGTAAAGGGGAGCTTTTGGGAGATCAGTTGGCTTTCTGCCGGTATTGATTTCTTAAAGGCATGATTGCAAAAGGTGATGATGGCCCAGCCGAGCATGATATTCATCACCAGCAGATGCAGGAGAAAGGTGGTTGAAAGCAGGAGCTGAAACCAGCCCCAGGGGACTTGTAGCAGGTCTGGAGTGGGAACAAGCTGTGTTGGAATCATGATGCCTCCACGGTTTATTGCTGGGTAGGGATTGTCTCCTCTGTTTCAAGAGTTATAGGGGATATAAATTAAAAATGCAAAAAAAGATAAATGGGAAAAATTCCTATTGACTGAAGCGAATATTTCTTTTATAAGATCAATAAAGTCTTATTTGTCTTGTTTTGGAGGTTGATATGCGATTAACACGAGCCGGTGAATATGCCATCAGGTGTATGGTGTATCTGGCCTTCAAGGGGCAGGGGGTTCTGGTGGTCAAGCAGGAGATTGCTGAGCAGGCGGACATTCCCAGTCCTTTTCTGGCCAAGATTGTTCAGGATCTGGCGCGGGCTCATCTGATCGAGATCCGGCAGGGGCCAAAGGGCGGTTATGTCTTGCTGCGCGATCCTGCCCAGCTGACCCTGTTGGAGGTGGTTGAGGTGATGATTGGAAAATTGCAGTTGAATGATTGTGTCGGTCGGCCTGGAACCTGTGCAGCCAGCGCTCATTGCCGGGTACATCAGGTTTGGGAGGATGCCAGCGCCCAATTGCGGGAGCATCTTGCCGGTGTCACCTTTGCTGAGTTGTGCAAGGATGAGTCTTGTCTTCCTGTTTTTTCTGTGCATAATAGAAAAAGCTGAACCTGATTATCTCTGCATTGCTGCCGTACACGCAAACAGTCGAAGAGGGGAATGGATATGTCGCAGCCGGTAACAAAAGTTTTCGCCTTTTATCAGAATGGCTTTAAGGCCATGACGGTGGGCAGGACCTTGTGGAAGATTATCCTGATTAAACTCCTGATTATGTTTGCCGTCTTGAAGTTATTCTTTTTTCCCAATTATCTGAATACGAATTTTCAAACCGATGAACAACGGGCCGACCATGTCCTGGAGCAGCTTGCCAGGTCGTCGGTTCAAAACCATTAATAGAAAGGAGGGATGATCAATGGTTGATGTAGATCTGAGTTTGGTGCACTGGTCGAGGGCGCAATTTGCCTTGACGGCCATGTATCACTGGATTTTTGTGCCCCTGACCTTGGGGTTGTCTTTTTTGTGCGCCATGTTTGAGTCCATTTATGTGCGTACCGGCAATGAGAAGTGGAAGGCGCTCACCCGGTTCTGGATGACCCTGTTTGGCATCAACTTTGCTATTGGGGTGGCCACAGGGATTATTCTTGAGTTTCAGTTCGGCACCAACTGGTCAAATTATTCCTGGATGGTGGGCGATATCTTCGGGGCGCCGCTGGCCATTGAAGGGATCTTTGCCTTCTTTCTGGAGGCCACCTTTTTCGCGGTGATGTTTTTTGGCTGGAACCGGGTCTCCAAAGGCTTTCATCTCTTTTCCACCTGGATGGTGGCCATTGGCTCCAACCTTTCGGCCCTGTGGATTCTGGTGGCCAATGCCTGGATGCAGAATCCGGTGGGCATGGCCTTTAACCCGGAGACCGCCCGTTTTGAGATGGAAAATTTCTGGGCCGTGCTCTTTTCACCAGTGGCCATGTCCAAATTCACCCATGCGACCAGTTCCGGCTTTCTCTTGGGTTCTCTGTTTGTGGTTACCATCTCTTGCTGGTATCTGTTGAAAGGCAGGCATGTGGAGATGGCCAAAAAATCGATAGTGGTGGCCTCGGTCTTTGGTCTGCTGGCCTCAGCGTATGTCGGGTTTACCGGTGATGAGGCCGCCTTTGAGAATGCCCAGAAGCAGCCGATGAAGCTGGCAGCCTTTGAAGGTCTGTATAAAGGGGAGCAAAGTGCCGGCCTTGTAGCCGCCGGGATTATCAATGGTGCCAAGAAACCTGGTGATTCCCAGAGCCCCTTCCTTTTTGAGGTAAAGCTTCCCGGCCTTCTTTCCTTGCTGGCCAATCGTGCACCGGGCTCATTTGTGCCGGGTATTGACGATCTGGTCTATGGCAATAAGGAACAGAAGGTCATGGGGGTTGCCGAAAAGATGAAGCTGGGACAGCAGGCAGTGGCTGATCTTGCCACCTTCAAACAGGCCCGCAAGGACAAGAATGTAAATCTGGCCAAGGATGCCCTGGCCAGATTTACCGCCAATAAAGAATTCCTGGGGTATGGTTATCTGAGCACCCCGGAAGAGGCGGTGCCGCCGGTGAGCACGGTCTTTTATTCCTTTCATATCATGGTGATTCTTGGTTCACTCTTTCCCGTGCTGTTTCTTGCTTGTCTCTTTTATACGGTGAAAGGGAAGATTGCCGAGACAGGGTGGTTGCTGCCCCTTGGCTTTATCTCTTTCTTTCTGGGTCTTGTCGCCCAGCAGACGGGTTGGGTCGTTGCTGAAGTCGGCCGTCAGCCCTGGGCCATTCAGGGGTTGCTGCCGGTAAAAGTGGCCACGACCAATCTGGCAGTGGGTCATGTGCAGGCGACCTTTTTCATATTTCTGGGGCTTTTTACCCTGCTGCTTATCGCCGAGATAAAAATTATGTTGAAGCAGATTTCCATTGGACCGGAGGGTTTATAAATGATAGCAAATCTTGATTACGCAACCTTGCAGCAGATCTGGTGGATCCTGTGCAGCGTTGTTGGTTCGTTGTTTCTGTTCCTGACCTTTGTCCAGGGCGGCAATACCCTGCTCTGGCAGGTGGCGAAGAACGATGTGGAGAGCGCGCTGGTGATGAACTCACTGGGACGCAAATGGGAACTTACCTTTACCACCCTGGTGCTTTTTGGCGGCGCCCTGTTTGCGGCGTTCCCCAAGTTCTATGCCACCAGTTTCGGCGGGGCCTACTGGGTGTGGATGTTGATTCTTTTCACCTTTATCGTCCAGGCCGTCAGTTTCGAATACCGGAAGAAGCCTGATAATTTTCTGGGCGCCAAGGTCTATGAGTTTTTTCTGCTGATTAACGGCACTGTGGGTGTTCTCTTGATCGGCGCGGCAGTCGGGACCTTTTTTACCGGTTCCAACTTTACCCTGAATGTCTATAATCAGGTCACCTGGACCAACCCTCTGCGTGGGCTTGAGGCGGCCTTCTCACTCTTCAACCTTTCCCTTGGCCTCTTTCTGGTTTTTAATGCCAGGGTATTGGGTGGAATGTATCTGCTGAATAATATCAACTTTTCAGCCATGGATGCCTTTGAGGCGCGGCTGCGGAAGTCGGTGTGGATCAATTTCCTCTGTGCCCTGCCTTTCCTTCTCTATGTGCTGGTTTCACTGCTGCTGATGCAGGGATTCAGCGTCGATGCGAGCGGGGTGGTCTCCATGGTTGCCAATAAGTATCTTCTCAATCTGCTGGCCATGCCCCTGGTTCTTGGTCTTCTGCTCGTGGGCCTGGTCCTGGTGATCCTGGCTGTGCTGGGTACTGCCTTTAAAGGAAGCAGCAAGGGGATCTGGCTGGCGGGTCTGGGTACGGTGCTGGTAGGTCTGGCGGTCTTTTTCACGGCTGGATTTAATCATACGCCTTTCTACCCCTCCAAGGCAGATCTTCAGTCCAGCCTGACGATTTTCAATGCCTCGTCAAGTCTGTACACGCTTACGGCTATGACCTATGTGGCCCTGGGGATCCCGTTTGTCCTGGCCTACGTGGCCTATGTGTGGCGGCAGATGGATTCCCAGAAGCTGGCGGCCCATGAAGTGGCGAATGACGAGGCTTATTAGGTGCCGTTATGAAAAGAGCAATGCTTTCCCTGCTCTTTTCATTTACGGCACCTTATGCCGCTTCCCGGAAACAGCCAATCTTTTCCGGCTGTTTCCGGGAAGCGGCTCTGGCAGATACCATTAAGAATCGGTTATAAATTGAGTAATGCTTTTTCTGAGGTCGATTTTGTCGCCGATTTTTTGAAGCAATTAGTTTTAAGGAGGTAGATATAATGACTGCTGTACTTATTTTTTCCTGGATTGCCCTGATTTATGTTTCCTATAAAGGGGCGGTGATTGCCCTGGATAAGGCGGGCCTGCTGTAAGCAGGGATTGGAGAGCAATGAAAAAGGAGGGCTTAGCCTTCCTTTTTCATTTAACGAGATATCGATGGATGAAATGACAAACTGAGGCTGTTATGGACGGACAATCACAAAAAATCACCCTGCTGGGTTCCAATGTCAAGATTCGCAATCTCCCGATCAAACAGGTCAGTCTCCTTGAAGAGGGAAGCCTGCCGGCCTATGGCTATAATCCTGGTGATCCGATTGAGCTCATGGCCGGGGACGTCTCCATTGAGTATGGCCGACTGGAGCAGTGCCTGACCTGGCTTGCCGCCTATATTGCTGAGTCTGATCTCAATCCGCGCATCCATTCGGTCTCCTATGGGGAGCAGAAGGATATTTTTCAGATATTTCGTAAACAGAGCGGTGCGGAGATGGAGCGGGAGGATCATGGCTGGTTCATGGTCAATCAGTATCTGCCGGCTGGCGCTCGGGCCAAGAGTGCCGAGCCTTTTCGTATCGACGACAGCAACCGGGAGCTTTTCAGTAACAATAACGGGCTGATCGTGATCGATGATTCCGGCTGTCCTCCGCATCTGACTGCGGAGGATTTTGCCCGTAATCCCGATGCCTGGGTCATTGCCATGGGCATCAGTGTCGCCCACTGGCGGCGGTGGGCCGAGATGTGCGGATCAAGAATCGCCTTGTTCTGCCGGCTGGCGGATCTGGAAACGACTCGCATGGAGATGGACTGCTCGGTCAACTGGGAGACTATTGTCGCCATGTGTCTGCGGGCCTTGCGTACCGAGGAGGTAGGGCTCTGGGACGGTGTGACCAAGAAGTTTCGCTGTCATATCATCGTCGAGATGTTTCCGCATGGGATCCTCTATATCGGGCCGGATGCCATATTTTTCCGCCATCGTAAAGGCTGTCTGCCCGAGAAGAGTTCACCGCGGCAACGGGGATCTGTCCCTTGTTATGACACCTTGATTTTGGCCATGCTGGCCATGGACGCCCTGCGGTTTGGCGGCTTTATCTTCAGCCGCAATTATTTTTATGATTTTTCGCAACGGGTGATGCATAACTGGGCGAGCCTGTATCAGCATGGCTATTATTTCAAGGATACCCTGGAATTTCCCAACCTTGATTTTGTCAAGAGTTATCCCGGCGGTTATGCCTGTTCGTATGTGGATAATGGGCCAGATCCCGCTTTTTTTGAGCTTCCTGAGCTTTCCCCAGATTTTGAAACCGTCCTCGATCTGGTTTCCAGCCAGATCTGGTCGGCCCAGAAAAAAGCGGCCCTCCGTAAATTTTTCTATCTGGGCAAGACCTCGCCCATGGTTCAACACGCGCCCCTTGCCGGGGCCTATGGGTATCTGGATGAAATTGTTTCGGTGCTTCATGATCTCAAAGAAGAGGTGAACCGCAAGACCGGGTTTCATAATCTGCCGATCTTTAATGTGGGCCATCTGCGCACCACTGACCCGGCGGAGATCGATCCGGTGATCACCCTGCAGAATGTCATGGATTCCTATGTGTCCAAAGAAAATGTTCACCGGCCTCTCTGTATTGGGGTCTTCGGGCCTCCGGGATCGGGAAAGTCCTTTGCCGTCCGGCAGGTGGCTGCGGTCATTGCCAAAAAATTTCAAGGGGATCCCTTTGATCTGTTTGAGTTCAATCTGACCCAGTTTTCATCCCCTGATGAGATCAATTCGGCCATTGAACCGGTGCGGGCGGCCGTGGCCAGGGGCAAGGTACCCATTGTCTTCTGGGATGAGTTTGATTGCCGGTATGAGGGCAATGAATTTGGTTATCTCCGTTATTTTCTGCCCTCCATGCAGGATGGTGTCACCTATGTCAATGGGATCCCTCACTATATTGGCAGAGCCATCTTTGTTTTTGCCGGCGGGGTGAAGGCCAGTTGGGAGGGGATGGAAAAATTGCTCGATGCGGATAAGCCGGAAATGCTGGAAAAGATGAAGACCCTGAAGATCCCCGATTTCATGAGCCGGTTGCGGGTGGTGCTTGATATTGACGGCATTGAGATTGGTGACAGCCTGCTTCGTGATTCCGCCACCCCGGTTGAGCTGGAAGAACTGCGGCGGGTCTTGCTCAAGCGGGCCTTTATCATTGCCCACCAGATGGATACCCATTGGAAGAAGGCGGCGCGCAAGACCTCGGGCCTGCTGCTCCGCCTGCTGCTTGGGAACTATAAATTCGGTGCCCGTTCCATCGAGGCGGTGATTGAGGCCAGCCGGGCCTCGGACCGCATCGTCTATGGCCTGCCCGAACTCATTGCCCCGTCAGCTGCCCGGATTCATGCCGAGTGGCGGGTGGAGCTGGAGCGTCGCATTGATCAGCTCAGGAAGAATAAGGGATTGCGGGCGGTGTGGTAGGAGGAGATAAGGAAGAGTGGAATGTGGGTAGTTTCTGTTTGCTCTTTCCTCTTTTTTTCACTCGATTTACATCATGGTGGCAACGGATGGTTTTAGCGATAGATAAATCCGTTGCCAATTTTTATAAGTTATTGGAATAGCTGATAAGTTCACTGCGGTCTCCTGTGGAAATCAGCGAGCAGGATCGTTCATCTGACGTTCAGATTTATGAATCAGGTTGTCTTGCTCTTGCTGAGTAGTTGATTGACTGAGCAGGGACATCGTGTAAAAGACAGCCACCAGAAAAAAACAGAGGGCCAGAAACTTAACAGTTATCTCCGGTTTTTTGTACAGGGAGAAGCAAATGGCGATACCAAGGGCAATGGCAATCAGGATATTGTTAGAGAAGAATTGGAGGACAAAAGTGCAGTAACTGTTAAAATCTATCATATTTCAGCCTTTATTTTTGGAGGGGGGAGTAATGCCGCAACCGCTTAAACTAGCGCCATTCTGGTCTGTCCCCTATTTCCCTGTATTTCCCTGTGAACTTTAGACTGCAACTTGTCATTTCTTGACCACATATTCGCTAAATGCTTCATAGATATTTCGCCGATGACCAATAGCCCAAACGACAATGATTTTCTGTTGAATATCTACTTTATAAATAATTCGATAGCGCAGGAACCTTAACGACCAAAACCCACTTAATTCTGCCTGCAACTCCTTTCCTGTGTATGGATTCAATGCAAGATCTTTTAAAGCTGTTTTTGCGGCTTTTCTGACTTCAGGATTAAGTTTCTTTCCTGCCTCGTTTGCATAAGTTGTAATTTTTACTTGATAGGGCATTAAAACGCCTCATCCAAGTCAATCAAGTTTCCAGCTTGTAGATCTTTAGAAGATTCATGAAGCTGTGACATCATTGCCGGGTCAGCAAGCACATCTATAGTTTCCAACAGACCCTCAAAGGTCTTCATTGAGAGTAAAATAGCCTCTGGAACACCGTTTTTTGTGATGGCGATTGTGTCGTTTGTATCATGTAATTGTCTCACCATATCCAGAAGCTTCATTTTGGCCTGAGTAATTGGGATATATGTTTCAATCATCTGCATGTAGGCACCTCCTTTGATTTTGTTTATAATGGTTATTATAACAACCATTATAAACAAGTCAACTTTTTCGCACTTTCGCAAAGGAAAGGAATCAGAAAAAGATACTGTCTCCGGAATCTCGAGAATGTTTTGATTTTGAATTACGGTTGACTTGGGTATGGTATACGGGAAAGTTTGAAACAAAAAGTGGTCTGGCCCTGATTTCTTTTGATTTCTTGCATTGTTGTACATTGTTGCGGTCCTGTTTTTCATGAGGTGGTCAAGTAAAAATGGGCAGTTTACTAAGCGGCTTTTTTAAGAAGCCACTTTTTCTCAAATTCTTTTGGGCTCATGTAACCCAAATATGAATGAAGCCTTCTGCTGTTATAAAACATTTCAATATAGTCAACGATGTCATTTCTGGCCGCATCTCTTGTCGTATAGTTTGAGAAGAACACCCGCTCGGTCTTCAAACTGATCAGGCGGGGAAAAATAGATTTGACTCTCTTCGTCCATTAGCTTCATGCATTCGAGCTGCATTTTGCTATATTTAGCAAAAAATCTGAAATTTTAGCCCTGGTGTGCTAAGATATCTTTATGAGTATGATAAAACTTGTTTCTCAAGAAGGAACTGTACCAGCACAAGTGATTGGATAAGAGGGGAAAACCATGGAGCAGATCATCAATATCCACGTAGAGAAATTGCCCGAAGGTGTCTATCTTGCCACATCCGACGATATCCCTGGTCTGGTAGCTCAAGGCCGGACAGTGACCGAGGCCATGGAAATTGCGCGTGATGTCGCTCGAAAAATACTGGAAGCTCAAGCAGAAAGACGAAAGAATTCGAACTTGCCCATCATTGGAGATTCTTTTGACTGTGCCTTGGTCGTAGGTGCATAGATGGGCCGATTATCTGGTTTCCGTTACCGTGAAATTGCCAAGATACTCAAATCGTTTGGCTTTGTTTTTGACCGGCAGGCTGCCGGTAGTCACGAAATCTGGTACAACGAGCAGTCTGACAGATATACCACAATTCCCAATCACCCTGGTGATATGCCGGAGGGTACTCTTCGGGCCATTCTCAAACAGGCTGGCATCTTACCTGACGACTTCCTGAAAAAGAAATAAGATACGTGCAACCGGACATCCGGGATAGAGGCAAACTGGTTTGGACAAGTGGCACAGTCTGGAAAAGCCGGACTGTGCAGGGAAGCGATTGCGTTCCAGCCCTGCCCGGATATTGCTCCACCCGCCGCCCACCGCAACACCCGGCAGGACAAAACATTAAATATCAGCAACGTCCCCATTTTCCATATGCGGCATTTTCAATATCTCCCAAACCCTGGGCTTTGTCATGTTGTGCTGACTTACCCGGAAACTTGGCTTTATCTGCTATTTCTGTTCGTCGGCTCATAGCTTTGCACTCCGGCTTCCTTCAGACGAACTCTCGCGAGGTCGCCCTTGCCTTTGGCTAGTATTTATGGTTCTGTTATCACAACAGTACCGGGTTTACATACAGGGGACTTACACTCCATTAGATCACGCCCGTGCCGGGCGTACACCAGGGGCCTAAAACAGACGCCGGCCAGCGCGGTGGTTTTCGGGAAGTTAATCGGCGGCGCTGCTTAGCGCCCATCGTTAAGTTTGCACAAAAGATAAGAGAAAACAATTAGTTGGGATATAAATTTATAAGGAGATATTAAATGATTATGCGCAGGGGGGTTCCTAATACGATTAACTTTGTTCTTGTCCTGATTTTTTTCTTAATAATATCATGGCATCTTGACGCAACAGCTAATCCTTTTGTAGATGAACCCTGGCCAATGTTTCAAAAAGATGCCTCCCACACTGGTTATATTCCAATTACCATTGCTCCAGGTACATTCAGACAAAAATGGGAACGGACAATTGGAACATATGATTTGAATCCAGTAACTGTTTCATATGGAAAAATATTTGTTTCAGGAAAGACATATTTTAACAATTTCGGATTGTATGCTTTAGATGCGACTACAGGCAACACTTTGTGGAGCAAACAATTCGGCGAAGTGTTTTCGGTTAATCCTCCGAGTTTTGCATATGGAAATGTGTATATTCAAACAGGTAAAGGTATAGGTTCGACTGCAGATGCTCCTTATTTACGTGCTTATAAAGCCGATACAGGTGAATTAGTTTTCAGAAAAGAATTCGCGGCACAATGGGAACGATATTACGCTCCAACAATTTACGATGGAACTATCTACATTAATGGTGGGTACAATGGCGGGATGTATGCTTTCGATGCCTACACCGGAACTCAAAAGTGGTTCAGTGATCTCCCTCAATACGACCAATGGACTCCTGCTGTTGATCAAAATTGGGCATATGCTTACCTCGGAGAAAACTCACCTGCTCTCTATGTATTAGACAGGCTTACCGGAGAACTGGTCTTCAATATCCCTGATCCTGATTTCAATTGGAACGGATGGAGTATGAATCTTGCTCCTGTAGTGGGCGGGGCAGATGATATTATAGTAATTCATGATGGACGATTGATTAGTTTTGATATCGCCAATCGAAATATTCGCTGGCAGTTAGCTGGCAACTTTTCAGGGCAACCTTCGGTAGCAAATGGAATCATTTACGCTATCGATTCTGGTGCATTGACAGCTCGTGATCAACAGACTGGAAATCAACTATGGGCTTGGGAGTTACCTGCAGATAGCATCAATGGAACTATTATTGTGACGAATTCGCACTTGCTTGTACAAACCTCAAGTAAAGTATATGCCATCGACTTAAATACTCATAAGGATGTTTGGTCGGCTACGATTCCTGCAAATAGTAACCTTACAATTAGTGAAAACTTCCTCTATATAGCTGGAGCTAAAGGAATCTTAAAAGCGATAGAATTTGAGCAAGTAACAGGTCCAAATATTAAACTGGACTACTTAATGCCCTTTATTCCTTTGCTTTTATTAAAAGATAAATAATAAAAAACAAAATCCTAACCAGTCACTAAACGCTGAGCGCAAAACAATAGCGGTTTTCAAGGAAAATTAGAAATTAGGTTCATCGCGGTAGCCGAGTTTGCAGGGCCTTGTCCCTTCTCTGAGTTCGGCCCTTCGTCCCGTGGAGTGGAACTACTATGGCCTCTGCTGACTCTTAACCGATCATCTTCCATGTTGCTTTGAAGAACGCTGTTCAGTGTGAGGTGAACCGCTTGCCGGGCAGGTCTACCGGACTCAGTTCAGTACCCCCTTGAGGGGTATAAGAACGTGATCTGTCACTACACTGCCGCGGCATTTACCATATCTCCAAAACCCTGGACTTTGTCATGTTGTGCTGACTTACCCGGAAAATTGGCCTTATTATCTGCCATTTCTGTTCGTCGGCTCATAGTTTCGGAGTCTCCCGCTGCTCGCTTATCTGCACTCCGGCTTCCTTCAGACACGGTAAATTTCATTACCATGATTTACCTGATTGCGGCCTCATTGACCAATATCATCAATTCCACATGAAACATCGAAGAGCCAATTTTTTTGGCTCTGTTCCCGTTAAGTGTTGAAAAATAAGCAATGGTTCTTATCTTTTTGATATATCACAAGAAGGAGGGAACCATGGAGAACGAGTCCTTTTCTAAATTGTTAGTTCAAATCACCGAGATGGATCATCG
>CAISPV010000081.1 GCA_903887485.1 uncultured Desulfobulbaceae bacterium | reverse complement strand
TTTCATGGTGTAGCCACAAAGTATCTGTCGAATTATCTGGGGTGGCGGCGTTCTCTTGAGCAACATCCCCAAATTTCACCAGAGTCTTTGCTCGCCATTTCTCTGGGGCAGTTTCAACACTTAAAGGGAACATAGCCTTTTCAAATACCTTTTCTTCCGCCTGAATTACCGGGAAATAGATGTGGAATGTGGTACCCTGGCCGACAGTGCTTTCGACCGTGATGGCGCCGTCATAGCTTTTGATGATCCCATGGGTGATCGATAGGCCCAGCCCCGTTCCCTTGCCGATTTCCTTGGTCGTAAAGTAGGGATCAAAGATTTTGTCCATAATATCCGGGCCTATTCCGCTCCCGGTATCGCTTACTGTAAGTTCGACATAGTCGCCTGGTTTGATCTGTTGGCCATCGGAGAGTGTTGGAGAGTCTATGCCTGTCGGATTTAATCCTACCGTCAGCACACCGCCGGTTTTTTCCATGGTATGAAAGGCATTGGTGCACAGATTCATGACGATCTGGTGGACCTGGGTCGGGTCGGCCAGGATAGTCCGGCACTGCGGATGAATATCATCCTTGATGGTGATGGTGCTGGGGAGCGAGGCGCGCAGCATCTTCAGCGATTCCTTAACCAGTGGCTGAAGGGTAAGCGGGATTCGATCGACGGTGGACTGTCGGCTGAAGGCCAGGATTTGCTTGACCAGATCTGTAGCGCGATGAGCTGAGGTTAATACTTGATCGAGATCTTGAGCAACTTGTGAATCTGGGGGCGTATTTGATTGAGCCAACTCGGTAAATCCCATGATGGCAGCTAAAATATTGTTGAAGTCATGGGCGATGCCGCCAGCCAGGACGCCGATCGCCTCAAGTTTCTGGGCCTGGTTCAACTGTGCCTGCAGCTTCTCCTTTTCCTCCTCCGCCCGCCTGTGCGCCTCCAACTCAAGTTCCAGCTCGCGGGTACGTTCGGCAACCAGCGTTTCCAGTTGGTCACGATGTCGTTGCAGCTCCCATCTCTGGCGGTCCAGCTCAAGGAATATCCGGACCTTGGCAAGCAGGACCTCCGGCGCATAGGGCTTGACGATATAGTCGATCCCTCCTGCTTCGTAGCCGCTGAAAATGTGTTGTTCATCCGGATAGGCCGCGGTGACGAAGATGATCGGCATCAGTTTGGTAGCGTCATCCCCGTGCAGGTGCTCGGCCAGCTCGAAACCACTCATCCCCGGCATCATGACGTCCAGAATCGCCATTGCAAAATTGTGGTCGAGAGTGGCGGCGAGGGCCTCGTTGCCGCTGCTTGCTTCGATAATCTCAGCCTCGATGTCGCGTAGAACCTGACGCAGAACCACAAGGTTCTCCTTCTTGTCGTCCACGATCAGAATTTTTTGGGTCGGATTCATGTTTGATCTCTAATTTGGATATGTAAATTTAAGTTGTTCCAGACGACAATTCTTTAACATTGCGGCGTCCGAGTTCGACAAGTTGCCGCCCTATCTCTTCCACTGACAGGACCTCGTCCACGGCCCCGCTGTCAATCGCCGCCTGGGGCATGACCGGGTATTCGGCCGTAGCCGGATCCTGGACAATGGTCAGGCCGCCGGACTCTTTGATTGTCAGCATACCGGCGGCGCCATCATCATTTGCACCGGAGAGAAGGATTGCAATCACCCGTTCTCCCCAGGCCAGGGCTGCGCTCTCAAAGAGCACATCAATGGATGGTCTGGTCTTGACCAGTTGACCTTGTCGTCCACGGACAGGGCGATTGTCCCGCTCTGTTCCACCAGCATATGGTAGTTGGCAGGTGCGACATACACATGCCCACGCTCGATCCGTTGCTTGTCACAGGGCTCGATCACCGGGAGTCTCATAGTGCTTGCCAGATGCCGGGCAAATAAGCCGTCATCGTCGGGACGCAGATGTTGGACCACCAGGATTGGGAGCGAGAAATCCGGGGAAAGGGCCGAAAGGATGGCGGAAAACGCCTTGAACCCTCCTGCAGAACCGCCCATGACGACAGCTTCGTGGCATCCGGAGCATGGCGGCTGTGGCGAGTCCTTCGTCCTCATGACCTGTCCTTCTTTTTATAAATACGGGCCTTGTCATCCACGACCTCGTACCGGTCCCTGAAATCGGTAAACCGGAGGTCTTCTTTGGTGCCGAGGCACAGGAAGCCGCCATGTACCAGGCTTTCGGTGAAGAGACCCAGGACCCGGTTCTGCAGGTCACGGTTGAAGTAGATGAGCACGTTCCGGCAGAAGATAAGGTGCATCTCGCCGAATACGCTGTCCGAGGCCAGGTTGTGGCTGGAAAAGACCACCCGTTCCTTGAGGGAGCTGTCCATGACCGCCGCTTTGTACCGGGCGTGGTAATACTCCGATAATGATCTCTTACCGCCCGCCTGCTGGTAGTTCCTGGTGGCTTCCTGGATCTTGTCCATTTCATAAATACCCTCGCGGGCACGATCCAGGGCCTTGTTGTTGAAGTCGGTGGCGTAGATGGTTGCCCGGTCGTAGATGCCTTCCTCCCTGAGCACAATAGCCAGCGAATAGACTTCCTCGCCGGTGGCGCATCCGGCATGCCAGATCTTGCAATGCGGCCAGGTCCGAAGCAGCGGCACCACCTCTTCCCGCACGGCCCGATAGACCAAGGGGTCGCGGAACATCTCGGTCACGGAAATGGAGAAATAGCGGATCAGGCGAGAGGCGAACGCGTCGTCATCACCGACTCTTGGAATCATCTCCGCCACTGATGCGCACCCGGCATTTGACAAGAACTGCCTGATTCGGCGCTCGATGGAGGCCCGGGCATAGGAGCGAAAGTCATAGCCGTAGCGCTGGTAGATCGTCTCCAGCAGGAGGTCGATCTCGGTATGCTCACTCTCGGAAGTCTTCATATCTTTGTTTTCTTCTTCCTTCTGTGGTTAGCGGCAAAGCCAGACCCGCATCATGGAGAACAGCCGATCCTGGTCCAGCGGCTTGGGCAGGTAATCATTGGCGCCTGCGGCCAGGCACTTTTTGCGGTCTTCCGGCATCGCCTTGGCCGTGAGGGCGAGGATTGGCAGGTTGTGAAACCTCTTCTGGGCCCGTATTCGCTGCATAGTCTCATAGCCGTCCATCACCGGCATCATGATATCCATCAGCACCAGATCCATGTCCGGGTGTTCATCGAGAAGCTGCAAGGCCTTCTCGCCGTTTGCCGCTTTTATCGGCTTCATGCCGTTCTCTGCCAGAAGGCGGGCCACGGCGAACGTTGTCCGCATGTCATCGTCCACCACCAGCACTTTTTTATCCTTTAATATGGTCACCATGTCATGGAGATTCTGGATGATCTTTTGTTTCTTCTCGGGCATCTGGCTTACGATCCGGTGCAGGAAGAGTGACACCTCGTCCAGCAGCCGCTCCTGGGAACGGACATCCTTGATGACGATGGACTCGGCACGCTCGCGGAGGAGCGATTCTTCGTCCAGGGTGAGATCACGGGCGGTGTAAACAATCACGGGGGGAAGCGTCACCCCTTCGTTTTCGAGTTGCGCCAGCAGTTCGCCGCCGTCCATGTCCGGCAGCTCCAGATCCAGGACCACGCAGTCGTATCCTCCAGAGCGAAGCGCGGCCATGGCCTCTTCACCGCTTCCGGCCTCGTCCGTCTTGACAACCCCGTTGCCGATCAGTTTCACAGTCTCGCGGCGTATTGCCGGATCGTCGTCCACCACCAGCAGACGTTTCGGCTTTCCGGTCGCCATCTTGTCGAGTTTCCGAAAGGCCTCTTCCAGTTCTTCCTGATTGACCGGTTTGGTGATATGGCCGACAGCACCCTTGCGCAGCGACTCGGTCGAGGCCTCTTCAGCGGAGATGATGTGCACCGGGATGTGCCGGGTGTGCGTGTTCTCCTTGAGTGCACTCAACACTTTCCAGCCGTCCATGCCGGGAAGGTGGAGGTCGAGAATCACCGCACAGGGAAGGTATTTCGTTGCCAGCTCCAGCCCCGCCTCACCGGTCGGCGCAACCAGACATTTCAACCCCTTTTCATGGCACTTATTGTACAGCAGCCGGGCGAAGTTCGGATCGTCCTCGATGACCAGCATGCCTCGGTCAAATGGCGCGATGCTGTCGCGATCGTCTGGAACCTGCAACTGGACGCTCTGCTTCTCCGTTTCAGCCGCCACCTCTTGTGCTCCATCTGGCGCGGGTGTTTCTATTTTCTGCTTTCTGGCGGCTAGTTCGATTGGCAGGTATAGGGTAAAGGTACTTCCAGTGCCTAATTTACTCTCCAGTTGGATCTCTCCGCCCAGCAAGCCTGCCAGCTCCCTGGAGATGGAAAGTCCAAGTCCGGTGCCCCCATACTTTCTTGAGGTGCTGCCATCCGCCTGCTGGAAGGCCTCGAAGACGATCTGGTGCTGCTCCGGGGCAATGCCGATGCCGGTGTCTTTGACCGCTACGGCCAGACAGCCTTTCGCCGAAAGAGTGCTTCCAGATAAATTGGTTCCGGTGGCAGGGCGGCCGAAGGTGACGGTAACACCTCCTGTTTCCGTGAACTTGAGGGCATTGGACACGAGGTTGCGGATGATCTGCTCCACGCGCTTGCGGTCGCTCGATATCTCGACCGGGACGTCGTCGGTCATAACGATCTTGAGATCGAGGCCTTTTTCGGCGGCCAGGTGCTGAAACGAGTCATGTACCCCTTCGGCCAGGTCGCTGATCCTAACCGTGCCAAGCTGCATGTCTGTACGTCCGGCTTCGATCTTCGACAGGTCCAGGATCTCGTTGATGAGGGTCAGCAGGTCGCTGCCGCTGCCACGGATGATCCGTGCTGATTCAACCTGTTCCTCGGTCAGGTTGCCCTCCCTGTTGCGTTCAAGTCCTTGCGCCAGGAGGAGCAGACTGTTGAGCGGGGTGCGCAGCTCGTGGGACATGTTTGCCAGAAATTCTGATTTGTACTTGCTGGCCAGCGCCAGCGCCTCGGCCTTCTCTTCGATCTCCTTTCGTGCACGCTCGACCTCCTGCTTCTGCCGCTCCAGCAGATCGTTCTTCTCGCCCAGTTCTTCATTGGTGACCTCAAGCTCCTCCTGCTGGGTCCGAAGTATTTCTTCCGATTCATGTAACTGCTGGCTTTGCTCTTCCAGTTCCTCGTTGGCGGCCCTGAGCTCTTCTTGCTGGGCCTGGAGTTCTTCAGTCAGCCCCTGGGACTCCGCTAGTGTTGCCGCCAGCTTCATCCTGCTCTGCGAACTCTCGATGGCGACCGCGATGCTCTCGCTTACTGTATTCAGGAACTGTGACAGGGATGCGTCGAATTGTTGCAGCGTTCCCAGCTCGATAACCGCCGTGACCTTGTCGTTATGGACAATGGGTTTTACGCAGATGTGATGGGGAATTGTCTCGCCAAGTCCGGACTCGATGGTGAAGTAGTTCTCCGGTACGTCAGCAAGAACGATCTCCTTCTTTTCAAGGGCCGCCTGGCCCACAAGCCCCTCGCCTGGCCTGTACTCGCTGGCCAGATGATCCTTGTGCCTGTAGGCAAAGCCAGCTGCCAGTCTGAGGGTGCCTTCTTCGTCCGCCAGGTAGATGATCCCTGTCTGGGCCTTCAACTGCTGACAGAGAAAGGTGATGATGTTCCGGGCCAGGGTGTCCAGTGATTGGTCACTGCGCATCAGGTCGGAGAGCATGTTTTGGGCGGTTTTCAACGCGGCTACTTGTCCAAGTTGATCCTCGGCTCGTTTGCGGTCGGTGATGTCGAGAAAGCTTTCAATGATCCCGCTGAAAGAGCCATCCGGGGCGTTGAGCCGTGCGACCTTTGAAAGGCACACCACCTGCTTGCCGTCGCGCCTGGTCTTAGTAATTTCCCGTTCGATGGGTCCCGCCACCCCAGCCTCAAACTGTCTGATCGGACATTCGTCGGTGTTGCACAAGGGCCCGCTGAAAACTTCGTGGCATTTCATCCTCTCTGCATCTTCCTTGGCCACGCCGGACATGGCGATGAACGTGTCATTGGTTCGCCGTTGGTTAAAATTGCGATCCACTAGCCGTTTGCCGTCAACCGCCATGTGAAAAAGGGTGTCGAGTTCGCCGTGGGCGCGAACCAATTCGTCTTGGGAACTCCGGAAAGTGATGAATGTCAGCCAGAAGGCGAAGAGGTATCCGCCGAGGCGCAGCAGGTGCCAGAACCACCACTCCGCGTCCCAGGGTTCAGACAGGGGGAAAACAGCCCCGGCCCACCCGAAAAGGAGACATAGCAAAAGAAAGAGCAGTTCTTCATGGTTCCTGCTTGTGTGATATCTGATGGCAAAGCCGAGTGCGGCGAGCAGGGTCAGCCCACCGCCGGTCAGGTTGATGATTTTGGCCAGGGGCGTGAATGCGCCACCTGTCATTATGGCCGGAAGGCTCTGCGGGTATGTGATCGAAAATATGCCAATGATGGTTGCAAAGATAAAGACCGCACCGGCGGCAGTCAGGGCAGTTCCACGGGACACAGGGGCTTCAGGGAACCATACCAGAGGGAAGAAAAGGCCGGCCCCAAGCACGGCCAGACTGTGCAACCAGACGAACGAATTGCCGGCGGGGACGCTGCTATGGAAAATGTCCAGCACAGTCATAGCGATCAGGGCACAGGCAATCCACATGCGGTGAGAAGGCAAAAACTTCTGTTTTGAAAACAGAATGAAGACCGCCAGCACGAGTCCGAGCCCGGCTCCTCCCATTTCCAGGGTGGAGTGAAGGGAGAGAGAGACCCCGCGCCATTCCTGGAAGAACCCGTGCAAAACCAGGGAGCCCAGAAGAGAGAAAGCCAACCCTGCACAAAGGGCTGTTGGCAGCATCCAGTCTGCTATGCTCCGAACCACCACCGTTTTGCTCTTTGTGTCCGTCGTCATAACGCACCTTGAGAATTTTCCTGTTGTTCTGAATCCTTGTCGTGCCCATGTGTGGAGGGCAAGGTTACATCCTTGTTTCCCTGTTTATATCCTATGATATTTTTCATTGATATTTCAAAGATATTCTTCACTGAACTACTTTTGGCGTAAGGATGTTGGTGTTGGGTGTTACAGAAAAGGCCTGTTTACGGACAGGCTTTTAACAAAGAGGGTTGGCGTCTCAGATCTCCGCAAAACGGAGAACTGCATTTCTGCGGCAGTGTACTATTGTTTCTGTAAATTTGATTTGTCTTGTGACGGGAGGTGGTTATGCGGAGCGAACAGGCGCTTACCCTGTCGATGGCGGGATGTATATCTCTATGGCGTTTGTTTTTTACTGATACAATAACTTGTCGAAAGCGGAGGGGAAATGGCAATTCCCCCTCCGCTTCCAGCCTAAGTTTGTTCCTTCAAACCTTATTTTTTCTTTGTCGGTAGATTGTGCACATTTATATGACAATCAAGGCATTTAGGAAACTTCTGCAAGATTTTTGCGTCATGGGGCGCTTTATGGCATTGCCGGCAGTCAGGAACCTTGCCATGTTTGTCATGGCACTGGGCACAGTTAACCTTGCCATGGAGGCTTGTCGTACCAGACCATTCCTTGAATACACTCCCATGACAAGAACCACAGGTGGCATTGGATGTTTCTGTGCTGTTATAGGCGATTTCTTTAGGTTTGTGGACTGGATGGCAAGACTTGCACGCGGCCAGGGGTTGGTCAGCAATATGGGGCTTATGGCAATCCATGCATGAAGGAATCAGGCCGTGACTTGAGTGACAGGCGGTACACCCCTGTTTGCTATGGGCGCTGGGGAATTGAGTCAGTTGTGCCTGAGGGCCTGTATGGCAATTTCCACAGGACGCCACCAGGTTTTTATCCAGCGCTATTGTCAATGGCGTGTGGGGGTCTTTGTGGCAATCCAGGCAGGCGGTAAAGGCCTTGCCATGGGGAGGCTCTTTATGGCAATTGCCGCACTGGGGCATAATTTCTGCCCAGTTTTGTTTCAGCGGATTAAACGAATGTAATTGTTGATGGCATTTCTGGCATTGGAAACGATGACGCTTCCCTTTCTCTTTTATTCTCTGAAAAATTGCCGGATGGCATTGACCGCATTGGGTAACGGTTAAAGGTTTTATCTCATCCTGGTAAGGATCCAAGGCTGTTTCAGCCTTGCTTTGTTGTGCTTCGGTGTTGAGCTTTGCCTGCTGCTCAGGAACCACAGGGGTAGCTTCCGCTGCCTGGACTCCACAGACTGATATGAGCAATAGCACGCCAGCAGCCATTGCGCAGCCAGCACTTTTCATCCACTTATCTCGTTTCATCTTGTCACCTAAATTTTATTGATTAACTGGAAAGACAATGGGAGCCAACACTTCTACAGATATGTGTTGGCTCCCGTTGATCATGTTTGTCAATGAGTTATTTTTTTTTCACATTAGACTTGCTGCTTTTCATATCAGGCTTGATATTAGGCGTGGTCGTTTTCGCAGCATGTTCGGTAACATTGTTCAGATCATGGGCAATATTATGACAACCACCACACTTTGGAAATTTCGCTATGATGCCGGCTGGATGGGGAACCCCATGACAATCTTCGCAGTGGGGAACCGTTTTGTGTTTATCCTTATGACAGGATGCGCAGCTGACGTCATGATGTTTGGTCTTGGTGGCCATCAACAGGTCAAAGGCCTCTTTGTGACAGCCCGCACATTGTTTGGAATCCGTATCCTTATTATAGGTAACTTCCAGGGGCATGTGCGCTTTATGGCAATTCTTGCAGTCTGCCTGAACCATCGTCGGCGTATGTCCCTGATGACAACTCATGCATTCTGGAATGAACCCATGTTTGGTGTGACAGGTGGTGCAGTCAAAGGTGCTGTGATGGCTCTTGAATTGATTGAGCTGGACCTTTTGTGGTTCATGGCAGGTCAAGCAAGGCGCGGTAAGATTTTTGGCCAGGTTGAGTTCAAGAGGGGTGTGTGGATTGGAATGGCACTGCAGACATCCTGCAAGCTCATAATGGCTCTTGCCGCTGTGACATTTGCTGCATTGAGGTATTATGTCTTTGACATTGGGGGGATGTCCGACATGACAGTCTGTACATGTCACCTCGGTTTTATGGGCCCCGCCTTTTTCGGCAATATCCTTAGGTGCTTTTGCGTGACATTTGATGCAGTCGCTGCTTGAGAGCACCGGTATTTGTCCCTCTACCGCCGTTGTTTTTGGCTGAATATCTTTGTCTGCTGCCTGTGCCGTAGATACAAATCCTGTCGTTAAAAGACAAGACATGCATAAGACACCAAGCATAATGTGCCGAACTACAGATTTTTTGCCAGTTTCTTTGATCCCCACCATTTTTCCTCCCAGTTTTAATTTTAACGAATCTATAAATATGAAACTCTGCCGCATCTAATCCAAATATATGAGTGCTTCTGTTTATCATTTTCTGACAATAAACAAACATGTAAGCAAAAAACATACCTTGCATCAGATAACAGTGTTTTGTACTGCATAATTCCAGAAAATGAGTGATATTTTTTATATTTTTGGAAAAATATTTTTGGTGTTAAGCCTGGAAAACTGTATGTTTCTGTGAACATTCAGAAAGATAGAACCGGGCAATAAGGTTAACCTGGTTAAACTAAGAAAACAATTACTTGCAGATGGAGTTGGTGGTTTCGTTAAAAGGTGGGTGAAATGACCAGTTGGGGTGCGTTATTTGCCATAGTGTTGAGTTGAATGACACATCCCGCTGCTCTTCCTCATCCGGCCTTCGGCCACCTTCTCTCTCAGGGAGCAGGGCTTTTTAGACGGCGTTGTCTTTCATTAATATTTCCTCAATTTTCGAGCAAAAAGTCTTCATGTCCAGGGGTTTGGCCAGGAAGTCTAATTCGTTATCCAATATCTTTTCTTCTTTGAGAATCGTATCAGAAGACCCGCTGATAAAGAGAACTTTCAACTGTGGATTCTCTTCTTTCAGGAGATTATATACCTGGCTGCCGTTCTTTTTTGGCATTATCACATCAAGAATGATCATATCGATATGACCCTTGTGCTCTTTGTAGGTACTGATTGCCTCATCGCCATCTGCGGCGGTAAGAATAGTATATCCCTGTTGTTGGAGAAAAACTTGTAGAGATTTTCTTAAAAGCCAGTCATCATCTACCAGCAGGAGAGTACACCCTTTTGGGCCGGTTTTTTTCATGGGCTGACACTTGTGATTCGGGCATTCGTCTTCTTGATCTGCAAGAAGCGGAAAGTATATGTGAAAGGTCGTTCCCTGTTGCAGGACCGTATCAATGTCGATAATACCATTGTGTTGTTTGATAATGTTGTCAATGATAGACAAGCCAAGTCCTGTGCCCTTGTTGCTGGCCTTTGTGGAATAAAAAGGCTTGAAGATAGTGGCCAGATTCTTTTCGGTAATGCCGGAACCCGTGTCGGTAACACTGAGGACCACATAGCTGCCGGCCGGAATATTCCTTAACTTTCCGGTACGTTCCTGGTGAAGAGAAATCATTTTTGTGGCAATGGACAACTCTCCTCCCTGGGGCATTGCATCCCTGGCATTGGTGACCAGATTGATGATTATCTGTTCAACCTGGTGCGGATCAGCTTTGATCTGCGGTTTTTCATCGGTAAGCGTTATCCCGCAGTTAATTCCTTCAGTCAGCAGCGAGTGGATAACACTTTCTATATTGTGGATGATTGCATTGAGGTTGGCAGCCTTTAAGTTGGTACTTCGTTTACGGCCAAACATAAGGAGGTTGGAGGTCAGATGCTGACCCAGTTTTGCGGCAATGATGATGTGATTGATATGGTCGTGGAGGAGAGTGTCTTCTTCCTTGATCTCGTCCATCATCAGATGGGAGAATGTTGATATGGAGGTAAGGACGTTGTTAAAATCATGAGCGACACCGGCGGCAAAATGGCCAAGTTCTTCAATTTTCCTCGCCTGCATAAGCTCTTCTTTCATTCGTTTGTGGTCCGTGATGTCTCTGTTGCTTCCTCGGCGTCCGAGAAACTGGCCATTAACATAAATGGGGGTGCAGGTGTGCGACAGCCAACGGACAGTACCATCCTTAGCAATGATGCGGTATTGGATATCGTTAAGAGGCGGTTCCTGGAAATCGATAAGATGCGTTTTACACATGTCCTTGTCATCAGGATGAATCATATCGAACATCAAGTTTTCATTTTGTTCAAACTCCTTTCTGGTATAACCGGTTATACGTTCGCAGGATGGGGAGATGAAGGCAAGTTGTTTTTTTTCATTAATCCAATATTCAAAGTTATAAGCGAATTCGGAAACGATACGAAATTTTTCTTCTTTATCCTTGATGGCGATTTTATAATTTCGTAGACCTGAAAAAAAGAGCATGATGGTGACCATGCCGAGCAACCAAAGAAACATATGGGTTGTCATAATAATTTTACGGCCGGCAGCAGCAGAATCATAGTATGGCTGCATGGGTACGGCAATGCTCATTCCGCCCCTGACATCTCCTGCCTTATAGCCTTGTTGCTCATGGCAAGGTAAACACTTCTCTTCTGTTATATAGGGAGACATCAGGCGCATATAGGGGGCGCCGTTAATGGTCGTGATCTCACTTAAGGGGCCTTTCCCCTCTTCAAAACCGCGGAGCCCCTTGGCCTCCCATTTGTCAGGAGTGTTTTCTGGATTGAGGGGATTAAGACTTATGGTTCTGTTTAGGACTGCTAGGTCAGGAGATTGCTGCCTTAAGAGATCATAGGCCTGCTTGGTCATCTGGAAAGGATTGATCATGGTCAGCCTGGTGCCATTGAGAAGGGTGATATCACGCTCGCTGAGCATAATGTGAGGATTAGGCTTGTTTATGTCCCCGACTTTGGCATAGACACCGCCATGCATGCTGTTCCAGCGACGATATGCCAGATTGTGTTCAAAAATAGTCCTTGCCTCAATAAGGGCCTTATCGTAATTACTACGGTAATTTTCATGCAGATTCCAGATGGCTGAAGCAGCAATAAGAAGGCTCCAGACTGACAGCAATGCCAATAAATATCTCTGTTCCCAAATTTTTTTCATAATTTTTTAAAAAGAGAGTATTGAAGAGTGTGATAGCTATGCATGAAGCTCATCAATATGAACTGGCACATGAGCAAGGCATGCGTTGAGCACAAATGTAGCGGAAGTTGGGTTCCCTGAACCTCCGAGTAAAATGGTAACAAAATTCGTTGAGATACTCCTGAAGGCATCTGGAAGCAACACCATGAAAAACTCATACGCATATGGAAAGGCGTATGGTAATTTGGCCAGGTATTTTTCACTGCCACGAAAAGCAGATCTCTTCCTTATAACATACCAGATATTTTATTATGAAAAAACATATTCTCATAGTGGACGATCAATCCTTGATTCTCTTCAGCTTGGCTGAGGTTTTGAAATCCGAGTCTGTAGACGTTACAACTGCCTCCACAGCATTAAAGGCTTTAGAAAAAATTGCGGCATTCCCTTATTATGATCTTTGTCTCATTGATCTGGGACTGCCTGACATGAACGGTGTCGAACTGATTAAAAAGATTAAAAACAACTCTCCTGTTTCCCGGTTTATTATCATGACAGGGAAATACTACAGTGAGCGAGATTTATTCGAAAACATGAAGGAAGCTGCCGACATCGGGCCCTGTCGCCTCATCACCAAGCCCTTTGATTTCCCCCAAATTTTGGAAATAATTTTTCAGGTCTTGGAAGAAACTCCGGGGAGTTAAAATCCCGCTGACCAGTGAAATTGTCAGTGCCGACGCTGTTAAAAAATAAAAACAAAATGATGTAGATATATTGAAGGAAAATACAACACTATAATGAACAATAAAACCATGAGAGATAAATGGGTTGCACTGCTTAGTGAACAGGTGCAGCTGGTAAATGTTGCAATGCCTATGAGAATGCAGAAGCTTACCCTTATGGTGGATTCGATTGGAAATCTGTTTCGCAAAAACTGGGGTAATACACTTTTTGTCGGTAATCAGTTGTTGCTGGCCGCGGACCTCTTGATGTCCCCACGCAACCCTATGATAATTATTCAATTCCCTTGTGAAAGAAGATAGTTATTGATACATCATAAAGACAGTTAAATTGAGTTTTGGTTCGGGTTATCTGCATTCAACGGCACCCACCGGACAAAAAACAGCAGATAATTCTGACCTCCATCAATAGGTAGTTCATGGCCATCAAGAAATCTGAACTCTACAGTTCTCTCTGGCAGAGCTGTGACGAACTGCGCGGCGGCATGGATGCCTCGCAATACAAGGACTATGTGCTGGTCCTGCTGTTTGTCAAATACGTCTCCGATAAATACGCCGGTGATCCCAACGCTCTGATCGACGTGCCAGCAGGCGGCTCTTTTGCCGACATGGTGGCCGCCAAGGGCGACAAGGAGATCGGCGACAAGGTCAACAAGATCATAGGCAGGCTGGCCGACGCCAATGACTCCCTCAAGGGAGCGATCAACGTCGCCGACTTCAATGACGAGGAAAAGCTTGGCAAGGCGCAGGCCATGGTGGACCTGCTCACCAAGCTGGTGGCCATCTTCGAGGGGCTGGATTTCGGGCGTAACCGGGCCGAGGGCGACGACCTGTTGGGCGATGCCTACGAATACCTGATGCGCCACTTTGCCACCCAGTCCGGCAAGAGCAAAGGCCAGTTCTACACCCCAGCGGAAGTCTCGCGCATCATGGCCATGGTCATCGATCTGGGCAAAGCCACCCGTGCCGACCAGAGCATCAACGATCCCACCTGTGGCTCCGGTTCGCTGCTTCTGAAAGCCCATGATGAAGCCAAGAGTCGCACCGGACTGGATTTGGCGCTCTACGGTCAGGAGATGGACAACGCCACCTCCGCCATGGCGCGGATGAATATGGTACTGCACGACTGCCCGACAGCCGAAATTTGGCAAGACAACACGCTTGCGCACCCGCACTTCAAGAACGATGCCGGTGGCCTCAAGACCTTCGACTATGTGGTTGCCAATTTCCCGTTCTCCAACAAGAACTGGACCAGCGGTCTGGATCCGGTCAACGATCTCTATGGTCGCTTTGCATACGGCATCCCCCCGGCCAAGAACGGCGACTATGCTTTCCTGCTGCATATCCTCACCTCTCTCAAGAGCACCGGCAAGGGCGCGGTCATTCACCCGCACGGCGTGCTGTTCCGGGGCGGGGCAGAGGCGGTCATCCGCAAGCGTATCGTCCAGCAGGGATACATCAAGGGCATCATCGGTCTGCCCGCCAACCTGTTCTACGGCACCGGTATCCCTGCCTGCATCATCGTGCTGGACAAGGAAGGCGCAGCCGGGCGCAAGGGTATCTTTATGGTCGATGCCAGCAAGGGCTTTATCAAGGACGGCAACAAGAATCGCCTGCGAGCCCAGGACATCCACAAGATCGTTGATACCTTTACCCGTCATTTGGAAACACCCAAGTATTCGCGCATGGTGCCGCTGGCCGAGGTTGAGGCCAACGACTTCAACCTGAACCTGCCGCGCTACATCGACTCTTCCTCCCCTGAAGACTTGCAGGACATTGAGGCCCACCTCAAGGGCGGCATCCCCAACGCCGATATTGACGGCCTTGCCGCCTACTGGCAGGTTCTCCCCAACGTGCGCCGCGAGCTCTTTGTCGATGCAGACCGCCCCGGCTACAGCCAACCCAGGGTCGAAGCCAGTCAAGTCAAGGCTGCCATCTTCGGCCACCCCGAATTCACCGCCTTCAACAAGCAAGTCACCCAGTTGTTCGGCGCCTGGAAAGCGACCAATACGCCGCTGCTCACAGGCATCCAGATCGGCGACCGTCCCAAGGTGCTGATCGAGACCCTTTCGGAAAGCCTGCTGGAAACCTTCCGCAGTTCGGATGGTATCGCCTCACTGATCGACCCCTACGGCGTTTATCAGCACCTGCTGGACTATTGGGCCGAGACGATGCAGGACGATGCCTGGATGGTCGTCAGCGACGGCTGGAAAGCGATGCAGGACGGCAAGCCCAACGTCGACCTGATTCCGCCCGCGCTGATCGTCTCCCGTTATTTCGCCGCCGATTTGGCTGCCATTGAACAGCTCGAAGCCGGGCGCGATGCCATCAGTCGCGAGATGGAGGAGATGGACGAGGAACACGGCGGCGAGGATGGATTGCTGGCCGAAGGCAAGACCGACAAAGGGAAGCTCAGCGCCAAGAGCGTCAAGGAGCGGCTGAAAACGATCAAGGATGACAAGGACGCCAAAGACGAACTCAAGATACTGGAAGCCTATGCGGCCCTGATCGACAAGGAGGCCGCCGCCAGCAAGAAGGTGAAGGACGCGCAAAAGGCGCTGGACGCCAAGGTTGCCGCCAAATACAGGCAACTGAGCGAGGCCGAAATCAAGACCCTGGTGGTGGGCGAGAAATGGCTGGCCGCACTGGCCACCAGCGTGCAGGGCGAACTGGATCGCGTCAGTCAGGTGCTCACCGGGCGCATCAAGCAATTGGCCGAACGCTATGCCACGCCGATGCCAAGAATGGCCGAGGAAGTGGAAACCTTTGCCGACCGCGTGAACGAGCACCTGAAGAAGATGGGTTTTGTATGGAAGTGAGGCCGGGGTACAAGCAGACTGAGGCGGGTGTCATCCCGGAGGATTGGGAAGCAACTCCTTTAAAAGGAAAGATTGGCATTGCGCACGGCTTTGCTTTTGCAAGCCAGCACTTCGCAAGCTATGGTCCTTTTCGCCTGACAACACCTGGCCACTTCTATGAAGTGGGAGGATTCCGAGACATTGGCGAGAAACAGAAATATTACATTGGCCCCGTTCCCAGCGAGTACGTTCTCCAACCCGGCGACGTAATTGTTGCCATGACCGAACAAGCGGACGGATTGCTTGGAAGCGCAGCGGTAATTCCAAAGGAGCATGGCTATCTTCACAACCAACGACTTGGTAGAGTGAAGATTCTCTCGTCCGAAATCGAACTGAACTATTTGGTCAACGTTTTTAATTCGCCGAGCTACCGGGCAAAGGTTCGAGAGACCGCTGCCGGAACGAAGGTAAAGCATACTTCACCTGAGAAGCTGCTGGAGATTGCCATTCGGTTGCCTCCGTCGCCCGAGCAATGCGCCATCGCCGCTGCGCTGTCGGATGTAGATGGACTGCTTGCCAAGCTCGACCAGTTCATCGCCAAGAAGCGCGACCTCAAACAGGCTGCCATGCAGCAACTCCTCACCGGCCAGACCCGCCTGCCGGGGTTTAGCGGGGAGTGGGAGGTGAAGCGGCTGGGGGATATGGTCGCGATCAGAAAGGGGCAGCTAATCACGGAAAACGATGCGATCTGTGGAGAGGTCCCGGTAATTGCTGGCGGCAAGAAGCCTGCTTATTTTCACAATATGCCTAATCGTGCGGGCAAAACGATCACCGTGAGTGCGTCTGGAGCAAGTGCAGGCTATGTCGCGTTCTTTAATATGCCTATCTTCGCCTCGGATTGCTCCACCATTAGCGAAGGCAAAGAATACTCAATCGAGTTTATCTACTTCCAATTACAGTTGAAGCAGGCGGCAATTTACAAGGCACAGACTGGTGGGGCACAACCCCACATTCATGCAGTTGACTTGATGCCGCTCGAAATCGGCTCACCTTCATTTTTAGAACAAGCCGCCATCGCCACCGTTCTCTCCGACATGGACACCGAGTTGGCCACCCTGGAAGCCCGCCGTGACAAGACCCGCGCCCTCAAGCAGGGCATGATGCAGGAACTGCTGACCGGAAGGATTCGGTTGGTATGAGATGGATGGGAAGTTATACGGACTTTGGTGTATACGACAGTATAACTCTCTATCAATGAACCTGAGAACAGACCACAGGATAGCTGCTTGCCGTCAATGTTTCTTGATCACCTGTGCAAAAACTAAAATACCGCCTCGCTCTATTTTAGTTTTTATGAGAAATCTAAAATAGAGGTCCTGCTTATTTTACTTTCACGATGAGTCCATTCCGATGAAAAATTTTCAATCCGGCCATTATGTCCAGCAAGGGCATTACAAGAGCTTTCAGCCCACTCCGATCAATCGCGCTTGGCAGCTTGACAACATGGAGCTGATTCACTTGCTGGGTCAGGCGGATCGAGAGCTGGGACGGCTGGATATGTATTCGGACTACATCCCCAATATCGACCTGTTCATCAAGATGCATGTGTTGAAGGAGGCCACCCAATCCAGCAGGATTGAGGGCACTCAGACCAACATGGAAGAGGCCCTGCTGGAAAAGGAGGATGTGGCCCTGGATAAAAGGGACGACTGGGAAGAGGTGCAGAACTATGTGGCGGCCATGAATGAGGCGATTGCCAACTTGCAGGCTTTGCCCTTTTCGGCGCGATTGATCCGGGAGACTCACAAGACCTTGATGCAAGGCGTGCGCGGCACTCACAAGCAACCTGGTGACTTCAGGCACAGCCAGAACTGGATTGGCGGGGCCACGATCAACGATGCGGTCTTCGTGCCGCCGGTCCACACCTCCATTGCTGAGCTCATCGGCGATATTGAGCAGTTTTTGCATAACGACACCCTCTATTTCCCCGAGCTGTTAAAGATTGCCCTGGTGCATTATCAGTTTGAGACCATCCATCCCTTTCTTGATGGCAATGGCCGGGTGGGGCGCCTGCTGATTACCCTGTATCTGATCAGCAAAGGAATGCTGAAGCAACCGGTGTTGTATATGTCTGATTTCTTCGAGCGCAACCGCAGCCATTATTATGACAATCTGATGCGAGTGCGGGAAAAAAACGATTTGTTGCAATGGTTCAAGTTTTTTCTGGTGGGCATTATCGAAACCGCTAAAAGCGGCATAGCTACCTTTGATAATATTCTCAAACTGCAAAAACAGGTAGAGGCACAGATCCAAACCCTTGGCAGTAGAACAGCAAACGCCCAGAAAATCGTCAATTACCTGTATCAACGACCGATGATAGACGCCGCCAAGGTCGGAGAGGTGGCGGGCATTTCTCCGGCCTCAGCCTACAAACTGATTGCAGACCTGGAGCAATTCGGCATCCTGAAAGAGATTACCGGCGGCAAACGGGGCAAGATGTATCTCTTTGACGACTACTTTCAGTTGTTCAAATAACAACGGACAAACAAGAACATGCAAACATCTAATATCGGCCAGAGAGAGCGACAGACTCAAGCCCGCGTCGTTGAGTTGTTCCGCAAGCGGCTCAACTACGACTACCTCGGCGACATGACTGACCTCGACAACCGCAATATCGAGGTGACCCTGCTGTGCGACTGGTTGACAAAGCAGGGCGTGAGCGAGACGCTTATCACCCGAGCGCTGCATGAGCTGAACAGGGTGGCGACGGATACCAGTAAGAGTATCTACGACCGCAACAAGGAGGTTTATGTCAAGCTGCGTTATGGCGTCAAGGTGCAGTCCGGCGCGGGCGAAAAAAAGGTCACGGTCTGGCTGATTGACTGGAAGCACCCGGAGAACAACCACTTTGCCATAGCCGAAGAAGTCACGGTCAAGGGTGTAGATGTCAAGGCCAGCACCAAGCGTCCGGATGTGGTGATCTACATCAACGGCATCGCGCTGGGGGTGCTGGAGTTGAAGCGATCCACCGTGTCGGTGGCCGAGGGCATTCGCCAGAATCTGGACAACCAGAAGATGGAATTCATCCAGCCCTTTTTCTCGACCATGCAGTGGGTGATGGCGGGCAATGACACCGAAGGGCTGCGCTACGCCACCATTCAGACATCGGAAAAGTATTACCTGCGGTGGGTGGAAGACAGTGGGCCTTACGTCGGTGAGCCAAACCTGTTGGACCGCCACCTGTTGCAGGTGTGCACCAAGTCACGGTTGCTGGAGTTGATCCATGACTTCGTGGTATTCGATGCTGGCACTAAGAAGCTGTGTCGCCAGAACCAGTATTTTGGCGTCAAGGCGGCGCAGGATTTTGTCCGTCGTCGTGAGGGCGGTATCATCTGGCACACTCAGGGCAGTGGCAAGTCGCTGACTATGGTGTGGCTGGCCAAGTGGATACGGGAGAACCGGGAGGGTGCGCGGGTACTGATCATCACCGACCGCACCGAGCTGGACGAGCAGATTGAGAAGGTGTTTCTCGGCGTCAATGAGCAGATTTGTCGCACCACCAGCGGTGACGACCTGATAGGCAAGTTGAACGGCACCACGGAATCATTGCTGTGCTCCCTGGTGCATAAATTTGGCAGCAATGGGAATGGCGAAGCGGATGGTGACGAGGGAACCAAGGCGTTCATCGAAGCCATTCAGAAGCTGCCACCGGATTTCAAGGCCAAGGGCGACATTCATGTGTTTGTGGATGAGTGCCACCGTACCCAGAGCGGAGACCTGCACAAAGCGATGAAGGCGCTGCTGCCCAATGCGCTGTTTTTCGGTTTCACCGGTACGCCGCTGTTGAAAGCGGACAAGCAGAAGAGTATTGACGTCTTTGGCTGCTACATCCACACCTATAAGTTCGACCAGGCGGTGCGCGAGGGCGTGGTGCTGGATTTGCGCTACGAGGCGCGAGATATCGACCAGACGCTGACCAACAAGGACAAGATCGACAAGTGGTTCGAGGCCAAGACCAAGGAACTGAACGACCTGGCCAAGGCGCAGCTCAAGCAGAAGTGGGGAACGATGCAGCGGGTACTGTCCAGTCAGGATAGGCTGGAGAAGATCGTTGCCGACATCCTGATGGACATGAGCACCAAGCCGCGCTTGATGGACGGCCACGGTAATGCGATGCTGGTGGCGGGCAGTATTTACGAGGCGTGTAAATTCTATGAGCTGTTTGCCAAGAGTGAACTGAAGGGTAAGTGCGCCATCGTCACCAGTTACGCGCCCAGTGTTGCCGATACGAAGGGCGAGACGACTGGCGAGGGTATTACCGACAAGTTACTCAAATACGGCGTCTATGCCCAGATGCTGGCCGACTGGTTCAATGAACCGGCGGAGAATGCTATTAAAAAAGTGGAGAAGTTCGAGCAGAAGGTGAAGAAGAAATTCATCGACGAGCCGGGGCAGATGAAGTTGCTGATCGTGGTGGACAAGCTGCTTACCGGCTTTGATGCCCCTTCGGCCACCTATCTCTACATCGACAAGGAGATGCGCGATCACGGGCTCTTTCAGGCTATCTGCCGCGTCAATCGGTTGGATGGCGATGACAAGGAATACGGCTACATCATCGACTATAAGGATCTGTTCAAGAGTCTGGAAGGCGCAGTGGGGGACTACACCAGTGGCGCACTGGACGGCTATGACAAGGAAGACGTGGCTGGGCTGCTGGAAAACCGGCTGGTCAAGGCGCGGGAGGATTTGGAAGATGCCCGCGAGACGGTCAAGGCGCTATGCGAGCCGGTGGAAGCCCCGTGGGATTCGGTAGCCTACCTGCATTATTTCTGCGCCAAGGATTCGGGCAACGCCGATCAGCTCAAGGACAACGAGCCGAAACGGCTGAAGCTGTACAAGTTTATGGCTGCCCTGCTACGCGCCTACGCAAGCATCGCTAATGAGCTGGCCGAAGCGGGCTACAAGTCGGACGAGATCGAGAAGATCAAGGCCGAGGTGGATCACTACACCAAGGTACGTGATGAGGTGCGGCTGGCCAGCGGTGACTACATCGACCTCAAGGCTTACGAGCCAGCCATGCGCCACTTGATCGACACCTACATCCGCGCCGAGGAGAGCGAAAAGATTTCTACCTTCGACGACATGAGTCTGGTTCAGTTGATCGTCGAACGTGGCCCGGAAGCGGCGGATGCGAAACTCAAAGGAATTATGAAGACCGATGAGGCGGTGGCCGAAACCATCGAGAACAATGTCCGCAAGCTCATCATCAACGAGTCGCCAGTTGATCCGGCCTATTACGAAAAGATGTCCAAGTTGCTGGATGCGCTGATTGAACTGCGGCGCAAGGGTGTGGTGAGTTACAAGGAGTATCTGGAGAAGATCGCCAAGCTGACTAAGGATGCAACGATGCCGGGAGGTGATCCTGGCTATCCACCAGGCGTGAAGATGGCGGCGCAGCGGGCGCTTTACAATAATCTTGGAAAGAACGAGACCCTGGCGCTTACGGTGGATGCGGCGATCATGGGTAGCCTTCAAGATGGTTGGAAAACCAACACCATGAAAACACAGAAGGTGCGGCTTGCCATCAGGCCAGTGCTGCTTGCTGGTCGTGAGATGCCAACCATTATGACTGGCGAGATGGGATGTCAGACTAACGTAACAGAATTCCTCTTCACGACCACATGTACAGAAGAGGATGAAGCACTGGTGGAACGAATCCTCGAACTGGCAAAGAACCAAAATGACTATTGAGACGCATCGCATCACGATCAGCGGTCTCAAGGTGGAAGTGGTCCGTAAGGATATCAAAAACCTGCACCTGGGCGTCTATCCTCCACATGGTCGGGTACGAGTGGCCGCCCCGCTGACGGTGAGCGACGAGGCTGTGCGCCTGGCGGTGATCGACAAGTTAGGGTGGATCAAGCGACAGAAGGCCAAATTCGCGGAACAACCGCGCCAGTCACGCCGTGAGATGGTGAATGGCGAGAGTCACTACTTCCTTGGAAAGCGGTATCGCCTGCGTGTGCATGAGTACGATGCCCCGGCCAGGGTCGCCGTGTGCGGTATCGCCAGCCTCGATCTGTTCGTGCGTCCCGGTACCAGCTCCGAACAGCGGGAAACCATCTTGTTACGCTGGCATCGTGAGCAACTCAAGGCGCTGATCCCGCCCTTGCTGGAGAAGTGGCAGCCTATCCTTAATGTTCAGGTCGCTGACTGGGGTATCAAGAAGATGAAAACCAAGTGGGGCACCTGCAATATTGAGGCAGGGCGGATCTGGTTGAATCTGGAGCTGGCCAAGAAGCCGGTACGGTGCTTGGAGTATATTGTTGTGCATGAAATGGTGCATCTGCTGGAGAGGCACCATAATGACCGGTTTATGGAGTTAATGGATCAGTTCATGTCGCAGTGGCGGACTTATCGCGAAGAGCTCAAACAAGGTCCATTGGGACATGAAAGCTGGAATTACTAATAAGCCTAAGCGAGTGGCAGCTGATGGCCGTGAGGAAATCAACACAGCAGGGACGTTCTATGTATGATGACGGAAACGACAACATATTTGACAAGGACGATGCTCTTGATTTCATTATCTACAAGAAGCTTGAGAAGCAGGATCGAGAACGAAAGGGTGGAAAGGGTGGCTGCTTTGGTATTGTTGTGCTGCTACTGTTGCCAGCGGCGAGTTTGATGCTTCTGAGCTGAAAATGATAGATCTCCCACCACACCTCTCTTACTGCATTGAGGCGGTTTTTTTTATTTGCTTTTTGACAGAAGTACCACCATGACGTTGAATAAACGCAACTTTACTCGGCATAATAGATAGTACCTATAGGGACTTGCGGATTGTGGGCAGGGGGGAATGTCGCCATCAGGAGCTACAGGCTTTAACAATGAACTATCATTTTCATTGGTTGACAAACGTCAACCGCAACGATATATTAAAAAAGAGAACATGGATTGAAACCGTCATATAGTCTTAATTCCGTAAAAGCCTTGGTGCGTGCAAACCACTGTCGATTCAATGACAATGCTCTTATTTCAGCCCATGTTGACTTTATATGGGGACCTGATGAGATGAACCGGGTCGTTCTCGGCCTTAATGACAGGGACTATTCCGTGTCCCCAGAAAAAAACCATTTCTATAAAACTGATCCCCACGAAACAATTCCTAATACCATGATGGATTATTATAAGGTCAGGAACGGACTTGAAGGGAATAGCATCTATATTCATCTATACATTAACAATATGAGTGGACAGCTAATAATCAGCAGCTTCAAGAGGTTAGAGTTATGAATTGCGCATTGTGTAACGGCCCAATAATAGAAAAAGAAAGTCTTTACGCTTTTAAGAGTGTCATTCTCGGGGAGATAGTTATCCCCTGTGTTTCCTTTGAGGAATGCTCCATTTGTGGGGACAGGACCTTATCCCTAGCCGATAGCGAATCTGTTATTAGGTATGTTCGTAAAAAAGAGATGGAAGCAATCCGCAAACTTCCAGCAGGGGAGCTTATTTCTGCTGATGAGGCAGCGGAAATATTGGGGGTTACTAAGCAAGCTTTTAGCAAAAACCCAAAGATAAAAAGGGGATTTATTTTCTCAATAAACGTTGGGAAGAGAACCCTTTATTTCAAGAACTCAGTACTGAAATTCAAAGATTCTGGTGATGGAAGGCTACAACTTTCAACCTCATGGGGTAAGGTTATTAAATTGGTTCACTCGACAAGAAAACCAATAACCAAGGGTGATTGGTCGGTAAACATTGGATCTAATCATGACAGCATAATAGATACATCAAGAGGACACGACGAGACAAAAAATAATGGATACGCCGCTCTCGCTTAACGACTATTTCTTTCCGATTGTTCAGGTTGTTGCTGATCCTTCATCTGGAGATATCCCCCCGGAAAAATTTAAGATAGATGTAACAATATCGGTAAACGATGAGACTAATGTTTACCAGGTGGCGGTTGAAATACAATCCAGCCCAGAAGATGATCAAAAAAAGCAGCAATACACAATTCATTTGGTTGTTGTAGGTCTTTTTGAGGTAGACCCGTTGTTCCCTGATATTGGAAAACTATTATATACTACTGGCTCGTCCATGCTGTACTCTGCTGCCAGAGAGTTTCTTATAACGGTAACGTCAAGAGGGCCATGGTCTGCGGTGAAATTACCTACCTTCTCCTTCCTCGAAAAGTACAACGAAGAACGGAAAGGAAGTGATGAATAAATGCTTCATTGTTTTTCTCCTGTCTGCCCTCCTCACCACTCACGCCACCGCCGCCCACCTGCACCCTGAAAAATACTACCAAGAAAAATGGTGCGCGGAGCATAATGGCCAAGCTGAGGTGGTGCTTGCCGACACTTGGACCAGAGCCGACTGCATCACTCCTCCCATATGCAGAAAGGGGACGTTCCTGATATCTAAAGTGTTGTGACATCCTCTAATATCTTTTCCAGATCTTTTACACACATAGCTATAAGTGCTACACCTCTTTCTACTGCCTGGGTTACCATTACTGAATTATAGTTCTGCGTGAGTCCGTCTCTGGTGGTGCTACCTTCACCGTCCGTGACGCGCAAAAAGCCGCGCACCACAGAAGGCTCCGGTGGCCCTGCCCATGCACTTTTTGAAGTTAATCAGAGTCCTGCCTGGCAAGGTACAGAATTCGCTTCACTCATACTGTACAGTGATAACTGACAAAGTGTGCAAATGTAATGGCCATTTGCAGGGAAGTGGTTTATCTCTTCAGCCCCGCCGCCTTCTGCTCCTATCGTTGCAGACGCGCCAGGACTTCCGTTCAAACCACTAACAGACCCACCCACCCGTTTCTTCCACCTTGGGTTAAATCCTGCAGGGTGCAATGTAAGCTGTTCGCCCTGTCATGGCGCTTGCATCACCGGCTGATGAATCGCAGATCCTCCGGTTTATCAAGCCCCCCGCCAGGGCAAACAGCCGCATAACGCTTAATTTCTTCTAAGTAAACCCCCGGCTTTGCCGGGGGACAATAATAGTTTGACGATTCCTGCAAAATGAAGAAGCCTCCAGACTCGTGCTGATATCAATTCCACCGAAGTACTCAGTTGCTCAGGTGGTTGGTTACATAAAGGGGAAAAGTGCAATTCATATAGCTCGCACGTACCTTGGCCAAAAGAAGAACTATGGCGGAATGAGTTTTTGGGCACGAGGTTATTTTGTCTCAACTGTTGGTACCGATGAAGGTGTTGTTCGCACATATATCCGTGAACAAGAAAAGGAAGATAGTCGAGTAGAACAACTGTCGTTATTTAAATAGGCGACCACCGAATGGTGGTCAGTAATTCTTTTTAACATACCGCTTTGAGCGGTTCATAACTTAAAGCCACCGGTTTTACCGGTGGATATTTACTCATGTTTAGCGGTTTCAGCACTGTACTAAATTAAGTTTCTGCTGTTCACCGCCAAACATAATTGGACGTTATACGACATTGCACTTTTCTTCGTGGTGAGTTGGGTGGTTTTTGGTAGGCTTGCCCGTAATTAGTTTTGCTGGGGCAAAAGAAAGAAAATCAATAGAATTTCTTGTAAAATGTTCAGTTTGAAAAAAAATTCTCAGTTGAGTTATTCCTCCCATTTCTCATTCCGGGTATATCCCCTTAATGGGAAAGAATAGTTTATAGTTGCGCAACGTTAGATAGTGATATATAGCCTAGAAGTATCTGTAGTGGTGATTTTCTGTACCTTGGACGCAAAATTAAAGTTTGACATATGGACAAATATTAGTATTATTATAACTAATCGTGCCCGGTCCCCTGATTAATTTCACGGCTGGGCCTTCTTGTTTTTAGGCCCCCTCATGACCACCTGCTCTTGTCGTACAAAACCACACAAAGACCTTGTAGAACTTGTTTATCTTCTTAAAAATCGGGGAATGATCATCCTCGATGAAGATCGAGCTATTAGAAAACTAACTCAGATCGGATACTATCGGTTAAGTGGATTCTGGTATCCTTGCCGCCGTCCGTTATTTGATGAGAAAGGAAAGTATTTAAAAGATCCAGTAACCAAAATGCCAGTTCGGGATGACAATTTCCAAGATGATATTAGTTTCGATGATATCACTGACCTTTATCTATTTGATAAAAAATTAAGGCAATTATTGCTAGATGCTATTGAAAGGGTAGAAATTCACATTCGGTCTGTTCTCGCTCACGAATTAGGAAGGTTGGACCCATTAGCTTATCAAAGTGAATGCTACATCAACCCGAATGTAATGAAAGAGAAAAGACGTGAGGATGAAAGTGTTTATAGCGTTTGGGGGGAGTGGAAGTCTAAACAACAGGAAAGGGTATTAAAAAGCAAAGAAGATTGTATTGTGTGGCACAAAAAAGGGCAAAAAGAGATACCCTTCTGGGTTGTGATTGAATGTTGGGATTTTGGCTTGATGTCTAAATATTTTGAGAACCTGAAAAGGAGTTACCAAGAAATTATTTGTGGGCAGGTTGGCGTGCCGAATATAAAAACCTTTCGCAACTGGCTGACAGAAATTAATACCCTAAGAAATAGTTGCGCCCACCATTCGAGGGTTTGGAATCATACTATGTCAAATGCTATCTCTATGAAAGGAACTGAGGAGATAGAATATTTCCAGACATTGGATCTTACCCTTGAGTCTCGTCAAAAAATTTATGCCCACATAAGTATTCTTTGGTATCTGGTAAAAAAGATTGGACCAAGTTCCACTTGGATAGAAAAGATTGCAGATTTAATTGATAGCAAACCCGCAATTGACAGTTGCCCGTTCACCTCAATGGGATTTCCTGATAACACAGGGTTTCCGAGAGAGAAATTTGGACTTCCAATAACAAAAAAAACAGTGGTAGCATAACCTTCCCCCTAAGAACTAAACCATTTCGACCAATATCCATAATCTGCAGTCGTTTATTCTCCAAAAAAATTCCATAGAAATTTTTTAGTATCAATATCCACCTTCCAATAATCTTTCTTTTTTGCAGTTTTCCAGTCGGCAGGTGTGTTTAAGTGAAGGGAACATGCTTCGCCAGTTTGCTTTGAGCAGATCTGTTTTCAATGGTGGTGTTGGGAATACTGCTGGGAGCAGGAATTTTAGGCATAAAAAAAGGGGTTAAGATTTAATCTTAACCCCTTGAATTTGTTATGGTAGCGGGGGCTGGATTCGAACCAACGACCTTCGGGTTATGAGCCCGACGAGCTACCAGACTGCTCCACCCCGCGATGCATTTTGTTAGTATAGCTGATTGGTGGAGTATGTCAAGAACATTCTCCTGGTGGTGGGGCGGTGGGAATAAGAAATGGTTGGAGTTTGGCTGTGATTTCAGTAGGCAACGGGGTCAGTTTCCCCTCCCGGTTGATGGAGGCCATGACAGTGGAACCTTTGGCCAGAAGGCGGGGACTGGAGCTGTCTGTCTCCAGCAGGATTCGGTAGCTGAAGGTGCAGGTAACTTTTTTCAGAGCGGTAAGGGTGGTTTCGATGGTGAGCAGGTCGTCATAGCGGGCCGGGGCCTTGAAGCGGACATGGCATTCGATAACCGGCAGAACCAGACCCATTGCTTCGATCTCCCGGTAGGAGCAGACCCGATCGCGCATGAATTCGGTTCTGCCCAGTTCAAAGTAGCGCAGATAATTGGCGTTATAAACCACGGCTGCGGCGTCGGTGTCGCCATAGAGGACGCGGTGGTGGCAGCGATGGATCAGCTCATCCATGGGTGCGTCGTTCCAGCAGTTTTTCCATGAGCAGTTCTCCATTGGCCACACTGTTGTGCCGCCGCTGGTCTTCGGCCTCTCCTGATTTTTCGCTGAAGGGCAGGCCGCTCCCGCCATCTGTTTGTCGCGAGTCGTAGAGGATGGTGGGAACCGGGGTGGCGGTATGGGTGCGCAGGCAGAGGGGGGTGTGGTGATCCATGGTGGCAATCAGACGAAAGTCCTCGCCGCTTGCCTGTAACCCTTGAAGAATGGGGCCAACAATCTTCAAGTCAAAGTCTTCAATGGCCTGGATCTTTTCCCGGAGCAAGCCTTGGTGGCCGGTTTCATCCGGCGCTTCAACATGGACAAAGACAAAATCCTGGCAACGCAGACTGTCGAGTGCGGCCTGGGCCTTGCCTGCATAGTTGGTGTCGAGATAGCCGGTAGCCCCTGGAACATTGATAATGGAAAGCCCGGCGTTGACTCCCAGTCCTTTCAGTAGATCGACTGCAGAGATCAGGCTGCCGCTGATCCCGAAACGTTCGGCCAGGGTCGGCATTGTCGGTAATTTCCCCTCTCCCCAGAGCCAGATACCGTTGGCAGGATTCTTGCCGGCGGCAATGCGGGCGGCATTGATGGGGTGATTCGTCAGGATATCCTGGGCCTTGTCCAATAGTTCCGCCCATTGGGGATCTTGGCGGTAGCGGGACCAGGGCGTGGTCACGTCCTTGCCGGTAAAATCATGGGGTGGGACGGTGTCCATCTGCGGATAAGCGCCCTCTACCAGCAGGATATGGCGGTAGCTGACCCCGGCATGGAAGTGAAAGGTGTCGGTGGCGCAGCCCTCTTCGATGGCGGTAATCAGCTGGTGCGACTCATCACTGCTGATATGGCCGGCGGAATAGTCGATCATCCGCACCTGATTGCCCGGCTCATGGGCCAGGGTGACCAGGTTGCAGCGGAAGGCGGTCTGCTCCGGGCTCAGCGTAATACCCATGGCCGCGGCCTCCAGCGGGGCCCGGCCGGTGTAATATTCCTCTGGTTTGTAGCCCAGCAGGGAGAGATTGGCTACATCGCTGCCCGGTGGATATCCATCCGGGATGGTGTGGGTGAGAAACAGTTCCCCCTGGCGGCACAAGGCGTCCAGAAAAGGAGTGTCTGCCGCCTCAAGCGGGGTACGGTTGTTCAGTTCGGCCACAGGCAGGTCGCCCATGCCGTCACCTACCAGGATCAGATATTTCATCGAAAATTTCTTGTGCTCAATTTTTGGTTAGGCTGCGTGGTCCTTGTTTATTGCTCATCTACGAGAAAACGGATTTTGACCGTTGGCTCGGTGCAGACCTCCAGGGCGTCGATCTCGGCGATGGCCTTTTGCACGGCGGCCTCCGATGCCTCGTGGGTGTGGAGCACAATGCTGACCGGCTCATCTTGTTGCCGGCTCTTCTGGATCACCGATTTGATGGAAATGGTATGCTTGCCGAAGATGCCGGAGATGGTGGAGAGCACCCCCGGTTTGTCGAGAGCGGTGATCCTGAAGTAATAGGGGCAACGGAGTTCAGTCATGGGGGTGATGGTCGGGGTGCCAATATGCTCGGGCAGATAAGAGAGGGCGGGCACCCTGCCTATCGAGCCATGCAGGATATTGCGGCCGATATCAACGACGTCGGCGGCCACGGCACTGCCGGTCGGCATCTTGCCGGCGCCCAGCCCGTAGAGCAGGACGTTGCCCACGGTGTCGCCGGTGAAATAGAAGGCATTGTAAGCGCCGTTGATGCTGGCCAGCATGTGGGATTCCGGCACCAGGGTGGGGTGGACCCGGGCCTCGACATGGCTGCCGTGGTGATGGCTGATGGCCAGCAGTTTGATCCGACAGCCGAACTCCCTGGCAAAGTCGATGTCAATGGGCTGGATCTTGCTGATCCCCTCGGTGTTGATATCCTTGAGCTGGACATGCTTGCCGTAGGCGATGGTCATGAGGATGGCCAGTTTGTGCGCCGTGTCGATGCCCTCGATATCGTAGGTGGGGTCGGCCTCGGCAAACCCCAGGGCCTGGGCCTCTTTCAGGACTTCGGCAAAGGCGATACCCTGATCGGTCATCTTGGTGAGGATGTAGTTGGCCGTGCCGTTCATGATGCCCATGATCGACAGGATCCGGTTGGCAACCAGCCCTTCTTTCAGGGCCTTGATCACCGGGATGCCGCCGCCGACGCTGGCCTCAAAGCCTACCTCGACGTTATTTTGTACCGCCGCTTCAAAGATCTCCTTGCCGTGAATGGAGAGCAGTGCCTTGTTGGCAGTGACCACATGCTTGCCGTGCCGGATTGCCTCCAGGAGGAATGTCTTGGCCGGTTCAATGCCGCCAATGAGTTCCACTACAATATCAATGTCTGGGTCATTAAAGATATCCCCGACATCTTTGGACAGGATAGTCTCCTTGAATTGCTCAGGGAGCTGGCTCAGGTTGATATCGACCACCCGGGAGAGGACGACCCGGGTGCCAATCTTGCGCATGAGGCGCTCATCCTGCTCGAAGAGGGTCTGGGCCAGGCCGCTGCCCACAGTGCCAAAGCCGATAAGGCCTACACGGATAACTTTCATGATTTTTTATGGATAGTGTTATGTTGAAAAGAAAAAACAGGAGCAGGAAAGAGGCGTGGAGCATGTGAAAAACCTGACTTTATCTGCTTCCTCGTTGATAGTGGCTGTGAAAATAACCCCTTTCCAAGCGAAAGTCAAAAAAGAAGAGTAGATATTTTGCTGGCCTCAATTTCTTTTTTGGTTTATAGTTTTCTGCTGATTATTTTGAGTGAATGTTCATTTTAATTTTATTGTATCTGGTTGATTTTTTTAGATAAGATTTCTGGGCGGTTTTTGAGAAAATCGTAGAATAAAAAACATTTGATCAAGGAGAACGGTATGGCGGTAAATATTCTGGCTTTCGGGCCAAACGGAAGTGGCAAGGGTACCCAGGGCGCTATTGTTAAGGATAAGTATGGTTGCAATCATATTGAATCCGGCGCTATCTTCCGGGAGCATATCAAGGGCGGCACTGAGCTTGGCAAGAAGGCCAAGGAGTATATCGATCGGGGCGATCTGGTGCCTGATGAGATCACCATTCCCATGGTTCTTGAGACCCTTGCAAAATCCAAGGAGCAAGGATGGCTGCTTGATGGTTTTCCGCGTTCTCTGGCCCAGGCTGAGGCCCTGGACAAGGCCCTGAAAGAGGCGGGTATGGCCCTGAACTATGTGGTTGAGATCGAGCTTGATCGGCAGATTGCCAAAGAGCGGATCATGGGTCGCCGTCTGTGCGCCAATGACAATAACCATCCCAATCATATTGCCTTTGAGGCCATCAAGCCTGTGGAAAAAGATGGCAAGCTGGTGTGCCGTGTCTGTGGCGGCGAGCTGAGCGCCCGTGCTGACGATCAGGACGAGACTGCAATCGGCAAGCGTCACGATATCTATTATGACACCAAGACCGGCACCATGGCGGCGGTCAATTATTTCAAGAAGGCGGGTGGTGCCAAGGTGATTTCCGTTGATGGCTCCATCTCCATCAAGGATGTGACCGCTTCAATCATGAGCCAGCTCAATTAAAAGGAGTAATGTTGCAGGGATCCTTGAATCTGCTTTTCTGAGTTTTCAGGTTTCCCGGTAGTATTCTCTCTTGGGACATGCCAGTACCTGTGACCGGCATGTCCTTTTTTTTTGCCTTTTTGTGCAGGATATCTTAGAGTCGTTTTCCATGCGGTTGAATAGTGTCAGTCCATCTTGGACTTGTCGAATGGTCAAGCCGTCACGCTTAACGGAATGCCTGATTTTATTAAGGTATTCTTTAAATAACTGGAGGCAAAGAAAGGATGAGCACGATCATTCTTCAGCCTTCAGTATTCAGCCCTCTGGTAATTATGCAACACCTTCTCCTTACATCATTGAAAAACTCGATACAGGCCCAAGAGGCCTTTGCCAAAGAGCAGGGCGAGGTCATTGTTGCCCTGGCCCTGCAGATGGTGAAGACCATTCGCCAGGGCGGCAAGATTCTCCTCTTTGGTAATGGCGGCAGCGCAGCTGATGCCCAGCACCTGGCCGCCGAGTTCGTTAATCGGTTCCTGATCAATCGCCGGCCCATGGCGGCCCTGGCGCTCACCACCGATAGCTCGGTGTTGACCTCTATCGGCAATGATTTCTCCTTTGACGAGATCTTTGTCAAGCAGGTGCAGGCCCTGGGCAAGCCGGAAGATCTGGCTCTGGGGATCTCCACCAGTGGCGGTTCGGTCAATGTCCTCAAGGCCATGGAGGTCGCCAAAGAGATGGGCATGGTGACGGCGGCGCTCACAGGCGGACTGGCCGGGGACGGCGGGGCCGTGGGCCGGGCCGCTGATTTTGTCCTCAATGTGCCCTCTGATAAGACTCCGCATATCCAGGAGGCCCATCTCTGGGTCGAGCATCTGCTCTGTGAACTGGTGGAGCGGGAGATCTTTGGGGATGCCGCGTGACGACCCTTAGGCCCCTCGATTTCAGCGGGCTGCACACCTATTCCCTGCATGGTCGGCCTTCCAAAGTGACCGTGGACAATTTTGCCCACCCCGTCCCGGCCGGCAGTACGGTGCGAGCCCTTTTGGACTCCCTGCCCGATCAGTTGCTGGGCCGTGATTTCCCTGAACTGGTACGGCGTCTGGCCGCAGTTCATCGGGGCGGGTATCCGTTTGTAGTGGGGATGGGGGCCCATTTAATCAAGGTGGGTCTGAATCCGCTGCTGATCGATCTGATGGAGCGTTCCATCATCACCGGCATTGCCATGAACGGGGCCTGCATCATTCATGATGCCGAGATTGCCATGGCCGGTTTCACCTCGGAAGAGGTGGGCAACGTTCTGGGTGACGGGGCCTTTGGCGCGGCCAGGGAAACGGGCGAGGTTCTTAATGGCGCTATTAATAAAGGCGCAGGAGAAAATATGGGGATGGGCGCGGCGGTGGGCGCGGCTCTTGTCGACGGTAATTTCCCCCATAATGATAAAAGTCTGCTGGCTACCGCCTATCGTCTGGGTATTCCGGTTACGGTCCATGTGGCGGTGGGTACCGATATCATCCATATTCATCCTTCGGCCTCAGGGGAAGCGATTGGTAAGACCTCCCATCTTGATTTCCGGATCTTCTGTGCCCAGGTGGCGGGTTTGCAAGGCGGGGCCTATCTGAATATCGGTTCGGCCGTCCTTCTGCCGGAGGTCTTCTTGAAGGCGCTGACAGTGGTCAGAAATCTTGGCCACCAGGTAGATGACTTTACCACTGCCAATTTTGATTTTATGAAACAGTATCGTCCCTTGACCAATGTGGTGAATAGGCCGACGGCCAAAAGCGGCAAAGGGTATCATGTAACCGGCCATCATGAATTGATGATCCCGCTTCTGGTTGCCTGCCTGCTTGATGAATTAGAAAAAACTCTTTAAACGCGTCTGTGTATCTATTATGGAACAACAAACCAAGAACATAAAACCTGGAAAGGTCTATCTGGTAGGGGCCGGCCCTGGTGACCCTGGACTCATTACCCTGCGTGGCAAATATCTCCTCGAGCGGGCTGAGGTGCTGGTCTATGATTACCTGGCATCGCCCAAGTTGTTGAAGTATGTGCCTAAAGATGCCAAGTTGATCTATGCCGGCAAAAAAGGCGGAACCAAGCATACCCATACCCAGGAAGAGATCAACCAGATGCTGGTGGATTGGGCCCTTGCCGGTAAGACCGTGGTTCGGCTCAAGGGTGGAGACCCTTTTATCTTTGGCCGCGGCGGTGAAGAACTTCAGGAACTGGTCAAGGCGGGCGTGCCTTTTGAGGTCGTGCCCGGGGTGACCTCGGCCACGGCGGCCGCCACTTATGCCGGGATTCCCATTACCCATCGGGGCTATACTGCTTCAGTGGCCTTTATCACCGGCCATGAAGAGCCGGGCAAAGAAAATTCCAATGTTGACTGGTCGAAACTGGCCACCGGTGCTGGAACCCTGGTCATCTATATGGGGATCAAGAATCTGCCCATTATTGTTGATAATCTGGTCCAAAATGGCCGTGACCCCAAGACCCCGGTGGCGGTTGTGCGCTGGGCCTCAACGCCTGAACAGCATACGGTGGTGGCCACCCTGGAGACCATTGTCGGCCGGGTGGAGGAAGAGGCGATCAAACCCCCGGCCCTGATTATTGTCGGTGAGGTCGTGGCCCTGCGTGATACCCTTGACTGGTTTGAGTAGAGGACTCTTTTTGGAAAACGGATCGTCGTGACCAGGACCCGGGAGCAGGCATCGGAGCTGGTCGTGGCCCTGGAAGGTCATGGCGCCGAATGTCTTGAATATGCAACCATTCAAATGGATCCCGTGGATTCGTACGCTATCCTTGATGGAGAGTTGGAGCGTCTCAATGAATATCATTGGATCCTGTTTTCATCGATTAATGCCGTGCAATACTTTTTTGAGCGGCTCTATGCAAAAGGTCTGGATGCCCGAAGTCTGAAAGGGCCGGATGTGGCGGCAGTGGGAAGGGCTACTGCTGATTTTTTACTCCATTACGGCATTGTCGCTGATCTGATTCCTGCCGTCTATACTGCTGAGGGGCTGGCCGAGAGTCTTCTCGATTTTGGGGTTGAGGGGCGTAATATCCTGATTCCAAGAGCGGTAAAGGCTCGCGAGTTTTTGCCGGAGACCCTGCGTGGAGCTGGCGCCCAGGTAACTGTGGCCCCTGTGTATCAGAATGTGCCGCCTACAGGCTGTAAAGATGGTTTACGGGCGGAGCTGGAAGGCGGAAAAGTTGACATGATCACCTTTACCAGTTCTTCCACCGTCACCCATTTTCTTGCCATGCTTGATGCCGCCAGTCAGGAAGAGTTAAGGGCCCTGTTGCGCGGAGTGAAGATAGCCGCCATTGGGCCGGTTACCGCCAAGACCATAACCGACAACGGTCTGAGAGTTGACGTGCAGCCGGAAACGTTTACCATTCCCGAGCTGGTTAATGCCATTGTCCACTATTATGAGGATCAGGCCGTCAGGTGACAGCACGCCCTTGCCTGCAATAGCTTCTTGTTGAAGGGGGGGTTATTTCTTTTTGGCGCCATGGCCCGCGCACTGGATCTGGGGTAGGATGTCAAATTGCAGTGTTCCCAGTTGGGTGTGGATATCCACAATATTCATGCTGATATTGATCGTCTTGCCGCTGGTTTCAGCAATCAGAGGTTCCATCTGTTTCATCTTCACTGGAAATTCGCGGTTGTTTAGGAAGGCCATGAGCATGGCGTTAATGTCGCCTTGGGCGGCAGTGGATGATGCCTGCAGATCGGTGATGACCGGTTTGACAAAAAGCATCTGTTTGTTTGGGTCAAAGCGCAGGACGGCGTTGCACTGGAGGTCCAGCTGCACCGAGCCGACCTTGAGCTTGATACTGTGTCCGCCAATCTCGGTACTGAGGTGCATGTCATCCCCTTTCAGGGCGACACGGCAGGCGATCCCTTTATTCTGGAGCTGCAGATTGCTGATCTTGACTATGGTGATGGCCCCGCTCAAGGTACTGGAGTTGGTGTCGATGGCAATCGGCAGGGATTTGTCGAGAGCCTGGCTCAAAACGCAGTCCGGAACGGTGAGGGTGATCATTCTGCCGGCTGCGGCCAAGAGCTGGTCAGGCAGGAGAAGGCTCAGAAGAAACAGGGTGCAGGTGACAGATCGAATCATGGTAAGAGACTCCTTGTTGGGGGGCGTTGGCACTGATAGTATGAATACCCTTGATTTTTTACTCTTCTTTAGACCGAGAGTCAATTCCGAGATTTGATTCCGGCCTTTTTTCTTCTCACGGGTTATGGTCTTCCATGCTTACTCTGACTGTATCATCGGACTGCCTGCTTGCGGGCATCTCTCTTGCCCTTGAGAAGGCCATCAAAGAGCGGCTGACAATCGATAATCCCAAATATGTCTCCGCAAAACGTTATGGCCGCTGGGTGGGGAAGAAGTTGCAGCCGGTCTTGAAGTATTATGAGCCCGTTCCCACCGGTCTTCGTTTTCCCCGGGGATTTGCCAACCAGGCCATTCTGCTCTGCCGGGAGCATATGCAGGAATCGCCCCGGATAGTTGAAGAGCGTCGGCTTTTGGCTGAGGTGGATTTTTCCTTTAGCGGTGCCCTGCGTCCGTATCAGGAGCTGGCGGTGGCCCAGGTCGCCACGCGTTCCTTTGGCGTGCTTGAGGCCGGCACCGGCAGCGGCAAGACGGTCATGGCCCTGGCCATCATTGCCGCTCGCCGGCAGCCCACCCTGATTCTTGTCCATACCAAGGAGTTGTTGTATCAGTGGCAGCAGCGGATCCAGGAGTTTCTTGGCCGGAGCGCCGGCCTTGTTGGTGACGCCTGCCTGGATATCCAGCCGATTACTGTTGCCATTGTCAACAGCGCCCGCACCAGGGTCGATGAGCTGGCGCCCCTGTTTGGTCATCTGGTTGTCGACGAGTGTCACCGGGTGCCGGCGGCCCTGTTTACGGAGGTGGTCAGCCGTTTTGATTGCCATTATCTGCTGGGCCTTTCTGCCACTGCCTTTAGGAGTGATGAGGGGACGACCCGGCTTATCTCTATCTTCATGGGCGACCGGATTCACCAGGTTGATCAGGCCCAGCTGCAGGCCAGCGGGGCTATTGTTAAACCCGGACTGATCCGGCGCAAGACCGCCTTTACCCATCCGTACCGTGATGATTATCAGGCCCTGATTACGGCCCTGACCTCTCATCAAGGGCGAAATCTCCAGATTATTGAGGATGTTATTCAGGCGGCGGCCCGTACCGACACGGGTGTCCTGCTGGTGGTTTCGGATCGGGTCAGCCATTGTGAGATCTTTGCTGATCAGCTTGGCCAGCGTGGACTGAGTGTGGCCCTGCTTACCGGTCAGACCCCGGCGGAAAAGAGGATCGAGATTGTGAGAATGGTCCAAGCGGGAGAGCTGCGGGTTCTGGTGGCTACCTTGCAGCTCATTGGTGAAGGCTTTGACTGTTCGGGTCTGAGCACCTTGTTTCTGACTACGCCCATTACCTTTGAGGGCCGCCTGTTGCAGGTGTTGGGTCGGATTATGCGGCCTGCCGCCGGCAAACGGGCCCAGGTCTATGATTATGTGGATGAACAGGTCTCCGTATTGCGCCGCTCCGCGGAAGGCAGAAGGAAGGTGCTGGCTGCCCTGTAGCTGATTTTATCGCTCTTTTGGCTATTTCCTTGCAGACTGCATCTTTCTCTGGTATAAAGAAAATATTTTTTTGCGTTTGCGGGAAGTCTATCGGTAAGCACTCGTCTTTGAACGGGTGCTTTTTTTATTTTGATCCTTAAGAATGTTCAATTAAGGATCAAGTCAAGGATCAGGGAAGAAGAAATGAAACAGGAAAAAATTCGTAACGTGGCTATTATCGCTCATGTTGACCATGGTAAGACTACACTGGTTGATCAGCTTTTCAAGTATTCCGGGATGTTCCGTGAGAATCAGGACGTGGCGGAACGGCTCATGGATTCCATGGATCTCGAGCGTGAGCGCGGTATTACCATCACTGCCAAGAATGGCTCGTATCAGTACGAGGACTTTTCTATCAACATCATTGATACTCCCGGCCATGCCGATTTCGGGGGCCAAGTCGAGCGTGTGCTGCAGATGGCGGACGGGGCCTTGCTCCTTGTTGATGCCCAGGAAGGTCCCATGCCCCAGACCTATTTCGTCCTGAAAAAGGCCTTGCAGAACAACCTTCCGGTTATCGTGGTGATCAACAAGATTGATAAGCCGGCGGCACGCTGTGCCTGGGTGGTTGATCAGGTTTTTGACCTTTTTGTCAAGTTGAACGCCCCGGACGATGTCCTTGATTTTCCTATTGTTTATGCCTCGGCCAAGGATGGATATGCCCTGGCCGATCCTGATGATCCCAAGGAGGGCGGCATGGGGATGCAGATCATCTCCAAGATGATTACTGAGCATATCCCGGCCCCTACCGGTTCACCCGATGCCCCCCTGCAATTACAAATAAGCACCATTGATTATTCCGCGTATCTTGGGCGTTTGGGTATCGGCAAGGTAATTAATGGCACGATTGCTATCAATCAACCTCTGGCGGTGGCCCGTCGGGATGGCTCCATCAAGCCGGTGCGGATCTCCAAGATCTATCGCTTTGAATCTGATGGCAAGGTGCCCATTGATAGCGCCAGTGTCGGCGAGATTGTAGCCGTGGCCGGTATGGAGGATGTGACCGTGGGCGTCACCTTTACCGATCCGTTAAACCCTATGCCGCTGCCTCTGATTGCCATTGATCCGCCCACCATTTCTATGAATTTTATCCCCAATGATTCACCTTTCGCCGGAAAAGAGGGAAAATTCGTGACCTCCCGCCATATCGAAGAGCGTCTGGCCCGTGAGGTCTTGTCGGATGTTGCCCTTCATTATGAGCCGCTGACTGATGCGGTCGGCTATCGGGTATCCGGTCGTGGCGAGCTCCATCTCTCTATTCTCATTGAGAAGATGCGGCGCGAGGACTTTGAATTTCAGGTGACCCGGCCTGAGGTGATCATGAAAGAAGAAAATGGCAAGATCATGGAGCCTTTCGAGTCGCTCACCATTGATGTGGACGAAAAGTATCAGGGGGCGGTTATTGAAAAGCTGGGTAAGCTTAAGGGCCAGATGGAGGAGATGACCACTGGTCATGCCGGGATGATGCGGATGGTGTTCAAGATTCCGACCCGCGGCCTGCTCGGCTATCGCTCTGAATTCATGACCGATACCAAGGGTATGGGGATGATGAGTTATGTCTTTGCCGAATATGGCCCATACGCCGGGGAGATCAAGAACCGGCTCAACGGGGTGCTGTTAGTGAAGGATCCCTGTACTGCCGTGGCTTACGCCCTGTTCAGTCTTCAGGAGCGGGGTACGCTCTTTATTCATCCTGGTGTGCCCTTGTACACGGGACAGATCATTGGTGAAAGTTCTCGTGGCGGAGATATGGTGGTCAATCCGGGCAAAGGCAAAAAACTGACCAATATGCGGGCCTCCGGTACGGACGAGGCGATCATCCTGACCCCTCCTCGGGCCCTGACTCTGGAAGATTGTATCGCCTATATCAATGATGATGAACTGGTTGAGGTGACACCGAAGTCAATCCGGCTGCGAAAAAGAAGTGACGTGCGGATCAGGGGGTAATGTCAGGGGATGAAAAATCTGCTGATCTTGCTTGTCTCGGGGGTGGCGGGGGTGGCCACCTTCGGGTTTATTGGCAAAAAATATGGCAGTGATTGCATTCCCTGACTGATGCTGTATGGCTCCATAGGTATGGGGCTTGTTGTCTTCTGGATCCTGCGGACTATTTTCTGAGTTCTCGGGCGGCAAAATAATCGGCCAGGATCTGGGCATGATCAAAGACCAGATCGGGGAGATTGTCCTCTCCAAATAATCCGGCCTCGGCCGCATCATCTCCTGCCTGCGGGTTTTCTTCGGCCTGGCCGATAAAGACCGTGGAGGCCGTGTGCTGCCGGGAGTCTCGGCCGGGATCGGAATAGGTGTGAAACTGAATCAGGTTCTGCACCGTCAGGCCGGTTTCCTCAAGCGCTTCCCGTGCTGCTGCATTTTCATAGGATTCACCATAATCGACAAACCCGCCCGGCAAGGCCCAGCCGTATGGCGGGTTTTGTCGTTTGATGAGCACGATCTTGTCGCCGATCTCAATGATGATATCGACAGTGGGAACCGGATTGCGAAAAAGAGGGATCTTGGTGTGGCAGTTTGGACAGTTCATGGGAACAGGTTGTGAAGTGAAAGGTTAAGGCGTCAACATGGCATAGATTTCCTGCCAGCTCCCCACGCTCTGCAGGTCATGTTTCCCCTGGTTCCAGGGTTGGGAAAAGACCAGGGGGGTGATGGCCGCATCTGCCAGTTGCAGGCAGGTCTCAGCTCGATCATCGACAAAGTAACGGAGCTTGTGCTCGTGGATGTAGCGGGCCTTGTCATCGTGACGACCCATGGCCACCAGACGGATCTTGGTGCAGACCTGGGCGGGAAAGAAATGTTGCAGCCAGTCTTCTACGGGTTGGTGCAGGGAGCGGGCGGTGATGATGGTTACCGGTGTGGATGCGGTCATTGCCGTGATGACCTCCACGGCCCCTTTCATCGGTTGCAGACCGGTTGCCAGAGAATTGCGGAGGATGGCGTCAAAGATTGTTTCCACCACCGGGATGGGGATGTCCAGACAATCTTCCACCTGAAAGCTGGTAATGTCTTTCAGGGTAAAAGAGCAAAATGCGTGCTCCTCACAGGCCAAGCGGATAAAGGCCTCTGCCGTATCGGCAATGACTCCGTCCAGGTCAAAACCAATCTCTTGGCTCTGGATCTTCATATTGCTTCTGTCCTTGTTGGGTCTTGATCGTACTTTTCTTCCATCTTCTTTATCTGTTGCACTACCTCTTCATTGAATGGGGTGGGGATCCCCAGCCTTTTTCCTTCTCTGACTATTGCGCCATTGATGGCATCAATCTCGGTTAGCCGCTGGTGACGCCGATCCTGGAGCATGGAGGAGATGTTTCTGGCTGTGCTTTTACAGACGGCAAGAGCTGCCTGCAGCGGATCAACGCTGATGGCAATACCGCAAGCCCTGGCCACTGTCTCTGTCTCGTGGACAATTTTTTTCAGTCGGCTACGGGCGGCGCAGGAGGTGAGGAGCTGGCCGTTGGTGCAGTTGTAGAGGGCGGTGAGTGGGTTGATCCCGGCATTGATGAATAGCTTGGCCCAGAGCTGAGTGCGGATATCCTGCGACAGGGCGACATCAAGGCCAGCATCCTGGAGGATTCGTGCCAGTTCTCTCAGTTGTTGCTGGTGCAGCTCTGTTGGGTCCTTGAGAAATCCCAGGAATGTTTTGCCCCTGCCGGCATGGAGGACATGTCCGGGGGCCAGCAGGGTGGCGCCTTCAGAGCTGCTGGCAAAGGCCGGAGCTGTGGGGAGATTGAGCCGTTCCTGGATATCAAGATGGCCAATGCCATTTTGCAGGAACACCAGGAGGGATTGGGGGGAGAGCAGGGGCAGACAGGAGTGGAGGCAGGTATCCAGGTTTTGCGATTTAACACAGAAGAGAACCATGTCCATCGGGCCGACCGCTTGCAGGTCCGAGGAGACAGAAATCGGGTATCGCTCTTGACCCTTATCGGTTTCGTAAATGATCCCCTGCATAGTGAGCAGGTTTGCCCGTTCCTGATTATGATCAAGGAGCCAGAGGCTGTCTTCCGCACTCTGCTTTTTTGGAAAAAGCAGAGTGGCGAACAGGCAGCCCAAGGCTCCCGGGCCGACAATGGCGATACGCATTGGCAAAAGAGGTGGATGCCTTACTGGATGATCTTCGCCTCTTCGACCATGACCACATAGCTGTATCCTGAACCAAAATCCTTATTGGCCCGGACAATACCCTCTATCGTAATGACGTCCTTGCCCTTTGGTGCCTCGGCGCTGGTGGTGATAACCAGATCGTGGGTGTTCTTTAAAGGGTCGCCGCTGCCATCCTGGAGATGGATCCAGTTTTTGCCCATGATGTTGGGGCTGAATTTGACCACCTTGCCCTGAACGCGAATGGTCTTGCCGTCAAGTTTGGTGCTGTCGGTAAAGACCTCTCCCACGGTGTAACCATTTTCTCCCGCGGCTTTTTCCACCTTGATCTCAGTGGCAGGGGCTATTTGGCCAACGCTGCCACCTGATTCGGTCTTGGCCTGCATGGCGGCAGGCGGGGCTTCGGCCTTGACTGCGCTGGCGAACGAATCGGCTCCGGCGGTGTTGTCTGTAGTTGGTTTTGTGGCATGGGGATCAGTCTGAGCTGGCGCCTGGTCTGCCTTGCCTACAAGGCCGCCAGAAAATACGACGGATTCAAAGGTCCTGTTGAGTGACTTGCTGGTGAAATTGGACATAACCATGCCGTCATGATAGGAGATCTCATCACCCACCTTGACTTTGGCTTCAGGAATGGCAACCCAAGGCTGGGCCTTGCCGATATCTACTTTCATATAGGTGTAGCCGCCAGAATTCATGGTCTCCAATACCTTGCCGCTGATGCCCTGCGGTGCAGTGGCCGCTGGCGTTGTGGCTGCCGGTAGAGGTGTCTCGGCTGTCTGCACCGCTGGCTTCTGGGTATCGGTGGTTGCTGCTGGTGTTGTGTCTTTGCCAGCATCCTTGGTCTTCAATACTTTAACGTTGCTGCTATTGTCCTGCTGTTTCGTGACCGCCGGAGTTGCCGGCGTTGTTTTTTCAGGGGTTTTGTTGTCTGTCGTGCTTTTTTGTTGGTTGTCACAGGCGGGGAGCAAGAGACAGAGACAGAGTACTGACTTTAGAAGTTTATGCTTCATGGAATCCTCGTGGTAAAATGTTAAGGTTAAGTCAGCACTCAGTGGGATAAAGAGAGTGATTGCTGACAGCTGAACACGTATGGTTGAAAAAATTAGTCATCTTCGAGCAGAAAGGCAATATACTCAAGGATTGCTCTGGCCCAGAGATTATATCCCGTTTCGGTGAAATGAATACCGTCCGTTTGAAAAATCCCGGTGGTGGTGCTGAATTTTGAAAATACATCGAGAAAGCAACAGCCGGATTTTAGGGATAATGCCTCTATTTCGCAGTTGATCCGTTTCATCTCTTCCTTATTCAGCCATGGTATTTGCAGAGGAACAAGACTGTTGATAATAATCTCTGCTGCTGGATAGGTATGGCTCAGGCGGACAACAATATGTCGGAGTGTCTCGACATAATTGTAATCTTCCATGAGAAGATTATTGGTGCCGGTCATGATCAAGATAATTTGCGGATCAAGAACCTGCTCCTGAATCGATGTCAACCTGTTCAAAAGTCCCTGCGCCGTCTCACCAACAACACTCAAATTGAGGACCTCAAAATGAGTTATCCGTTCCTGCCAGTTAAAATCGGCGAGAAGGGAATCACCGATAAAAAGCAATTTGCCCTGTTTCATGTTTGTGTGTCAACTGTAACTTATTCCACTTTGCATTCAAACCGGCCCTTCGTCGCCGCTCGCTTGCCTTCTCGGTGTCAACTTGAATGCTTTTTGGAATGATTAGCCTCGTTACGGAATAACCATTACATTGTTGACCATTTCATTACGGTTATTTTTGAACGACGGCTTAAATGGTTCAAAACCACAGGACTGCTTCCGACTTTCATAGCAAGTACATTACCATATGATATCTGCGCTGCCAAAGTTTTTCTTCTGCTTGTCTCTTCTGTCCTGTCATTTCGATCAACGGGAGAAATTTAAACTCTTTGCGGTGAAAGATTCTTCACTACGTTTGGAAAGACGGATGTTTCATTCGAAACAAACCATAACGAATTTTTTGCAAGAATCTGACAGGTAATGCTTTGTTCCGGCCATATTCTTGCGTTCTATTCCGGTGGGCGGTTCAAGTCAGACCAAAACGGAAAAGACGTGCAATGATGGAGTATGGCAATATCTGTACCAATAAAAAAAGGGTGTCAACGGAAAGAGACTGACGGATGAAGGTGTGGATGAACTGACGCACAAGGGGGTGGATTGAAGATGGGGAATCAGGATCATGTCATGGTCGATTGGGCTTGGAGGACTATCGCTCCCATTGATTTCACCTTGACTGTTGTTCCAGGGGTTTTTACCGGTGCCTGTTGCCAGTCAAGAAAATTATAAGGGGAATCCAGGCTGGTATCGATGATCTGATGCCAGCTTTGGGTACTGTTGCCAGGGACATGCGGCAGGGTAAAGATGGCATCTTCCTTTCTGGCACCGTTGAGCATGATAAAAAAGTGGTTGCTCTGGCCCTTGTCTGTTCTGCCGCCCTTGAGGAGAAAGGCCAGGGTATGGCATTCAGCAGACCAGTCCTGCTGGCACGGGGTGAGTGATTGCCAGATGATTTCCGGATGGTCTCCGGTGCATGGAGTATCTTCCAATTGTGAAAAAAAACTTGTCCGATGAAAGATGGAATGGGTCTTGCGCAGGTGGATGCATTGTTTGAAAAAACGGAGCAGCCCATTATTCTTTTCGGCAAGATCCCAGTTGAGCCAGTTTATATTGTTGTCCTGACACCAACTGTTATTGTTTCCTTTTTTGCTGTGAGCAAATTCGTCGCCGGCATTGATCATAGGGACTCCCTGGGAGAACAGCATGATCAGGATCATGCTCCGCATCCGCCGCAAACGCAGATCCTGGATAGTCTTGCTGCGGGTGAATCCTTCGGCGCCGCTGTGCCAGCTGAGGTTATGGTTGTCGCCGTCACGATTTTCTTCGCCATTGCCCTCATTGTGTTTTTCATTATAACTGACCAGGTCGGAGAGGGTGAAACCATCGTGACTGGTGAGAAAGTTGATGGAGTTAAACGGGTGGCGCAAACTGGACTGGTAGAGGTCAGAGCTGCCGGCAATCCGGGTAGCCAGGTTGGCCACGGTATTATCAAGGCCCGCCATGAAGGAGCGGACATCATCGCGGAACATGCCGTTCCATTCGGCCCAGCGCGCATCGGTGGAGAAGGTGCCCACCTGATAGAGACCGGCGGCGTCCCAGGCCTCGGCAATGATCTTGGTGTCGCGCAGGACCGGGTCTTCGGCGATCATCTCGATCATGGGCGGATTGGCCAGGAGATGCCCTGAGGTGTCGCGACCCAAGATAGAGGCGAGGTCAAAACGGAATCCATCAACGTGCATCTCCATGACCCAGTAGCGCAGCGAATCTCTGATTAGATCCCTGACCACCGGGTGGTTGCAGTTCATGGTGTTGCCGCAGCCGGAAAAGTTCAGATATTCATGGGTCTCATGGTCAAGCAGATAGTAGATGCGATTGTCTATACCCCGGAAACTGCTGGTGGGTCCGTCATATTTACCCTCGCCGGTGTGATTGAAAACCATGTCGAGGATAACCTCAATTCCAGCCTGATGCAGGGCCAGCACCAGGGCCTTGAACTCATTGATGTGCTGGACCCTGTCGGCGGCATAGCCGGATTTCAGGGCGAAAAAAGAAATGGGATTGTAGCCCCAGAAATTCTTCAGCAGTTTTCCGCTCGCAGGATCTCTGAATACATTGTCGTTTTCATCAAATTCGGTGACTGGCATCAGCTCCACGGCCGTGATGCCCAGCTCTTGCAGGTAGGGAATTTTCTCCATTAGGCCGCGGTAGGTCCCGGGGTGGGCTACTTTTGAGCTTGGGTGACGGGTGAAGCCGCGGACATGCAGTTCGTAGATGATGGACTTGGCGAGCGGGATGTTCAGTGGTTGATCATCCTGCCAATCGAAATCGTGTTTGATGATTTCGCATTTGGGTACATCCGGCTCAGATGGTTTTTCCCCCCAGGCCCGAGGTGTGTGAATATGGCTTGCGGGATCAAGGAGCAGGATCTGCTCATCGTACACCAGACCATTTATTTCTTGAGACATTGGCCCTTTGATCCGGTAGCCGTATCTCAGGTCGTCCCTGTCTGTTTTGAGCAGGATATGCCAGAGATCACCTGTTCTGTTGACCTCCGGGTGAAGAACGATTGACGCCTGTTGTTGGGGGGTCTTTGTGGTCTCTGGCAGATCAATGACCAACGTGACCTCTTGGGCATGTCGCGCAAAGATCGAGAAATTGATGCCTTTACTGAGGATGGTGCATCCGGTTGGCAGGGCGAATCCTCTGCTGGTGGAGAAAGGTTTTTTTTTCTTGGACATTTTGATAATGAGAACTATAATTGAATTTAGAGTTTAGTCCTGATTGGATGAATAATGCAGGCTATAGATTAAAGAATACACCAGGAAGGGGCAAAGCAGAAATATTTTATTGATTATCGCTCTTATCTTTGTGTGTCATCGGTGTTTTATCCGGCTGTCAGTGTCTGCAGCCATAAACAGGAGGAGGTCACTATGGGTATGTTTCAAAGGCTTTCAATGAGTGATTCCACAATCAAGACCATTGACTGGGGGATGACCCCTGACTTAAGTTTTGGAACATTTGAGTCCTGGGGTGGACGGGAAAGGGTGCGCAATAACAGTGAGCGGATCTGTTATTTTTTTATTGATAACTGGGGCCAGGAGCCCAAACTCTGTCTGATGGAACGGGGGGTGAAACATGCCCGGATCCTGGCCGAGATAGGCGTTCCGGTCGAGATGGTCAAGGAGTGTGTGCGCCAGCAGGGAAGTTCTTCAGCCTTTGAGAAGAGCTATGCGATTAACGGCGCTATCAAGGAGTGGTTGATCGATAATGTCGTTGAGGCCGAAGGTGATGCCTATGTCAAACCGGTGTATGTGGTCAAGGCGGTTGAAGATATGGGTACTCTTCCCTTGCGGGGTGTTCAACCCTTTACCGGCGAGAGATCTATTCTGCCGGCGGAGCCGGCCGTGATTAATGACGATCAGATTGAGCCCCTGATTAAAAAGGGAAATTTTTTTGATTCTGTTGTCAATCCTCTGGGAAGATTTGCCAATTCGCTGGTGGATAATGGCGATGGCCTCACCGTAACTGACGAACGGACTGGGGTCATGTGGCAGCGGGCCGGGCTTGATATTGCCTCCATTCGGACTATGAGGCGCAATATCGAGAAGCTGAATGCCGAGGGATTTGCCGGATTTCATGACTGGCGATTGCCGACCATGGAAGAGGCCCTGTCGCTCATGGAGCCGGAAATGAATGCGAAGGGGTTGTATCTGCATCCATGCTTTTCCCGGGAGCAGCCTTTTATCTTTGTGGCGGCGCAACGGAAACCGGGCGGATATTGGTTCGTTGATTATAAACAAGGCCGGGCCTTTTGGTCATCCGGCACTATCCCCGGGGCCTTTGGCAGGCTGTGCCGAAGGTAGGGGACAGGAGAAAAATGGCGGGTTTTTTGCCGACTTGAAGGCTGAAGACTGAAGGCCGAAGGTTTTTTCAGCTTTTTGCCTTCAGCCTTCCATCTTCAGTCTATCTACCTGCGCAGTTAGACGGCATCAGCAGCTTATTGAGAACATCCATGATGTCCTGAATCTGAAACGGTTTGACAATGGCGGCGCTAAAGCCATAGTCCTGGTAGTGCGCCATGATCGGATCATTGGAATAGCCGCTGGAGACGATAACCTTGGCCGCAGGATTGATTGCCAGGATCTCTTGCACCGCGCTTTCACCGCCCATGCCTCCGGGAATGGTCAGATCCATGATAATGATATCAATTGGTTGCCCTGAATTACGCTCTTTTTTGTAGAGCTCAACCGCCTCCTCACCGTCCGCCGCCAAAATCACGTCGTGGCCCAGCATGACAAGTATGGCTTTGGCAATATCTCTGACCATTTCTTCATCATCCATGATCATGATTTTCGCCCTATTGGTATTTGTCTCTATAGCTGTTTTACTGTTTTCTTTTTTCTGCTCCCTGGTTGAGGCAGGAAGATAGATGGTAAAGGTTGTTCCTTCCCCTGGTTTTGATTGTACGGAGATGTAACCATCATGTTTGCTGATTATGGAATGGGTGACAGCAAGGCCCAATCCACTTCCCTCCTGTTTGGTGGTGAAATAGGGATCAAAGATCTTATCAATCAGACTGGCCGGGATACCACTTCCGCTGTCGATGATGTCGATTTTGATGTATTTATCTTTGATGGGCAGGGAAGTGTCCGGGGTTATCAGGGATTCGACATTTTTACAGTTGACCTGGATAGTTCCTCCATCCGGCATGGCATGTTTGGCGTTGATGATAATGTTCTGAATGACCTGGCTCATCTGGCCTTTATCAATATCAACAAGCCAGAGGTCATCAGGCAGGGAATAGCGGCAGGCCACATTACTGCCGTGCAGGACAAAATCAGCCGAATCCTGGATAATTTCAGCAATTGATGCCGTCTGTTTAATTGGCTCGCCCCCCTTGGAAAAGGTAAGCAGCTGCTGGGTGAGACCTTTGGCCCTGATCGAGGCTTTTTCCGCTTCACTCAGCAGTCTTCGTGTCCTCTCCTCCAGGTTGCCATCGAGCAGGGCCAGGTTGATATTGCCGAGGATGGCTACCAATATATTGTTGAAATCGTGGGCGATACCTCCTGCCAACACACCAACTGACTCCAGCTTTTTGACTTTCAGCAGTTCCTCTTCCATCCGGTGCTTTTCCGTAACATCGCGGAAAACCAGGACAACGCCAATGATCCGGCCTTCCCGATCACGGATGGGCGCGGCGCTGTCCGCTATTTTCCGTTCCCTCCCGTCTCTGGCGATCAGGGTGGTATGATTGGCCAGCGCCATGATCTCCCCGGATGTCAGCACCTTTTCCGCCGGATTGTCACAGGGCTTACAAGTCTGCTCATGAATAATGTTGAAGACTTCTGTCAGTGGCTGGCCCTGTGCCTCTTGCTGGCTCCAGCCGGTCAGCGTTTCGGCCACGGTATTGAGCAGAACGACTCTGCTCCTGGTATCGGTGGTGATAACCCCGTCACCGATACTGCGCAAGGTAACGGCCAGTTGTTCTTTTTCGGCCGCCAGGTCATCTTCCGCTTTCTTGCGTGGTGTGATGTTGATGGCAATCTCCATGCGGACAAGGCGGCCATCGGTCCATTGGATTGCCTGATCGCGGCATTCATACCATTCCTTAGTCACTGTATTCTGAAATTCCCAGATCAGGGTGCCGCTGGGCTTGCCATTGGCATCGAGGAGTTTGTCGTTGGTGCAGAACGAGCAAGGCCCGCTCTGACCAGCTTGCAGGGACTGCCAGCATAGCTTGCCGGTGATCTCTCCCCAGATCTCTTTGCCATATTTATTGATAAACAAAAGCTCATGCGTTTCCATGTCGGCGACATAGACCAGGGCGTCCAGACTGTCAACCAGGGTCTGGAAGCGGGCAATTGCTGTATTCCTGTCTTTTTCCATCTGTTTGCGTTCGCTGATATCCCGTACTACGGCGATCAGGCGGTCTTCATCGCCAATTCGCGATGAGCGCATGCTGACCTCAACCCAGAAGAGGCGGCCATCTTTGGCGCGGGCATGCCAGTCAAAGATCTGCGGAACACCTGCTGTTGCCGCCTGGGTTTTGACGATGGCTTCATTCACCGTGTAGGGATGAACGCCGGAACTGAAGGTGCCGCTGTAGTTGCCGATTGCCTCTTCACGGGTGTAGCCGTACATCTTGCACATTCGCTGGTTGACGTCAATAATCTTGCTGGTCTCGCGGTCATATACGAAAATGGCCTCGCCCACGGCATTGAAGATGGCGGCAAAGCGCATCTCGCTGGCCCGGAGCTCGTTGACATGCGTTGCGACCGCAGCAGCCATGGAATTGAAGTCGGAAGCAAGGAGGGCGATCTCATCGTGACCGGGGATGAGGATCTGGGCATTATAGTTACCCTGTGCAACCCGGCGGGTTCCCTCTGTCAGTGCCCGGATGTGGCGGGTGACGAGATAGCCGCCGGTGGCCAGAAGAAGCAGGCTCAGGAGAATCTCGATCGCCGCAATGATTCCTCCCTCCCTGACCACCTGGCGTTGTGTGTCCACCATTGCGGCGAGGGAAAGTCCAAAGCGCACTGTGCCGACTTCATTGCCGGCGATGGTCAAGGGCAGGCGGACATCGTAGGTGAGATCGGTCAGGGCCTCGGCAACGCTGTGGTCTTCCTCAAGAAAGGTCTTCGAGGTGAGTTTGCCGGATGAAGCAATGATCTTTCCGGCCGGGTCAAGAACGGCGATATAAAGAATCTCGGTACGTGCGGTGCTGGTCAAGCGGTTGAGGATTGCCGCCACCTCGGTATGATCGCGCTGGAACACGCGGCCTGCCAACGCCGCATCAAGCAGGGGGAGAAACGCCTCAATCCGTGCCTGGGTCTGCGACTTTATCTCTTTATCAAGCAGATAAAAGCTGTTGGTGAGCAAGGCTGAGAGCATGACCAGTTCGACAGTGATGGCGGTGGCCACCAGTTTGAATCGTAACGAACGGTACCAGGGGACGGAACGGGATTGATCGGTCATTTTGTCACTTTTGTTGCATGAGGACATGGACAAAGGGAGCGCCGCTCTCCATGGTCGCGTCGTCAAGCGGCTCGAAGGATTGGAACTGGCTTTTCTGGAAAAAAGTCTTGCCTTCCGCGGTGTCCTGGAAACTTAACAGTGAATCGATCAAGCGGCGGATGGTTGCCTGATCGGTCTTGGGGCTGGCCATCACCAGAAAGGACGGGGCTGCCGGTTTGGTGCGGAAGATCTCACGGAGCTGGTGATGCTGTTCCGCGTTGACGTGCTCCCAGTTGTCCCAGAGTAGGGTCGGGGTGGCGCCGATATCTGCCTCACCCAGGAATACAGACTGGACGACGTTGGAAAAGGTAGCGGTTTCAATCACCTCCATATCTTTGTCCAGTATGATTCCCTTGTCGGTGAGCGCCTTCTCGGCTAACAGGTAAGTTATGGATCGCCTGTTGCCGACGGTTATCTTCTTGCCGCGGAGATCCTCTAAACGCTGCACACTGGATTCCTGGCGCACCAGAAGCACAGCGGCAGTTTTCTGGCCGGATTGCACGATTCGCTGCCAGCCGTCGCGTTTCTCGGCCAGACGTCCCATGTGCGGTGCCGTGAGCACCAGGTCGTATTCACCCTTGGCCGTGCGCTCCACATAGCTCATGAAGTCGGGAGCAGACACGAGGATGACCTTCTTGCCCAGCGCCTCTTCTATGCGTTTACACAGGGGGGAGAGCTGTTCCATCATCTGGTTCGCCGAAATATAGGGGAAGACCCCAAGGGTGAGGGTTTCACTTTGGGGGGCGGAGGGAGTGGCGGGCAGGGCAGAAGGAAAGAGAATGACGAGGGCGGCAATCGCCCACAGGGCGTGTTTCATGATACCATTCATAGTGGAGCCTCCTTTGCGTCTAAAGGTTGTTTAGGCTGAAGGCTGAAGGAAGGGGAGAGCGAAGAGTTTGGTGAAAATCTCCTTCAGTCTTCAGCCGTTACCTTCAGCTTGTTGCTAGCTTTGATGCTATCAAAAGGAAAATAATAACAAAACATCCAGCTTCGCACAAAATGTTAGTCCTTCGTCTCATCAAGGGGGTTCCACACTGGTCCGGTCGCCGTATCAATGATCTGGATGCCCTGGCGCAGCAGTTCGTCGCGGACATCATCGGCGGCCTGCCAGTCTTTTTCAGCCCTGGCCTTTTCGCGGCGGGCAATCAGGGTACTCACGGCCGGGGCCAGTGGGCAGCCTTTCAGCCGGAAGATCTGGAGGATCTGATTGATCTTGGTGAAGCTCTCCAGGATATATTTTTTCTGGTCGTGGTCGAGATGGTTGACGTGGAGGATGGGGTCCACGGTCTTGATAAATTTATAGATGGCGCCCATGCCCTTGGAGACGTTGAGGTCATCATCCATGGCCTCAAAAAACTGCTCAGTCATGGTGGAGACAAAGGCGGCGATTTCCGGGTGCGGTTTGCCCGGCGGCAGACAGAGGAGCTTGCAGGTAAACTCATCAATGCGGCGCAGGGCGGTGCGGACGTTGATCAATCGTTTGAAGGAAAAATTCAGCGGCTTGCGGTAGTGGACCGACAGCAGCATAAAACGTACCTCCCTGGGGGTGAAGCCGCGCAGGATCAGATCATTGAGGGTCACCACATTTCCGGCCTCTGTCGACATCATCTTGCCATCCACCAGCAGGAGTTCAGAGTGCAGCCAGTATTTGGCCAGGGGCTTGCCGGTCAGAGCCTCGGCAATGGCAATCTCGTTTTCGTGGTGGGGAAAGATCAGATTCCGGCTGCTGGTGTGGATATCGAGGGTCTTGCCCAGATAACGGGTGGACATGGCTGAACATTCGATATGCCAGCCGGGGCGCACATTGCCCCAGTCGGTCTCAAAAAAGATCCCTTTTTTCAGTTCGGCCAGGGTGGAGCGCTTGAGCAGGGTGAAGTCGCGGGGGTTGTCTTTTTCATAGTTGTCGAGATCAACAGTGTGTCCCAGCTGGATCTTGCTCAGGTCAATACCGGACAGGCGGCCATAGCGTTTGAATTTGGAAATATCAAAATAGATGGAGCCGTGTTTTTCATAGGCAAAGCCTTTATGGATCAGCTCATGGCTGATCTCAATCATGTCGGCGACATGTTCCGAGGCCTTGGGGTAGCCGGTAGCCCGTTTGACTCCCAGGGCGTCGATGGCCTCCATGAAGCCGTCAATGTATTTGCAGGTGAATTCGGAAAGCGAGACCCCGGCCTTGCTGGCGCCGTCGATGGTATTGTCGTCAAGGTCTGTGAAATTCATATACGAATCGACGGTCAGTCCCTTGCTTTCCAGGTAGCGGGTGATCAGGTCGGTGACGATGAAGCGGCGGCACAGGGAGAGATTCGGCGCTTCATAGGCGGTCGGCCCGCAGGTGTAAAAGGAGACCTTTCCTTCGGTCTGGGGCGTGAAGACCTCTTTCTTTTTGCTCAGGGTGTTAAAAAAACGCAGTTGCGATTTTTTTTCACTGGTCTGGATCTTGCGGGTGAAGAGGGGGGTGCTCAGATAGCGCTCGCCACTGTCCGGGAGTAGGGTGACAATAAATCCCTTCTCTAATTCTTGAGCCAGGTTGATGGCGGCAAAGATGGCGGCGCCACTGCTCATGCCCACCAGTAATCCCTCTTTACGGGCCAACAGCCGGGCCATGCGGAAGGCGTCTTCATCCTCGATATTGACGATCTCACTCGGTCTTGACTTGTCAAAGATCCCGGGGCGATAGGATTCCTTCATGTTTTTCAGCCCCTGGATCTTGTGGCCAAGATAGGGCTCCACCGCAATGATCTTAACTTGGGGCTGGTGCTCGCTGAACCAGGCGCACAACCCCATCACCGTGCCCGAGGTGCCAAGGGTGGCGACAATATGGGTCACCTGGCCCTCGGTCTGCTGCCAGATTTCCGGGGCGGTGGTGTTGTAATGGGCCTGCCAGTTGGCCTCATTATTAAATTGATCGGTGAGGAAATAGCGCTCCGGGTGTTCACGGGCCATGGCGTAAGCCTTTTCAATGGCCCCATCGGTGCTCCGGTGGGCCGGGGTCAGCAGGATCTCGGCGCCATAGGCCTGCATGATCTTGCGGCGCTCCAGTGATGCGGATTCGGACATGATCAACTGGCAGCGGTAGCCCTTGGCGGCGCAGACCATGGCCAGACCGATGCCGGTGTTGCCACTGGTGGCTTCGAGGACGATCTTGTCAGGGGTGAGTTCGCCGCTTTTTTCGCCAGCCTCGATCATGGCCAGGGCAATCCGCTCCTTGACCGAGCCGCCGGGGTTGGAAGACTCCAGTTTGCCATAGAGACGAATCTTGTCATTGGGGCACAGCCGGTTGATCCGGATCAGAGGGGTGTTGCCAATGGCCTCTAAGACTGAGTTGTAGAGCATGAGTATTCCTTAGAAATTACGAATTACGAATTACGAATTAGAAATTACGAATTATGAAGTGAAGTCCAGGATATTTTTTATTCATAATTCGTAATTAGTAATTCGTCATTGATCGGTCAAGTCCTTTTCTTGGTCAGCCTCTCTGGCAGGAGTGGGATTGGTACCAGAGACTCATTAAGGACTCCCGGATTTCTTCGTCCTCAATACCGGCAATCTGTTTCTGAAAGGATTCCTGGGCTGCGGGTGAGGGTTGGATAAAGTGAACGGTCTGCTTGTTGCGCTCCACGGTCTGGTCGCTGTTGGTCAGGACGAATCTGATATCTTCCAGGCGGGAAAGACGGAGTGAATTGTTGACGATCTCCAGAAGCTGAACTTTCTGAAATTGTAACTGCTGCATCCAGGCGGAATTGGCAATCTCCAGCCAGAGGACATTATTCACGATCTTCAGGGGGCGGGCGTGAGTGCTGGTGGTCTTGTCAACCAGTTTGTCCCAATGCAGGAACAGGCTGTGGGTGTCCAGTTGCTGCCGCCATCCCTGTTCGTTGGTAATTCTGGAAAGCAGGGTGGAAACGCTTTGTGGACCTTTATGGCCATTGTCTTTCATCGTTGATACGAGATGTGCTTGGGAATTACGCCGTCGTTCAAAAAATAATTGTAATATTGAATTTCGCGGCACTTTGTATGTTATCTGCTAGACGCCGCTTCAAAGAAACAGCCGGTAAAGATTGGCTGTTTCTTTGAAGCGGCATAAGGTGCCGTAAACGGAAAGAGCAAAAAAAGACCTTGCTCTTTCTGTTTACGGCACCTAGAGACTGGCGGTTATGGTGCGGATGTACCCCTGAAGCCCTTGGGCGATTTCTTCGGTCAGGGCGTCCTGATAACCCTCTTTCTTCATCTGATTTGCGTCTGTCTTGTTGCTGAGAAAGGCCATTTCAATCAGGATTGCGGGCATTTCCGCACCGATCAGGACATAAAAAGGTGCCTTTTTGACCCCGAGACTTTTTACCTGTGGATACTTCCGGTCGGTGAGTCCTGAGAAGAGCGCGTCCTGCACCTTCTTGGCCAGCCGCGATGATTCATCAATCTTGGAGTTCTTCATGATATCGGCGAGGATATTCTGCAGGTCGCTCAATTGATGGGTCGATGTCGCGTTTTCAAGGGCGGCTACCCGGATGGCCTCGCTGTCGCTGCTCAGGTTGAGATAATAGGTCTCAAAGCCATAGATCTTCGCGGAGGGATGGGCGTTGAGGTGCAGGGAGATAAAGAGGTCAGCGCTATTGGTGTTGGCAATGGCGGTTCTCTGTTCCAGGGAGATGAAGGTGTCATCGTTTCTGGTAAGAATGACCTCGTAGCCTAGATCCTTTTTGAGCTTGACGGCCAGTTTTTTTGCCACCTGCAGGACGAGATCCTTTTCTTTCATACCAAAGGCGGAGGCGCCAGGGTCTTTGCCGCCATGACCAGGATCGAGCACGATCCGGTGCACGCCCAGATTGAGTTGCTGGGCCAGAGAGAGCGCGGGAGAGGTGATGGGGGCGTTGAGTTCCGGCGCCGGTGCCTTGGGTTTTGTAGAGTGTTTGATTTTTTTGTAATCCTGAAGGATAAGGATCGGCGATCCTGGAGTGTTGGTCGCAGGCTCACTGGCCTTGGGCTGCTCTTCCGTCGAGGAGATCTCGGGAGTGGCTGCTGCTTTGTCATTCTTGGTCTGTGGTGGTTTTTCCGCCGGAGCGTTCTCTGTCACGGGCGGCACAGGGGTATCCTTGGCTTGCGCCTCTGGTGGCACGGTTTTTCCGGCGGCAGCCACAACAGCGGGGTGGCTTTGTCCATGGACGTCAACAATCACCCGGAAGGGGTCGGGAAGGCTGTAGATCTTGTAACTTTTGATGGACTCGATATCGAGCACCACCCGCACCGTATCCGGGGAGAACTGGGCGGTGCGGATCTGTTGGAGCAGGCCGTCTTTTATGGGGATGGGAGCGCGGTATTTGGGCTCAATATAACTCTTGTCAAAATCGATGAAAAGCCGCCGGGGTTGTTCCCCAACCTTTTCCAGCAATTCTTCCTTAAAGGTGACCGGGCGTGAGGTGTTAATCACCACCCGGGTATAATTGTTGGAAGACCAGTACTCAACCGGCAGGACATAGGTCCGGTTTTTTACATTGGGCAGCTCAACTGCCTCTGCCGGAGGAGAATCATCTGGAGCGGATTGGCTTGTCGTTGCTGCTGTCGTTGTTGCGGGGGGGAGAGGGGTATTGAAGTCCTTGGCCAGGGATTTCAATTTTTCCGTGGCCTTTTCCATCAGGTCGCTCGTGTAATATTCGGTGGTGATTCGAGTGTATAGCCTGGCGGCCTCCTGGGGATTCTTTTTGTCTTCCTGCTGGATGCGGGCCTGAGAAAAGAGGGCGTCATCGGCCAGTTGATGCCAGGGGAAAAGAGTGATGATCTCTTCATAATATTTCAGGGCGCGCTCCAGATCGGCGGGGTCCTTGAATTGCTGATACCTGCTGTATGTTACCCGTCCCAGCATGAACAGACTGGCGGCGGCGTATGCGGACTGGGGTTGCAGGTCATGGATCCTTTGAAAATTCTCGATTACTGCTGTCCAGCTTTCCTTGACACCGGCGCGTTCTTTGTCATTTTTCAGTTCAGTGAAAAAGGATGTCGTCTGGTCGAATTCTTTGGCCAGACTGGCTTCCTGGGCAGGGCCTTCTTTGGTCGCCATGGCAGTGTCAGGGGCCTCTTTGCCTGGTGCTGTTTCCTCGCAAAAGAGGGGACGCACGCCAACCTGCAGAATGCTCAGGATGATAAAGAGGAAAATAACGAGAAAACGACGCATTAGTCAGGGTCTATATTTATTTTTTGGCAAAAAACATACCAGTGGTTCTTGAGGGAAAAGAAGTAACTGTTGAAAAGAGCGTATTCTTCATTGAGTAGCGGGAACTATACATAAAAGCTGTCTGGATGGCAAAAGAAAATATGGAATTACTTAGGAGGATAGGCTGAAGGCTGAAGGCTGAAGGGTGTTAAGGACAAAAAATGCGTGATTATGCAAAACTCTGTATTTTTCAGTCTTCAGTTTGAGCTTTGCAGCAGGGCCTCCAGTTCATAGAGGATCTCCAGGGCCTGCCTCGGTGAGAGGGTATCGGCCTTGATCTTCTGGAGATAGTCCCGCAGGGGATCGGTCGGCGGGGAGAAGAGGGAGAGCTGGTTGGGATGTTGTTTCTTCTTGCCCTTTCTCTCGCCGCGATCTCGGGCGATACAGGGGGTGCCGTCCCGGTCCAGTTCGCCGCTCTCGATATTGGCCAGGATCTCTCCGGCCCGCGCCACCACTCTGGCCGGCACCCCGGCAAGCGCCGCCACCTGAATGCCGTAACTGCGGTTGGTCCCGCCCTCCACCAGCTTGTGGAGAAAGATGATGGTGTCATTCCACTCCCGCACGGCAATGGAGTAGTTGCGGACCCGTTCCTGGGTGCGGGCCAGGTCGGTGAGTTCGTGATAGTGGGTGGCAAAGAGGGTTTTTACCCCCTTGTTGTTTTTCAGCACCAGGTCCTCGGCCACGGCCCAGGCGATGGCCAGACCGTCAAAAGTGGAGGTGCCGCGACCGATCTCGTCGAGGATCACCAGGCTGCGCTCGGTGGCGTTGTTGAGGATGTTGGCGGTCTCGTTCATCTCCACCATGAAGGTGGATTGGCCGCGCCGCAGATCATCCATGGCCCCGACCCGGGTGAAGATGCGGTCAACCACCCCGATTATGGCGCTGTCGGCCGGGACAAAGGAACCCATCTGGGCCATGAGCACGATCAGCGCCGTCTGCCGCAGCACCGTTGACTTGCCGGCCATGTTGGGGCCGGTGATGATCAGCACCTCGTTGGTCTCCTGGTCAAGCGCCACATCGTTGGGCACAAATTTGCCGCTGGGCAGCGACCGCTCAATCACCGGATGCCTGCCCTCGCTGATGATGATGGCTTCACCATCGTTCACCTCGGGCCGCCGATAGTGATAGCGGTTGGCGCATTCGGCCAGCGACACAAAAAAATCAACCTGGGCCAGTAACTGCGCGGTCTTGAGCAGGCGCGGACTCTCGGCGGCCAGTTGCTTGCGGATCTGGGTGAAGAGCTGGTATTCAAGATCGAGGCGTTTCTCCTGGGCGCCCAGGACCTTGTCCTCAAACTCCTTGAGCTCCGGGGTGATGAAGCGCTCGGCACCGACCAGGGTCTGTTTGCGGATGTAATGGTCGGGCACCTTCTCGGCCTGCAGCCGGCTGACCTCAATGAAATAACCAAAGACCCGGTTGTAACCGACCTTGAGCTTGGCCAGACCCGTGGCCGCCCGCTCCTTGTTCTCCAGCTCCAGGATCATCTGCTTGCCGTCCCGGAGCAGGCGCACCAGTTCATCCAGCTCGGCGTTAAAGCCTGGGCGGATCAGGTTGCCGTCGCGCAGGGTGATGGGGGCATCCTCATGGATGGCGTCGGCCAGCAGTCGGTGCAGCTCGGTCAGCGGGTCAAGTTCGGCGCCAATGCCCAGGAGCCGGGCGGCGCTGCATTGGGCCAGCAGCCCTTTGATCGCCGGCAGGATGGCCAGTGATTGGCGCATGGCCAGCATGTCCCGGCCATTGGCGTTGCCCAGCACCATTCGGCTGTTGAGGCGTTCAAGATCATAGATAGTGGCGAGCTGCTCCCGGAACTCCTTGCGCAGGCTGCTGCTTAGGTGCAGATTGGCCACGGCATCGAGTCTGGCCTTGATCCGCTCCACATCCTGGAGCGGAAAGAGGAGGTGATGGCGCAGCAGTCGCGCGCCCATGGGGGTGCTGGTCTGATCGAGGACGGCCAGGAGCGATCCTTCCCGCCGGGTGCCGATGATGGTCTGGGTCAGCTCCAGGTTGCGGCGGGAGGACTCGTCGATCTGGAGGATGGCGGCCAGATCAATGGGGCGCAGGGTCTCGATATGATCGAGCTCGGCCTTCTGGGTCTCGCGGATGTAGTCGAGCAGCACCCCGGCGCAAATGATCCCCTGGCTCATGGCCCCGCAGCCGAAACCGGCCAGGTTCAGCACCTGAAAATGATCGGTCAGCAGCTCTTCGCAACTGGGAAGGTGGAACAGGGCCTCGGGCCTCTCGGTGATGCAGATCCCCGGCAGCAGGGCCTGGGCGGTCTGGAGCAGTGGGGCCAGGGTCTTGGTCTGGTCGTGGCTGACCAGTAGTTCCGCAGGCGCCATCCGGGTCAGTTGGTCGAGGATCGTGTCGCCTGCGGCAGAGTCGTCTTGGAATTCACCTACCAGAAATTCGCCGGTGGAGAGATCGAGAAAACTGAGGCCGTACGTTACCGCCTTGGCCTGCTCCTGCCGGCTGATGGCGGCCACGTAGAGATTGCTCTTGTCGTCCAGTAGCTGGGCATCGGTGACCACTCCGGGAGAGACCACCCGGATCACCTCCCGTTTGACGATTCCCTTGGCTAAAGCCGGATCTTCGATCTGTTCACAGATGGCCACCCGGCGGCCCGCCTTGATCAGCTTGGCCAGATAGGGCTGGGCTGCGTGGTAGGGAAAGCCGCACAGGGGCACTTTGTTGGCCTCATCCTTATTGTTGCGGCTGGTGAGGGCAATGCCGAGGATCTTGGAGGCGACGATGGCATCCTCAAAGAACATCTCGTAAAAATCGCCCATCCGGTAGAAGAGAATGGCGTCCGGATGTTCCTGCTTGATCTCCAGGTACTGCTGGAGCATGGGGGTGATCTTCACGGCCTGGGTCATGGCAGCACCACTTGGTGGATGACGGCCTGCAGACCTTTCTGCCTGTCGTCGGCGTGTTCGTCAATATGCAGGATGGCATAGGTGCCGGGAGCCCCGTGCGGGCCGGTGCTCTGGAAGGTGCCGGGATTGATGAAAAGCACGCCGCCTACCCGATGGCAGACCGCATGATGGGTGTGGCCATAGACGATACAGTCAGCCTGGGGGAACATGGCCCAGACCCGCTCTTCGACGGTGTGCCGGGGACCCCAGGCGCCGTGGCATAGCCCGATACGGTAGCCGCCGATGGTGATCAGTTTGCTGCCCGGCAGGGTTTGCTGGCTTTCCCTGTTGCACATATTGCCATGGACCGCATGGACTTCCTTGCCGCTGAAGGCCTCAAGGACGGAGATATCGGCGAGGTCGCCTGCGTGGAGGATCATGGAACACTGTGCAAAGACGGTTTCGACCTGCCTGCGGAAGAAATCCGGACAGTTGTTCAGGTGGGTGTCTGAAAGAATGCCGACACGAATCATAAAAAGGCTCCTGTAGAAGAGATGATTGACTCGTTATTATACTGAAGCGCTTTCGGGGTAGCATTGAAAAAAAGCAGGTTCGATGAAAAAAGATGAGAGGTGCAGAAGTAAAAGGTTTTTTTGTGTAAAAGTCATATAGGATTTTCGTTTATTGTTATATAATCGCATTGTCCCTAAAGTGGGAAATGATTCTGTGTTTATTGTCCAACTCCGCTATCATTATTGATTTTTTCTACGTACGAATAATGGTGAACATCAGGAGTGCACCGCTTTTTGGCGTGTCTGTTGAAATGACCTGGCGGTCTGCTGCTTCATAACCTGCACGGAAATATCCGGCAAATAATCAAGATGAAAAAAAGTGCCAAAAATAAAGCCGGGCCCTTTTTTTGTTTTCGTGGTTAGAAAATCTTTTCCATATTCCGCTTTAAACGATTCATCTTTGTAAGACTCGGGCTTTGCCGAAGGTGATTTAACTCATGATTTTCTGAAAATGAAACATATTCTGCAAACGGGTCAGCTTCGCTGTTACGACAGCACGGGAAGGGAAATATCCTGTAGCGGGAGTGGGCAGGATGGTGAATATCGGGCGGGTGAACCTTGGTCTGGAGACCGTTTTGAGGTGCAGGGTGAGGTCGTTCATGATCATCTGACCGGCCTGTGTTGGGCTGGAAACGCCAATATTGGCGGATTTCCAGTCGGTTGGCTGGAGGCGCTGGCGCAGATTGTTCTCTTGAACAGGAACGTGTATGGCGGCTGTAATGACTGGCGACTGCCTAATCGCCGCGAGCTACGCAGCTTGATGAGTTATCAGGAAAAAAAACCGTCTCTGCCTGCGGGTCATCCTTTTCAGAATGTCTATCTGGGATGGTACTGGACTTCCACCAGCGCCGCCATTCATCCAGCCTATGCTTGGTATATTCATCTTGAAGGGGCGCGTATGTTTTATGGCAGTAAGGATCAGTACTATCTGTTTTGGCCTGTGCGCGGCCAAGGGAACGGCCTGTTGCCGGTCACTGCCGCCGATCGGTGTTTTGATGACTCCGGTTGGGAATTGTCGTGTCAGAAAAGTGGTCAGGACGGAGAGATCCAGGCAGGCGCTTCCTGGCCACAACCCAGATTTGCTGTTAACGAAGCGTTGGTTACGGACAGACTGACGGATCTTGTCTGGGCCAGAAATGCGAATGTGACAGGGCAGGCGCTCACCTGGGATCAGGCGCTCGAGGCAATCCGGAGGCTTAATAAGGAAGGATATGGAGGTATTGCCCGTTGGCGGCTGCCGAATATCAATGAGCTGGAATCGCTGGTGGACTGTCGTTTTCATTCGCCGGCACTGTCTGCTGATCATCCCTTTGCGGATATGCAGGAGGGATACTGGTCCTCGACAACCAGTTTTTTTGAAACCGACTGGGCCTGGGTTCTTTATCTGGACAAAGGTGCTTGTGGTGTCGGTTACAAGCCGGGGAAGACCTTTTATATATGGCCGGTGACATCTCTTGTGGAGGGGGGAGAAATTGCTTTCAAATGAAATATAAGGAAAGCAGCCTTTTTATTTGATCGCCGCATTGTATCTTGGTAAAAAGTTGCTGCTGTGATCTGCAATTCGGCATCGAGCAGTCGGGCCGGTTGCGGGTCCACTTCGGTCTTCTGTTGAAGAACTGTACGCTGCCGGGTATTGCATCGTAGCAGGCAAAAAACCAAGTTATCCCCATTTTTGTCGAAGCATTGAAAAAAATGGGGATGCTGGCGTCAGGGGTGAGTTGGTGATCATACTTAACCGGCGTTTTCCTGCAAGTGGCTGACCGCGCCGTGTCAATCTATTCTCAAGACCTTGGCCCCTCGAACCCTTTTTGTCTTGAGTTCAACCAGGGCCTCATTTGCTTTTTCCAGGGCGAATTCCTGCACCTCTGGCCTGATACCTATGTCAGCCGCCAGCGCCAGAAATTCGCTTACGTCGCTACGACTGACATTGGCGACACTCTTGATCTCCTTTTCCAGCCACAGATGGGTAGGGTAGGCTAAGTGAAGAAGAGAATCCTTGTCCCTCTCTTCCTTACGAATGGCGTTAATGACCAGTCTTCCACCGGATTCGAGGTTCTTCAAGGCCTCCACTACTGGCGTCCATGCCGGAGTGGTGTCGATGATGCAGTGCAGTTTTTCCGGCACTTCCTCTGTAACTTCCCCGGCCCAGGCCGCACCCAGCTCCAGGGCAAATGCCCTTTCCTGTGCATCTCTGGCAAAGACGAAGACCTTTGTTTCCGGGTAGCGATGGCGTACCATCTTGAGCACGAGGTGGCCGGAGGCCCCAAATCCGGTCAGACCGAGATTCTGTCCATCCTGGAGACCGGTCAGCCTGAGAGATCGGTAGCCAATAGCGCCGGCGCATAACAGAGGGGCCGCCTCAGAATCGGTAAAGGTTTGGGGGATGTGATAGGCAAAGCCTTGGGGAACGGTCATATACTGGGCATAACCGCCATTGACATCTCGGCCTGTAGCCTTGAAGTACGGACACAGATTCTCGTTGCCCGCTTGGCAGAACGTGCATCTGCCGCAGGCAGAGTAGATCCAGGCGATGCCAACCCGGTCTCCGACCTTGAAGGCGTTGACCCTGCTGCCGGTTGCTTCGACCCTGCCAACCACTTGATGACCAGGAACAATCGGCAAACGCGGTGGGGGCGTTCGCCCCTCAATCTCATCGAGCTCGGTATGGCAAACCCCGCAGACTGACACCTTCACCAGAATCTCGTCCCCTTTTGAAACAGGGACCGGCAGCTCCATCAGTTCCAGCGGGGCAGGATTCTTTTCGAGGCTGCAGAGTTCATTTAAGACCATTGCCTTCATTGAGGATCGCCTTGAAATTATTTCCTTGCTTTTGTGCTTGTTACTTCATCTTGGATTGCAGCGTGATCGTTTCACCGGCAACCATGAAATTGCCGTCGCCAAGATGATGAATCGTCCGTGGCTCCTTCACTGCGGGGTCGATCCAGGCCTGGACGACCTCAAGGACAAAGAAACCATACAACTCCACCAGGCTGGTGTCGGTCACTTTGCACTCGAGATTGGCATAGCATTCATCGATGAGCGGTGCGGAGACTTGCGTAGCAGGCCTGGGCGTGAGGTCAAAGGTTGCGAACTTGTCGATGTCCGCCCCCGAGCTATTGCCGCAAGCCACTACCTTCTCGGCGATATCGACGGTGGGGATGTTAATGACGCATTCCTTGCTTGCCGTTAGCAGGCCGAAGGAATGGTTGCGATTGCTGATGACGCACCCCACTAACGGCGGCTCAAATTCGAGCATGGTGTGCCAGGACATGGCCATGATGTTTGGGGGTCCCGCACCGGCGGTGGTGACCAGGACGACCGGCCCCGGTTCGAGCAAGCCGTAAACCTTGGATAGAGGAAAGGATTCTTTGGCCATCTTAGGTGTCACCTCTTGTCGTCATCCAGCGCAAATACCACCTGTCGGTGGTATTTGCGCTGGATGAAATGATGGGGAGCGTTGATGATTAATCTAATGTGACGAGGCATAGAAAACGGCTGTCACAGGCTGGAGCGAATGTTGAGGTCATGGTTTTAAGCGCCCATGGAAGGGTCCCAGGCCGTCAGCCTGTTCCGGCCGTTCTTTTTCGAGGCATACAGGGCATTGTCCGCACGTTCTATTGACTCCTCCACACTCATATCCTGAGTCAAGAGTGCAATGCCGAACGAAGCCGATATACTAATCGGCTCCGTATCGCTGTATGCCGCTGTCAATGTCATTAACCCCTCTCGAATCCTTTCGATAATCATCTTTGCAGTCTCAATCTCGGTATTTGGCATCGAAATCAAAAACTCTTCGCCTCCGTAGCGGTATATCTTGTCATAAGGACGTATATGTTCCGTTATATATTCCGTTACGTGCATTAACACCTGATCTCCGATTTGATGTCCGTAGGTATCGTTAATACGTTTGAAATGGTCGATATCCATAATGCAGATCGAGGTGTCCTGGACGCCTCGCTGCACCAGTTCCATCAAACTGCGCAGGTCACTAAGCATACTGACGCGGTTGCGTGCACCCGTTAATGGATCTCGATTGTATAGAACCTCTTCGATTTCATGCTTCAGAATCTCGATGTTGATCCGCAGCCGATCGAGGACATTGGCAAAATCGTCGTAATCAATCGGCGATATCTGTTCCCTGTGTACCGACATATTAAGAAGATTTGCCGCCAATCCATGCATTTTCCGGTGTTCGACTTCGATGGATTGGTAAGTCTGGTTGTTTACGAACTCCTTGTCGGTGTAATTATAGTACCACTGCCCAAAACGGCACTGACGGTAGGCGTTGTCGGCCAGATCATGGCGATCGGGCGGAAGCTGGCAGGTAATGGAGCGTATCAGGTCTTTATACCAGCGTTCGTGATTATACTTGGCTTGATCGAGTTCACGCAGCGCCGATTGCAATTTCTCCCGGTTCATTCTAGGCATCTTTGACTCCTCATCTTTTAAAAAAAATGGGTCGGTCAACTTGACCATGGAATGGCCATGGTCCTTCCACCATCCCAGCTCGCACAGGATTGAGCGAATGTCGAAAATGAATCTGGCCCCTCTTTTTTAAAGGGAGGTGTGGAATAAGGGCTGGGGCCGTAATGCTTATCCCGAATAGCCATAAGACAATTCCGGCCCCATCTATGCCCCGATGCAGCTCCCGACTTCTCGGGAAGATCGTGGTGAGAAGTGCGGGTTAGTCGGAAACGATCTTGAAAGAGAGTTTCACCCGTGCCCGAAAGGTAGTTTCTTTGCCATCCTCAGCAATCTTCATATCCAGGGTAACAACTTCGGCAATGCGCAGGTCGCGCAGACTCAGTCCGGCGGTCTTGACGGCATTCTTGGTAGCTTCTTCCCATGAAACCGGGCTTGATCCGACCATCTCGATGATTTTGTAGACACTCTCAGACATGGGTATTCTCCTTGGTTAAGGTTAGGGTGAATCTTGCTGAATACACTACTCGCTGAATGTTCTCTGGTCTGTTGGAGATCAATTGACAGAGAATCCGTATGTGAGATCCTGGAAATTGAGTAGCTGTAACAGACCACTATGTTACTTATATCGTCTAGATGAGGAAAACTGAAGGTGAAATATTGTTTTTCTGCCTGAGTGCCGGGATCAATAATGAGGTGTGATTTTACCCCATTTGGGCGACCGGCCTGATCTTTATAATATTTTTTCTTGTAATATGCTGAAATAATAATATAAAATATAAGGTAAAGAGTGTTGGTTTTCAACTTGCTGTATTGTGGTTCTTTTGTGCCGCGGCCATATCGGTGGCGATACAACAGATTCCTGTCATCAACTGCCGGTACACCTTTAAGGGAGAACGCCCTTGTCACCTTCCGAACCTAAAGAAAATCAACTCAAGCAGTTTGAGGCCATTCGCCGGGAACTGAAAAAGATAGTTCTCGATCAGGACGACGCCATCGACGAGGTGGTGGACGCCTTCAGCCACATGGCCTTCCGCCCGCCCAAGGAGGCAGAGCCCAAGGCGATCTTCACCTTCCTGGGGCCTTCGGACGTGGGCAAGATCTACCTGGCCCGGGTTCTCTGCTCCATGCTCAAGGAGTATAAGGGGTTCAAACACTTTGATCTGGAACGCTACAGCGATCCGGAAGGCACCGATCAGCTTCTTGGCCCCCAGATGACCGACCCGGAGATCCCGGAAGGCGATCTGCTCCGTTTTCTCCGCGCCACTCCCCGCGCCATTATCCTCTTTGAGGCCATTGAAATGGCGAGCAGCCAGCTGCAGATGGCGCTACTCGACCTGATCACCAAAGAGGAGCCGGAGAACGGCATCAACTGCCGCGAGGTGGTCTTCATCTTCACCTCCACCCTTGGCAGCGCCCTTTACCAGGGCAAGGAGTTTCAGGCCACCTTCCGCCGCAGCAAGGCCCAGGCCCAGGGCCTGATCATGGATGCCATTGCCAAGGAAAAGAAGGTGGCTGGCGAGGCCATCCAGTCGGCCATCGCCCCGAAGCTCCTGGCCACCCTGGCCCAGAACTATATTATTCTCTTCAACCGGCTGGGCATCAACGCCATGGTTCGCATCGGCACCGATTCCCTGGAGCAGCTGGCCAAACATTTCCGGGACAAGGGGATTGGATTTGATTGCCCTGATCTCAAGGGGTTGGTGACCCTCCTGGTCCTCTCCCTGGGGCCGGCGATATCCGCCAAAAAGGTGAAGCAGAAACTGCCCGACGAACTCCTCTTCAAGATCATCCGCAGTCTGCGGCAATTGTCCACTTCTCCGGCCCGGATCATCTTCAAGATGACCAAAAAGGCTGAGGCCTCGCTGCACCGGCTTGCTGCGGCCGGAGACCAGATCCTGCCCCAGCTCTACAAGAACAACCAGACCGTGGAGCTGACCTGGAAGGAGTACCAGCGGGGGGAGGATCTTATCTTCAGCCTGGCCGGGGCGGAAACCCGGGCGCTGCCCAGGGGCAAGGGGTTGTTGCGCAGCGAACGGCCGGCCATCGAATTCTCCGGGATTGGTTTTGCCGATATCGCCGGCAACCGCCAGACCAAAACCATCCTCAAGCAGATCATCAATACCCTGAAAAAACCGGAGCTGGTGAAGAAATTTGCCATCAGCATGCCCAAGGGTATGTTGATCTACGGGCCGTCCGGGGTCGGCAAAACCCTGCTGGGCAAGGCCTTTGCCCGCGAGGCTGGTCGGCCCTACATCCATGTCTCCCGCACCGAGCTCTTTGACTCCGACTACATCCGCCGGGTGTATCTCAAGGCCCGTGAATACGCGCCCAGTATCGTTTTTCTCGACGGCATCGACGTCAAAGGGGTGATGGAAGGAATGCTGACCGGCGTGCCTGCCGATCAGCTGGCCCTCGAGATCGACGCGCTATCGGATGATCCGGAGGAGTCGGTCTTCACCGTGGTCACGGCGGTGAGCCGGGAGGAGGTGCCGGAACTGCTGATTGAGCCTGAACGCATCGACACCTTTGTCGAGACGCCGGAGCTGGACCGGGAGGCGCGGCGTTTTTTCATCGAGCAGATCCTCAAAAAGCCCAACGACGGCAAAATCGATGTGGAGAGGGTGGTCCGCTACATCTCCGGCATGAATGGCTACGAGCTGCAGCGCATCGGCAAGGAGGCCTCCCTCCATGCCATCCGCCATGGCCTCGCCTGCATCACCGAAGAGATCCTTATCGAGCAGATCAACATCATCAAATACGGCTCAAAGCTGGAGAAGAAGCATATCCGTAATCTGGAGGAAGACCTGCGCCAGACCGCCTTCCACGAGGCCGGCCATGCGGCGCTCTCCTACCTGCTGCTCCCCGATGTCAAGATCGAGCAGGTCACCATTGCCCCGCGCCTGCGGACCCTGGGTTTCATCTCGTACAGCTTTGAGGATTTTCCCAGCAACCTTTCCAAGGAGGAGATGTTCAACAACATCTGCGTGCTCATGGCCGGAAGAGTGGCCAGCATGAAAAAATTCGGCGCCAAGGGCATGGACACCGGGGCCTCCAGCGACCTTGAGGAGGCGACGCACCAAGCCTACCTCGCCATCGCCAACCTGGGGATGGACGAGGAACTGGGTTTTGTCCATACCGACACCCTGACCCACAACGTCAACCCCCAGTTTTTCCGGGAGGTGGTGGAGCGTCAGGTCCGTGTCTGGATCGACAAGGCCACCAAAAGGGCCGGTGAGCTGGTGGAGGCCAACTGGTGGCAGATAGAGACCCTGGCCGATATCCTGATCCGGCAGGAAATTGTCGATGGCGCTGAACTGGAACGGATTATGGACGAGAAAAGGCGGGTGCGGGGCAAGAAGGCAGGGTGATTGTGAGCGCCCCGTCATGACATTTCGGAGTCTTCGCTTACCTGTATGAGTCTCAGATTTCCGAGGCCCTTAAGTTTCAGATCTTCGTCATGTTCATGGCATGTCGTGAAGCGTTCCTTTTCGCTATCGGTACACCTCGTCATGGCTGCCGATATCAAGCAGGTTAATTTCTTGGTCTGTAATCAGAATGGTCAGGGTAAGACGGTAACTGGAGGTGATACTGATGGCCTGCACGCCCTTGAGTTTACCGACAAGGTGGTGGTATCGAAGGTGGGGCTGAAAGGGATCGCTTTCCAGGTCTTCGAGAATCGTCGTTACTGCTTCCCGCAAGTCAGGGTGGTGTTTGAGGAATTTCCTGGCTGCACGGGTAAAGCTGGTCGTCCAGACGAGGGTGTACACCTTAGTCTTCCCCGCTCAACTCTTTCAGCAACTCTGCCGCCGTGCCTCGTTGGGTGCGACCATTACGCAGATCGTTCAATGAGGTCAGTACCCGCGCCGTGTAGGCATCGTCTTCCGCCTCCAGCAAGGCCTGATAGCGAGCCTCTGAAAGAACCACATATTGCGGCTGATTGTTACGGATTACATGAACCGCACCTTTGGCAATCAGCTCATCTACTGCGGCAATACCGCGTCGTTTAATTTCCTGGGCAGGGATAGTATTCATGTGCGAGACTCCTTTTGGTACTTGTTTAAGTACTAAAAATACCACATTGAGCACACAATGGCAAATTACTTGTCGCTGGTAGAGCTTGAGGATGTTTTCAGGGGGCGTTCGTTGGCTCAATGAGCGGGCTCAACATGCAGGCGTAATCCAAGGGATTTACAGACTTTGCTAATGGTCTCAAAGCGGGGGTGCGCGTTTGGCCTGAGTGCTTTGTACAGGGCTTCGCGGGTAACGCCGGCAGACCGGGCAACCTCTGACATTCCACGGGCGCGGGCTATGTCCCCCAAAGCCGCGGCCAGCAGGGCCGGGTCATCTTCTTCCATGACAATGGAAAGATAGGCAGCCATGTCCTCACTGGTCTCAAGGTGTTGAGCCGGATCAAAATCAGGAAGGGTCTCTGGTTTTATTTTTTTAGTCATGATTGTTCCTCAAAGGTTGCTGCTATCTGCACGGATTTTGCGATATCGGCTTCCTGAGTTGACTTATTGCCGCCACCAAGCATGACAATCAGCACAGGGCCTCGTTTTTCATAGTACATGCGCCAGCCTGGGCCGAAATGTTCGCGCATTTCAAAGATGCCATTACCAACCGGCTTTACATCGCCAAGATTTCCAAGCATAGCCTTTCGGAGGCGGACATTCAGCCGCTGCCTTGTCATCCGGTCTTTCAAACCGGCAAACCATTCATCAAATTCCGGCGTGGTCTTGACTATGTTCATGTCTTATATGTAATCGTTCGATTACAGGAAGTCAAGGTGAAGAGTTACAACAATTTTACGCAAGTAACCGTTCATAGAGTTCAAATAGAAAGGCCACTCGTCCAGCGTCAGTGTTCATCCCCTTGTACCCATAGGCAGCGTCAACGGCTTTATCGAGAGCGGCATGGGCCTTGACCAGACCAATGGGCATATTGCCGGGTGCATAGAAAGCCGCCAGGGAGCATTTTTGCCCTTGCCCGGCGCAGCGGGTTTCTTCGGCTGCCCTTTCGTTCAAGATGGCTTGCGCCGCCGCTTCGATCTTCGCCGTTACGGGTGCGGGCAGCGAGGCGGGCCAAGGGAAGTTGTTATAGACGATGGTGTTGGAGTAACGGTAGTCGCTCTTCAGCCGTCCACAGACCGTCCGCATCCAGGCGTTGTGCATGGTGGAGCAGAGGACGCCGAAGTGGGTGAGGGTGGCGTTGGGGATAAAAAGTAACTGATCACCACAAATAACATCGGCTGGAAGGTAGCCAATGGGAATATAGTGCCTTCGTTCAGAGGAAACTTTTGGAATAGCCAAATAGGACGATGAGGAAATTCTGATTTCTCCAAAGAGATAGGGCGTTGCAGCTAATTTTTGGGTAGGCACTTTGGGGCTGGCCAGACGCATGGCCGCAACCGCTTGCATCCGGCGTTGGATTTCCGGGGAGTCCTTGCGGTCTTGGGCCGTGCTGTCTTTCAGCCACAGGCAATAGCGGGGCAGGTTATTGATGAACTCCTCGCCCATGAGAAAGGGGCGGATGTACTTGGCGGCAATCGGGTCATTGTGTCTGATCGAATCCGCCTCTTCCGGCGATAATAGCAGATGACCGCCTTCGGTAGGTTTCCCACCATTTGACATCTCCGGCGCACCAGGAAATAACGGTTTACGTCGTTTACTGACCAGCACCGTGGGCGCATCAACCAGATAGGGGTTGATGTGTTTGGCCGCAATACGGATAGGATCACCCGCAATGTCGCCACCATAGTCAAAGAGGGTGCGGTGTTTGGGGGTGTCCAGGCCAAAGCCGACAATCACACAATGGACAGCCGCGACCCCTTTGCCTTCGTTGCTCCAGCGGAAGGTGCGATGGGCGAAATGGATGGTCACGCCCTGGGCCAGCAGGTGTTTCCAGAGGATGCCAACCTGTTCCCCTTGACAGATGCTATTGGTGGAAACAAAGGCGACCGGCACGGCGGGATTGCCCTTGATATAGGCGGCGGCCTTCACATACCAGGCAGCGACATAATCAAGCACCCCCGCACCCTCTATGCCCGCAAATACGGCGGCCATGTCACCCTTTTGCTCTTTGCTTTGGTAGCTGAAGCCAATAAACGGCGGATTGCCGACGATATAGCTGCACTCTTCCGGGGGCAGCACCTCCCGCCAGTCAACCGCCAGGGCGTTGGCGCAGACAATATTGGCCTTTTTATCCAGCGGCAGACGGGCAAAATGGCTGCCAAGGCGGTTGCCGACGGCCATATTCATCTGGTGATCGGTCAGCCACAGGGCGACAGTGGCGATCTGCACGGCTGCTTCATCAATCTCAAGACCGTAGCACTGACTGACGTTGCAATAGATGATGTTGCCGACATCGAGATGCTGCATTTCCCGGCCATGGATGGCCTCAATGCAATCGAGTTCCAACATCCTCAATTCCCGGTAGGCAACCACCAGAAAGTTACCGCAGCCACAGGCAGGGTCGAAAATTTTGATGGTGGCCAGTTTCCGCTGAAAGGCCCGGAGTTTACCCTCTCTGGCACGATTTTTATTGCCACCCATGATGGTCCGGAATTCTTCACGCAGGCCTTCCATAAAAAGAGGCTGAATGGCCTTCTGGATATTGGCCTCTGAGGTGTAATGGGCGCCAAATTCACGGCGTTTTTTACTTTTGGCCTCGGCATCGTTATCGGCAAAGTGCATGATCGCCTGAAACAGGGAACCAAATATTTCAGGACTGATGACACTCCAATCTTCTTTGGCGCAGGCAAGCAAGCTGAGACGGGAGACCTCGTCAAAGTAATAGGTGGCGAGCGGGCCGGCAAAAAGCGCGCCGTTGACATAGGGAAAGGCCCGCAGGTATTCCGGCATATTGGCAGGCCGTTTTTCATAATTGATATCGAGCACTTCAAAGAGCTTGGCCAGACGATCATGGAGATCGTCGCCATCGGTACGGGTATGGTTCTCCAGATAGTCCTGGAACTGGCCGTTGCGGCCAAACAAGGCCGTATCATCGGCAAACAGGCAGAAGACCAGACGAACCAGATAGATCTCTAAATCTTTACCCCGGTATCCGGCGGACAGCATGGCATCGTGCAAGTCCGCCATTTTTTCGGCGGCGCGTTGGTTGATGGCGGCTTGCTGTTGGGCGATGACACTTTTATAGCCGGCCAGAAAGAGCAGCGAATCGATATGTTTGGGTAGATCAGCGAGGGGAAAGTACAACGGATCGCCATGGCTCTCGCAATTGTAGAGATGGATATGGACAAAATCACTGACCAGAATATAGCGGGGAAGTTCAACGGCAGGAATATTGGGCAGATATTCGGTGGCTTGCTGGTATGCCTCCTGCAAGTCCTTGCCGGTGGACTTCATCTCGATGAGGAGCAGGCCGGGAAAAAACCCATCTATCCGGCCATGACTGCCGCCTAACTTTTTGGCCCGGTGCTCGAAACTGACAGCTTTGAGCACCGGCAGTTCAAAGATTTCACAGAGGCCCCGGATGAAGTTTTGCGCCTCTCCCATTTCATAGGTCGCCCGAGAAAAGTCATTGGCGAAACGAGCGGCGCGTTTACGGATAGTGTCGATGGTGGCGGTATTGGTCATAGCTGTGTGAGGGGGGAGCCTTGAAGTGTTCTATCTACACGGTACCGGGTCTGATGAACACTGGTCTCGCTAGGGCCAAACGGCCCGGACCCGGCCATTTTTGCCCTTGAAATACTGCAACTCCGAGCCGCCGCAGATCGGGTAGGACTCCCACTCCCCGGCATCGATCTCGCCATTGGTCATCCAGTAGCTCCCTTTCAGCTTGATGGGGCAATCGCCGGCAAGTTTCATCTCAAAGATGGAGTAAAGATCATGGAACTCCTCCTTGCTGGGAAGACGCCAGTTTCCATGATTGCCAAGAGTGAGTTGCTGGACATAATGAAGGGCCTCTTGGCCATTGGAGAAGGTCTCTGTGCTCTCCACCTGCCACATCCGGCCATTGTCCTGCCGGCAGATGCCATTGCCCAGGTCAACAAGACTTCCTTTGCTTTGCTGCCTGCTATCCGATGCAGGGGGTGAGGCGCAGCCCTGGCAGAGAAGAGAACTTGCCGCGATAACGAGAAAAAAATTAAAAATCTTCATACGAACCTTCTTTTTGCACATTGTTTGCGTATTCCACGGAATCCGGCCACCGATTCCATTCCGGCCAAGATGTCGAAGCGTAGCGGCGCTGTTTTTTTGTTGAATACTTTATTGTCGAACTTCAGGGCAAGCGGGCTTTTTTTCGGACTCATTCCGGCGCGTTGATCATATGTTTGAAACTAACGGTGGGATGAAAGCAGGTTGGGATTAAGTCAATATTTTGCCGGAGGAGCTCCAAACATCGTCTTTTGCCGGCTCCAAGGTAGACACAAACTCAGTCCAATCCCAAGGAGTGTTTATAAGTTCTACTCCAAGTACCGTATCAACCCTCTGTGTTGTCCACCATTTTCTCAGGGCATGTGTTTTGAATCGGTACCCTTGGACAGAGATGACAATCAGAAAGTTGTCATCTTTAACACGCAGATTCCTCGACATTTCACAGAGGCAGATACCGGATCGGGAAACATTTGTTACCTCTGCGGAACAAAATCCGATATCATCGGAAATATCAACCACCATTCCCTGTATATCCACTCTAAAATGTCTTCGCTTGTTGTCCATGTTGCCCTCCGCTAACATATAAAGATGGTAGTCTTTCTGGATAGCATGGTAGAATATTTTCAATTTATTATGTCATGACCATCGACACAAGGCAAGCCAATTTCGCTAACAGCTTGCAACTGTCCTGCAACAGATGAATAATAGCAAGGAAGTCCTCTTCTCCAGCCGGGGAAAACCAATTTTTTCTTTGCTGCGAGGAAAGTGGCTACAGCTATTCGAGAATATACTTGATTGCTGATTTTTTTCTCTATATGATGAAATATCATCTTTAGTTTGATCTGCTCAAGGATATATACGATGAAAACCCAATATGAAGTTCCTTCAGATGATGAGATCTTAGCCGCCAAGGACGTTATAAATACGTTTTTGACATCGATGAAAAACTATGATCTTTATCCCCACGACCATGTCTTAGCCCAGAAGTTTCTTGAAAATGTTTATAACCGTCTTGATAATTTTCTATCCCGATACGGCGAATTGAAAATCAGCATAGAGCAGAAGCTTCTGCTCTACAAAACAGTTCCCATTTATAAAGTGGAATCGGTCGAGTACAACTTTGCTTTTCTCCTTTATCGTGACGGACTGCTTTGGATAGAGTTTCTTCCAGGGCTGACGATCGAAGAGATTAAGACCTTCTTCTCTATTCTCAATAAATATAAAGTGTTGCATGATGAACCAGAGGATGACATTGTCACGGCTCTTTGGGGTGAGAGCATGGCCCATATCAGATATGAGGCCAAGGAACTCTTTTTAGACGATGCGCTATCCTCCGATTTCTCCAATTTCAACAAAGTTCCGACTGATGAGAGTGATGAATCCGAAACAGAGGAAGCGTCAGGTCCAGCCTCGCCAGAAACCGGGAATATTCTGAATATAGCCTCAGAGGAGTGGCGTCACCAGTTGTGTAGTCTTTCGCCGCAAGAGGATGGAATACTTAAAGTAATGGTGCGGGAGGCTGAAAAAAGTGTACTTACAGGTGATGTCCTGCAAGCTCTCTTTTTTGTTCTGAGTAAACAGGACTATGCGGAAGACTTTGATGCCGTACTTGATTTTTTCAAAGAGGAATGGCTGGCGGAGGTGGGAGGCGGAAACTTTGCGCGGGCTACACGCCATTTGACTGCCTTAAAGAAACTAGCAGAATCCCCGCAACAGGGTCGTGAGTGGGTTGTCGAATTGGTGGCCAGGTTTTGTGAAGATATTTCCGATGAGAGCATTTTCGTTTACCTTAAATCGGCACTTGCGCATATAGACGGGAATGATCCGGGCCAGTTGGCCGAATTCAAGATTTTTCTCCTTCAGCTCAAACCTAACGTGATAATCAGTCTGGGCAATTTATTGCCTTGCATAGATTCCCAGGAAATCCTTACTGTTCTTTTTGTCGCGATGGTGAAACTGGGGAGAAGGGACATTACTCCTCTTAGAGAGTTACTTGCAAATGGGGATGATCGGATTGTCGTGAGAGCGATACAGGTTTTGGATGAGATTACCGGAGAAGAGCCGGCGAAACTTATTGTCCAGTCTCTGCAGCATTCATCTCCTAAAGTGCGCAAGCAAGCTCTGCGTTCCTGTATTGCGGCAGGCAGTCCAAACATCGATGAAATTTTTCAAATCATCGATGACCCGGATGTGACAGCTCGTGCCATGTTTTTATCCTTTTTGGGTAGGGAGCGGGATGAAACGGCTGAAAAAATGCTTCTCGCGTATCTGCAAAGCGAGCCTCGCCAACACATGAACGAAAATCATATACTTGCCTGTTACAGGGCGCTTGGTTATTGCGGATCAAAACTTTCTCTGCCATTTTTGGAAAAAACACTTTTGGGCAAGGCCTGGAAATCCATACTGAGTGAAGGTAAATCCATCCAGCAACGTGGGGCCATCAATGCATTATCGGGATTACAGATCGAAGAGGCGACGGAGGTTTTAGAAAAGGGAGCGGCAAGTTTTGTTCCTGCCCTCCGAAAATTGTGCCGCAGTGCGCTTGCGCATAATAGTGAGGGCCCGTAATCATGACCCTGGAACAGGAAAGAGGGCAAAAGCTTCTCCGCACATTAAACAGTCTTTTGCGAACAGTCCTTATTCATGATGACATGAATCAGCAGTCAGTCGAGTGTGTCGTAAATTTTGTCAATGCGGTCTTGACAGGATGTGCTGCAGACGAGGACGAGATTAGACTGCAAATGAGGAATGGCCGTTTTTTCGTCGGCGGTAAGAAACTTTTGTATAGTAATGATACCGCTCCTCTTATTCAGGTGTTGCTTGATTACTTTGAAAAACGGCAGGTTTCCGGTGTTACCTTTTTTTCTACTATCGATGCGGCAAAATCCACTGATATTCTCGCCTTTGCCCGACTGGTGAATCAGGCAGACGGCAAGGAAGATCCCTTGGACTGGTTGAAAAAACAGATAGATAAAAAAGAATTTTTTTGGGTGGCGTTCCTTGAGCCTTCTCAGGAAACAGATACTTTTGAAGCTGAAGGGAAGGAAGAGGGCAAGGTCTCAGATGGAAAAATCAGGAGAGCGCGTGCTCAAAAGACATACTCCTATGGGCTTTTCAATTTAAAAGAAGTTGCCCTTAAACTTGGAGAGGGACGGCGGGCAGGAATAAATAAATCGGTCCGCTTTGTCCAGAACCTGGTAGGTCTGCTCAACGACGATGAACCTCTTATGCTGGGCTTAAGCACCATACGGATTTATGATGATTACACCTATGCCCACTCCGTTAACGTTGCGCTTCTTTCCATGTGTATAGGCAAGTGGATCGGATTGTCACCCAGGGCTCTGGAGAAGCTCGGTCTTTGTGGACTTTTTCATGATCTGGGCAAGGTCTCTATTCCATCGATGATTATTAAAAAGCCGGGCAAGCTTACTGTTGAGGAACAGATTATCATGCGGGCCCATAGCTTGCATAGTGTCCGTCAGATTATCATGTTGCGTGCTCCACAAACTCGCAAGGCTCAGCTCATTCTACCCGCATTTGAGCATCATATGAAGTTTGATCATTCCGGCTATCCAAAGCCTTCACATTGGAACATCAGCCTTTTCGGGAGAATTATTGCAATCGCGGATGTTTTTGACGCTATTACCTCGCCCCGCGTCTATAGAAAAACCTCACTGAGTCCGCATATGGCTATCGGTTATATGATGGAAAAAGCAGGGAAGGACTTTGATCCGATTCTGTTAAAGGTGTTTATTAATGTGTTAGGAGTCTACCCGCCTGGAACCGTGGTCGAATTGGACAGCGATGAAATAGGCCTTGTTGTCGATACGCCGGAAGAGAATCATGCTTCGGGACTTCCCCGGGCCCTGCTGATGATGCCTGACGGCAATAACGGCTACATAAAGGGGAAAACCATAAACTTGGCCGAACAGTCTCCCGATACAGGCGCTTACCTGAGGAGAATTGTTAATACGGTCCATCCCGCTGCATATAATATCCAGCCGGTTCAGTACTTCTTTTAAATTAATTTCCTGAGTATCATCCGGTTGTCTGAGGATTCTGTTGCTGACTGGTGGAGATAAGTATTGCGGCCAGGGCAAAGGTATGACTGAGATTGCCGGACATGCTGGAGTTACCAGGGCCAGCCTGTATAAATCGCTTGCTGAAGGCGGCAACCCCGGGTTTGACACAATCAGTAGGGTGACAACGGCCATTGGCTGCAAGCTGGCTGTTGTTTAGGAGCCGTTTAGTCTCTTTATCGGTTGCGTAATGTGTTGTTGTGCAGGTATAATAGCTGTTTATTTTTTTAAATGTATCCGAAATTGTTTCAATGGTTAATTCAGCATTCCATGCCAGAGGGCGGAATTCAGGGAGAAAAGAATGTACACTGCGGCAGATTTACGCAAGGGGTTGAAGGTGCAGATTGATGGAGTGCCTTATATTGTCACTGATTTTGATTTCTCCAAGCCGGGAAAGGGGCAGGCCCTGTATCGCTGCAAGATGCGAAGCATGATCACCGGCAACCAGCTGGTGCAGACCTATCGCTCCAATGACAAGTTTGACAAGCCGGACCTGGAAGAGCGGAAGATGCAGTATCTCTACTGTCAGGGCGAAGAGTATCATTTCATGGATACCGGGAATTATGAGCAACTGGTCATTGATAAAGAGCATCTGGGCGACAACGTCAATTATATGATTGATAATATGGATATGGAGGTCCTCTTCTTTCAGGATAAGCCTATCGATGTCAGTATGCCCATGTTTGTCAATCTGATGGTAACCAAGGCTGATCCCTGGGCCAAGGGCGACACCTCCGGTTCCGACAGCAAGCCGGTGACGGTGGAGACGGGCTATGTGCTTCAGGTTCCCCCCTTTGTTGAAGAGGGTGACAAAATTCAGATTGATACCCGGACTGGGGCCTATGTAACCAGAGTTAAAGAGTAAATGGCGTCGCGCAAAGGCCCAAATACTGCGTTGCGATGCATCCTTCGTCACTGCGGCGTACCCTACAGTACGCCGCAGTCCTCAGTATTTCCGCGTCTTGTCTTTGGGCCTTTTCGCTTAGCCTTTCCCTTGATGATTGGTAACAAAACCAAAAATAAATCTCATGCTTGATCTCCAGGGGCTGCGCTTCCGTGCAGCCTTTTTTCATTCCCTCCGTTCCTTTTTTGTCCGTCAGCAGTTTCTCGAAGTCGATACCCCCATTCGTCAACCCCTGCTCCTCCCGGAATTGAATATCGAGCCTCTGGCCTCCGAGGGCTGGTTCCTGCAGGCATCCCCGGAGCTGTGCATGAAGCGGATGCTGGCCGCGGGATGCAGCCGGATTTTTCAGCTCTGCAACTGTTTCCGCAAGGGTGAACGCGGCCGTCTCCATCTGGAAGAATTCACCATGATGGAGTGGTACCGGACGAACGCCGGCTACGAGGATTTGATGACGGATTGTGAGGCCCTGCTTGGGGCGCTGCTGGTGGATCTGGAAGTGATGACTCCCTGTGCCGTCTTCAATGAAAGTCTACGGGTAAGCGGCAATAGCGGGAGCGGCCGGGTTATCTCCCTACACCCTCCCTGGGATAGGCTCTCGGTGCATGAGGCCTTTGCCCGCTACAGTCCGGTCTCCATCGAGCAGGCCATGGCCGTTGACACCTTTGACGCAATCCTGGTCGAGTATGTGGAACCCTGTCTCGGGATGGAGCGGCCTCTCTTTCTCTACGATTACCCGGTGGAGCTGGGTTCCCTGGCCAGAAGCAAGGCGGGGAATCCCCAGCTTGCTGAGCGCTTTGAACTCTATATCAATGGCATCGAGCTTGCCAATGGCTTTTCCGAACTTACCGACAGCCAGGAACAGCGCCAGCGCTTTGAGCAGGAATTGTCCTTGATGGATGAAGAGCGCCGGCAGCGTTCGCGGATGCCCGAGCGTTTTCTGGATGACCTTGCGCACCTTGATCGGGCCGCAGGCATTGCTCTGGGGGTGGATCGTCTGCTCATGCTCCTGATGGGCAAAGAGAGTGTGGGCGAGGTGGTTTCCTTTGCCCCTGTTGATTTTTAGATGCCGTAAATGATCAGAGCAAGGCTTTTTTTGCTCTGATCATTTACGGCATCTTATGCCGCAACCAAGAAACAGCAATCTGTCCCGCTGTTTCTTGGTGTGGCGTCTGGCAAATTACCTTTATCGAAGATCATACAATGGGTCCTCATTTGTACAATGGGTCCTCATCCGCTTCCGGCAAGCAACAGCCCCTGCTCGCTTCTCTGCTCTGCAACCCCTTTGTGCAGGACAATCCGTCCGCCATCTGTCCGTCCCAGTTCAAAGGTATCCCGGTAGATCATGGCCCCGCTGCCGGAACGCCGGCGCAAACGGGGAAAGCGCATCCCGACAAAGCGGTCCAGAGCCCTCTCTTCCGTCTGGATCAAAACGGCCATCTTCGTATCGGCTGATCCTTCTGCTTCCCTCTTCTCCGGCCGCGGCCGCGCCGAAAGTGCCTCCTGGGCCAGCAGCTTGTCGTAAAATCCCTGCAGCAGCCCCAGATAATAGCTGTTACGCGCCCGGATGCCTTTGCCTGCGGCCTTCTTCCTGTTCTGTTGCCACAGCGAGGCCAGCTGTCCGGCGAGAAAGGCGTAGCAGTATTCGGCAATGGCCACATTCTCCTGTCGGCCAAAGATCTCAATGGTCTTATGAAGGCTGTCCTGCAGCGGATCATAGAGGCTGGCGGTGACCACCTTCACATAAAAAAAGCGGAGGAGGATGGCGCAGATCTTGTGCTGCCACCTCTCCAGCCGTTTGCTCTTGCCGTTGATGATCAGGGAGGTGAATTCAGAGTGGAGATCTTCCTTGATCTGCTGCAGATTATGGCGCGCCATCAACTGGCTGGCCTTTTCCATGGCCAGTGCTGCCTCGTGTTCATTATTCGAGCCGGCCAGGGCCAGGAGCTTGCCGATCCGGCGGATGAACTGCCGTCCCTGCTCGGTCTGCTGGTTGGTGGCAGGATCCGGTGTCACGCTTTCCGGCAGGTCGCCTGAGGCCAGGCGAAAGGAAGCGGGCAGACCAAGCAGGTCGCATGCCTTGTGGAAGAGGGGGCCATGACCACCGTCGTTCTCGAAAAAGATCTCCGAGCAGATCTGGTGGGCCATTTCGTGCTTGAGGATCTGGCAGGTGATATCCCAGGAGTGGCCGGTGATCAGCCGGGTGCTGATGCGGATGACCCGGATCCCGGCCTGCCAGGAGCCATACCGCTGTTCCGCTTCGGTGATCTCAAAAGTCGGGGTCTTGAGTACCAGTCCGTATTGCCAGTTGATGTTGGCAAACTCGGCCAGCAGTTGCCGCCCCCAGAGCGGGTAATAGGCTGAAAAATCGGTCATCGTTGTTTCGTTCCCGCTTCGCAACTCATGCTACCTTCTTGCGCAGGGCCTTGATCGTCCCTCGTTGTTTCTTCATGTCCGTCCGTTTTTTGCGGGCGTTTTTGCCGGGCCGGGTGGGACGGCGATGCTTTTGTATCACCATGGCCTCGGTGATGATTTGGCGGAGCCTCTCCAGGGCATCCTCCTTGTTTTGCTCCTGGGTCCGGTATGTCTGGGCCTTGATGATGATCACCCCGTCTTGGGTCAGCCGCTGATCACCGAGCGCCAGCAGCCGTTCCTTGCAGCTGTCGGGCAGGGAGGAGCTGCGGATGTCAAAACGCAAATGGACGGCGCTGGCGACCTTGTTGACATTCTGCCCACCGGCCCCGCTGGCTCGGATAAAATGGAGCTCGATTTCATCCTCGGGGATGTTTATGGTGTCTGTTATCTGGAGCATGGCGATTTTTTTTGAGTCTGTTTACCTTTTTATCGTCTGAGTAAGTGCATATCATATCATGTCTGAACAAAAAACGAATCTTGTTTTGATCGGGATGGCCGGCGCTGGGAAAAGTACGGTCGGTCCCTTGCTGGCCCGGATGCTGGCCTATGGCTTTGTCGATGTGGACGACCTCATTGCCGCCGATCAGCAGCAGTCGCTGCAGGAACTGGTGGACCGCCACGGGGCGGCCTGGTTCCGGAAACTGGAGGAACGTATCCTGCTTGGTCTGGAGCTGCAGCACCATGTGATTGCCACCGGCGGCAGCGCAATCTATGGCAAGGCGGGAATGCGCCATCTGCGGCAGAATGGGCTGCTAGTGTTTCTCGATGTGCCGCTGACCATCCTGGAGGCGAGGGTAGGCGATGTTGCCACCAGGGGTTTGGCGCGGGAGGAAGGGCAGAGCTTTGCCCAGTTGTATGCCGAACGCCAGCCCTTGTATCACCGCTATGCCGATATCAGGATCGCGTGCGCCGGCAAGACCCTGGCGCAGATCTGTGCCGCGATTATCGAGGCGGGCGCGGGTACGCTGGGGTGATTCCCGGCTACCATTTTCAGGCGATTCGTGCTATGGTAGCCCAGTTGCGCAGAAAAGAGAACTGGCCTTCGGGTCTTCAATAATAATAAATACGTTATGAATGGAGTGGAATTATGACACAGGCAAAAAGAGGGAACAAGGTAAAGGTGAAGTACACGGGGAAACTGGTTGACGGCACGGTCTTTGATTCCTCGGAGGGTCGCCCGCCCCTGGAGGTGGTGCTGGGCAGCGGTCATGTGATTGCGGGTTTTGATGAGGCCCTGACCGGGATGGGAGTGGGCGAAAAAAAGACGGTTGTCATTCCGGCGGATAAGGCCTATGGCACTCATGATCCGCAAAAGGTCATGGAGGTGCCCATTGAGCAGGTGCCGCCGGATTTCACCCCTGAGGTTGGGCAGAAGCTGGAGGTGGGAGGGGCCAACGGTGAGATCGTGATGGTGACCGTGCGCGAGATCAACGACACCCATATCTATCTCGATGCCAATCCGCCGCTGGCCGGCCAGGATCTGATCTTTGATCTGGAACTGGTGGCGATTGGTTGAAGGCCCCCTCTCCTTTTGGGAGAGCAACTGTGTTCGATGTCAAGCCTTTATTGTTTCTAAATGTAGGGGATTCCATTTTTTCCCTGACTTCATGATTGCATTAAGAATCACGAGCAATTTATGCATACACGCAACCAATGCTACTTTTTTAGCTTTCCCCTTGGAAATCAGGCGGTCGTAAAACACTCTGATTATAGGGTTGTAGCGTACCGCGCTCAAGGCCGCCATGTATAACATACTACGTACATCTGCCCTGCCACCCCAGGTCATCCGTTTGCCTTTGTGTTTTCCGCTATCGCAGTTTAACGGCGCAACGCCTACGAGCTTGCTGATTTGTTCGTGGGACAATGTCCCCAACTCGGGCAACGCAGCCATCAGGCTAGCTTGCGTGCCAACGCCGATCCCTTTGAAATTTTTAAGCAAAGACAGTTTTTCAACAAAATGGGTATGGAGCAGATCATCTATATCGCTGTCAATCATGGCAAGTTGTTTGTTGATGACCTTGCGCACAGCCATAATGCTCTTGTGCTGGCTCTTGTGGCTTGTTTCCAGCCGATTGTCCTCTGCGACTCGCATTGTGATCAGCTGCTTTCGCCGAGTCAGTAACGCCTGCAGCGCGACTTGTTGGGCATCAGGCAATTTCATCAGCAATCGTTCACGGTTATCCGACTGGTGGAGCGTTCGGGCAAAGTGGCTCAGCACGCGGGCATCAATGGCGTCGGTCTTAGACAGATACCCCATGGCCTTGGCGAAGTCACGGGCCTGTCGAGGATTAAGCACCATAACAGGCCACCCCGCCTCACAGAGAGCGATGGCGGCTTGTCGCTCAAATCCCCCTGTCGCCTCAAGCACGATCGCGCCCACTGCAACCGGCACACTCCCGATTTCAGCAGCTTTAATGCAGGCCATCACTTGTTTGATTCCCTTTTCATCATTGTCGAAACATCGCGTTTTACTCTTGTCGTCCAGTGCCAGTTCTAGTGTGTCCTTGGAAACGTCAATGCCGACAAAGATCATTTCAGAAGCGTTCATCATTACCCATCCTTGCAAATACGAGGTCTGTTTATGGTTTTAACCCTAATCCAGCCATCCAGCAACTGTTCTGGCTTTGGATAAACGGTTGATATTGCACGCCAAGTGCTCTCCAGCGGGCTTGGTGTCCCAAAGGGCTGTCGGGCTGTGCAATACCTTCCGAAAACTTCAATATGACATTAATTTGAAACATACAAGGGCCGGGGTGAGGGGAAAAATCTGGCCTTGCAAGAAGTTGTTGCAAAATCACTATGTCCATCTGCCGTTTTTAGGATAATATATGGCAAACGGAGAGGAATCTTGAGGGAGATTTGCCCCGCAAGTGCTGTTGTCTTTACCTAATAAACCAGGAGGCAATATTATGCTTGGACGATGTCTGATGATGGTGATGCTGATTATGCTGACCTGCTCAACCCCGCTGCACGCTGAGACGCAACTAAATGACCGTGAGGCGTTGGCCGGGTTGACGAGTGCCAAGGTTATTTTTGATGTGCGGGTGGCCGATCTTGGAAAGTTGGTGTTTAATCTGAAGCTTTTCAATGAAACCATGGAGGGAATAGCCGCGCAGGGAGTCAAGCCGGAGATGGTGGTGACTTTCCGCGGCCCTACGGTCAAGATTTTGAACGCCGCCGCGCTCGATGGTGAGGCGCGCAACCTGTTTCGGGATTTGAAAAAGAAAGGTGTGCAGTTTGAGGCATGTGGTGTGGCCATGCGTATACTCAAGGCTGATCCGGCGGGGCTTATCCCGGAGGTTAAGCTGGTTGCCAATGTGTTCAATTCTCTGATTGGGTATCAGAACAAGGGTTATGCATTGATAACCATCAATTGAGGCGAGCGATACTGGTTGTTATTCAGGGAATCAACGGGAATTTTTTATGAAACAGCACCTGGCAGACAGGCTGATCTGTCCCGTCTGTCTCCCTCGGGAACATGGACTGCAGGTGGATATCAGGCTGGCGGAGGATGGGGATATTGTCGATGGCACCTTGACCTGCTGCCATTGTGACCGCCGCTTTCCTATTCGCGACGGCATCGCTTTTCTCGATCCGGGCCAGCAAGAGGACCGCCGGGCCAACAGGTATGAGCAGGAGGAGGTCGTTTCCTCCTACCTGTGGAGTCATTACGGTGACCTGCTGGGTGACGAGCAGGCCACTGACGCCTATCAGCAATGGGCTGGACTGATGGAGCCTCATGGTGGGCTGGCCTTGGATCTGGGCGGGGCCGTCGGCCGCTTCACCTTTGAGATGGGTTGCAAGTGTGATCTGGCGGTTGGTATTGATAAGTCGCTGGCCTTTATCCAAGCGGCCCGCCGGCTTATGCTGGAGGGCGAGCTACGCTTTACCCTCAAGGATGAAGGGCTCCTTGGCCATGAGGTCGTCATTCGCCGTCCCGCCCAGTGGCGGCCGGAACGGGTGGAGTTCATCGTCGCCGATGCCCAGCGGCTTCCTTTTGCCGCGGCCACGGTGGCCTCCGTGGCCTCTCTCAATCTGGTGGATAAGCTGCCCAAGCCTTATGCCCACCTTCAGGAGATCAACCGGGTTGCCGCCATCGCGGAGAGCCAGTTGCTGCTCTCCGATCCCTTTTCCTGGTCCACCGAGGCAGCGGAGATCGACCAGTGGCTGGGGGGCAAGGAGGATGGCCCCTATGCCGGCAAGGGGATGGACAATATCGAGGCCCTCCTGCGCCATGGCCATGAAGGGCTTTCCCCTGGCTGGCAGGTAACCCAGCGTGACCATGTCTGGTGGAAGATCCGCACCCACAGCAATCATTACGAACTGATCAGGAGTTGTTTTCTCAAGGCCGCACGATAAGTCGAGGTCATCATGAAGAAAGATACTGTCTGTCGGATGTGTTCCTCCTGCTGCCCGGTGGAGGTGGAAGTCGTGGTCGGGAAACTGGTATCGGCCCAGCGCAAATCCTTCCTGAGTCAGGACAAACGCAGCCCCTGCCTGAAGCTGCAGGCGGCAGCGGATATCGTCTATTCCGAGAAGCGGCTCACCACCCCGCTGATCAGACAAAAGGATGGCGCGTTTCGCCAGGCTGGCTGGGACGAGGCGCTCGATCTGGTGGCTTCCCGTTTCCAACACTACAAAAAACAGACACATCCCGAGGCCGTGGGCTGGCTGCGGGGCATGGCCGCCGATTGGGGATCCCCCTGGGATTACGCCAACCGGCTGATGAACTGCTACGGTTCCCCCAACACCATCGGCAACGGCTCCATCTGCTTTGTGGCCCGGGAGATGGCCCACACCTACACCTACGGGGCCATGGCCTTTGCCGAGGCCGCCAGGGCCGGGTGCATCCTGGTCTGGGGCAAGCATGACGCCGATACCGCCCTGGGGGTGGCCGATGCCATCAACCATGCCGTCAGCAATGGCGCCAAACTCATTGTCGTGGACCCGGTCCAGACCCCCCTGGCGAGAAGGGCCGATATCTGGCTGCAGATCAAACCGGGCCATGACGGCCTGCTGGCCATGGCCATGATCAACGAGATCATCAGCCAGGATCTCCAGGACCATGAATTTATCGAGTGTTTTACCACCGGCTTTGACCAGCTTCGGGAGGTGGCCAGCCGCCATGCCATCGACACCATTGCCCCTGATATCTGGCTCAATCCGCAGCAGGTGCGGGAGGCCGCCCGGCTTTATGCCACCACCAAACCGGCCTGCCTGATCGACGGCAACGGCCTGGACATGCAGCTTGATATTTTCCAGTCCACCCGCGCCGTGGCCTGCCTGCGCGGGCTCACCGGCAATATCGACCGGCCCGGCGGCGACGTCCTGCCTCAGCCTATCCCCCTGCACCCTTTCCAGGCCCGCGACCGGCTGCCGACAGGCGTTGCGCCGATCACCGCCGCTTATCCCCTTTTCAACACCTTCAGTGCAAGCTGGGGCAATCAGGTCCAGTCCTGCGTGGTCGACGCCATCCTCGACCAGAAGCCCTATGGCCTGAAGATGCTGGTGGTTCAGGCCGGCAATCCGGTGGTGACCATGGCCGATTCCAGCCGGGCGAGACGCGCCATGGAGGCCCTTGAATTTCTGGTGGTCATTGATCTGTTCATGACCCGGACCGCCGAGCTGGCCGATGTGATCCTGCCTGCCGCCGGTTGCTTTGAAAAGACGCAACTGAACCGGGCTGCCACCCGCAACAACCCGATCATCCTCCAGAATCAGGTCATCGAGCCCGTGGGTCAGTCGTGGCCGGACTGGAAGATCGTCTTTGAGCTGGGCCGCCGGATCGGTCTGGAGCAGGAGTTCCCCTGGCCCACTGTCGAGGCGGCCATTGATGAGCAACTGGCACCGGTAGGCGTCACCGTCGAACAGTTGCGGCAAAATCCGGAAGGGGTGCGGGTGGAAGGGCTGCGTCATGAAAAGTATCGGCAGGAGGGCTTTGCCACCCCATCCGGGAAATTTGAATTCTTCTCCCGCAGGCTGCAGGAGAGCGGCTTTGCCGGGGTGCCCTATGAAGACGGTTTTCCGGAGAATGTCATCAGCTTTTCTGAGCGGCAGGAAGAATTTCCCCTGATCGGGATCAGCGGCCGCCGCGATATCCGTTTCACCAACTCCCAGTATCGCACCATCCCTGTTCTTCTCAAGAATGAGGAGGGCTGTGTGGTCGATATCCATCCGGTTGATGCGGCATCACAGCAGATTAAAGATGGAGATTTGCTGCAGATTACCACCCCCAAAGGAACGATCACCATGTCGGCCAGGGTCTCATCGCTGGTCCATCCCGGTTCAATCCGTATCGCCTGGGGCTGGGGCGATTACAACCCTGACTGGAACCTTAATACCCTCACCGATGATGATACCCGCAACCCCATCACCGGCACCCCGGGCCAGCGCACCTTCATGTGCCGGGTGGAAAAAGTCCGATGAGCATCCGGGTGATGAGTAAAAATTTATAGGAATGCTTGCAGAAGGTACTCTGCGGGTTCATTGTTGAGTCCCCCATTACTCCTTATGAGGTTGCCATGTCCAGCGCAGAAAAAATAGAGGCGGCAGAAACCAGGATTACCAAGGCGGTCTTCCCCAACACCACCAACCATTACGCCACCCTGTTCGGCGGCACGGCACTGCAATGGATGGATGAGGCTGCGTTCATCACCGCCACCCGTTTCAGCCGGCAGAAGATGGTGACGGTCTGCTCGGACCGCATTGATTTCAAACACCCGATTCCCGCCGGCACCTTCGTCGAACTGGTGGGCCAAGTGGTGAAGGTAGGCAACACCAGCCTGCAGGTTCGGGTGACCGTTTATCTGGAGCAGATGTATGATGAGAGCCGGAAGAAGGCGATTGAGGGACTCTTTACTTTTGTGGCCATTGATGAGAACATGCAGCCTGTGCCGGTGCGCAAGTAGGCCAGTCCCTTTTTCCTTTGTATTCCCGGTGGAGTCTTCTTTCCCGGGATGTATCACTATTTCAACATGATAGGGTGCAGCAGGCAGTTGATCACCTCCCCGATATTCTGTGAACTTCGTCGCTTCTCGTGATAACCATCATCGCCTGCCCAGTTTTTCTCTGCCACAGAGAGTTGCCGTGGCGATCTGTACCCATTTCTTATGGCGTCAAGGTAGGATAGTCGGCCGGATTCTGGACTATGTTCTGCAAACGGAAGGACCCACCTCCAAAACGCCAATCAAAGCGAAATTTATCCATATAGGCAAGTGGACCCGGTGAATAATTTTCATTCATCACTTTCAGGTAAACCTTGAGGGTAATATTCTGGATCTGATCCGTATGGGCGCCGGAAAGGGTGTAGTCCATGGGGCCGTTAGTCGAATATTCCTGGCGGGCAAGCATCGGAGAATCCCATAAGACGCTTGTTCCGTCATACAGGGCGACCCGATCGACTCTGACAATGGTTTGTCCGCCGGACCCGCCCATGCCCACGTTCAACAGAAATGAATCCAGAAAACCACCGACGGGGTCAACCAGAAAACCGGCAACCTGACCGGCAGCATCAGCAATTTCCCCCGATGTCCCGAGATTGGAAAAAGCGATATCCAGGAGACTGAACTCGGTGCTGACACTGTAATAATACCATTTCCGCCCGCTGATATTAAGGCTGATGCTGCTGAAATCGGCGGCCTCCCCGCTGACGCTGTAGATCATACTTCCCTGGAAGTTAAAGGCTCCATAGGTCGTGGTGATCTTGTAGCTGGGCGCATCGAGAAAGCCCGGGAAGGAATCGACCCTGTTCCAGGCCGCATGCGTCCAGTTGCCGAGGTTGGGATCGCCTTCAGTGCTGGGAGGTATCGCCGGGAGATCCACCGTGCCGATATTCAGTGCAGCGGAGCTCAGCGTGAAAGTGGTCTGCTTGGACTGGTAACTGTCTTTATCAAAAAATATGGTATAGGCGCCGTATGGAAGGTCGCTGATGGAGAAGTTTCCGCTGCCGTCGGTTGTGGCTGTCAGATCTGTTCCCTGGATGGAGATATTCACACTTGCCAGGGCGCTTGCTCCCGAGCTGACATGGCCGGTGAGGACCCCTCGGGCCGCTGGGGTGAGGGCAATCGGTCCCAGGCTGTTGGCGCCGCCGTGAATAGTGATGCTGCCCTGTGCCGGGTCGTAACCGAAGGCCCTGATGGTATAGTCATAAGTCGCGGGCATGATTTCTTTCAGGATCAGTCCATTTTCATCTCCGCGGCCTGTGTACTGAAGAGAGCCACCCTGTTCCTCCAGAGTCAGTTCCACCCGGTTGGGTGTGGGGTGTAATGCTCCTCCATGCGCATCGGTAAAGCTTAGCGTCAGATCGCCCGGAGGATCCAGGGTGAAGGTCGAGGATGCGCCCGGCACGGTTATCTGCGGGTTGTCCGAGGCATATCCGTATTTGGATAGATGGACGGTATAGGTGCCGTATGGCAGCCGGAAGCTGAACTCGCCATTGTTGTCGGTCTCATTGAATAGAACGATGTCATGCCGCTTGCCGTCCACCGTGAGCATGTTCGGTACTAGAATGCTGGCCAAGGCATAGGGCAGGGGGGCAAGGGTGACCCTGTTCTCGACGGTCCAGGTATATTGGCCTGCGATTACCGGATAAACAGGAGTGCTGTTTGGATAACGCACCAGAGATTCGATGGAGTTATTGCCGTCCCAATAGCCATTGGCGGCACTCACTTTCAGGGTCGGTATGGAAGTGAGATACGCTGGTGTGATCAAACCGGAGAAGGTGACTTCCTGATACTCGCCGGGGGCAAGCTGTCCGATGCTTCCGGAAAAGGTTGCGCCGTTATAGTTCAGGGTCACGCTGGCGGCGGCGCTGTTGGCCTCGCCGCGGTTGAAGACCCGCACCAGAAGCCAGATCTCATCGCCGAGTGAGGCTATCCCCGGAGATTGAATGATATGGGGACGTGACACCACCAGATCTGGCTGTTCAGAGGGGAAGTCAAACGCCATGTGCCGGCAGAATAGACGGCGGTAGATGGTATCCGGGGCATAATCAACACTGTAAAAGAAAGTCGTCCTGTTACCTTCGACAAAAACATTGGGATGCATGGCGACATCGGAGATTGCCTGGTTGATCTTCATGGCGGGAACAAGGAGTTTTCCGTCCAGGTTGAAGGCGGCATAATTGAGGATGGGGTGAGTGCCGGTTCCGCGCCAGGCCACCCGAACCACGTCGGTATTGTCCAGGGTCACCATATGACCACGAGATGGGGTATTCACGACCAGGCCGTTTACAGCCACCTGTTGTTTTATCGTGCAATCCGGGTTCATCAGGAAAAACCGGTAGGTCGAAACATAGTTGGGGAGTGATACCAGAAGGCCCTTGGGAGTTGGCATTAACTGATAGGAGTATGTGTCGTACACGGAACCGATCTGTCCGCTTAGATCTTGCTGGATCTCGCGCGTGCCGTCCAGGGTCCACCGGGTCATGTAGGTTGAATTCGTAGAAGAGTAATAATGGCTGTACATGAGATAGAGATGGTTGAGGGCCGTGTCATAGTAGGCGTTGAAATAGTCCGGATTGAAGGTGTCCGGTGCGACCTCCCAGACATGCGCATCGCTACCATTGGTATAGACACCGTACAAGAGTGCCCCAGAAGAGAATGCAGCGAAAACCGTCCGGCCATCCGCAGTATGTGCGGCCCACAGAGAATGGAACTGATCGTTGTTGTAAGAGGTGCCCTCGGTCATGACAGGTCCGGAACTGGTGATTTTGCCCTGTCGGTCCAAGACATAGTCATACAGGATGGCCGGATTGTTTGTGCTGACCTCGTCCCATTTCGATGCCAGTACCTGGACTCCTCCCTTCTCGCGGGGGACAAGGGCAAACCTGTAATCGATGGCGGCATCGTCCGACCTGGTGACCGTTGAGAGTTGGAAGGGTGGAATCATGGTCCTGCCTTCCAGATTGGTTTTTACAATAAAGAGGCGCCGTTCAGCATTGGTAATGGCATAGTGGGTGTAGGCGATCCAGTAGCCGTCTTCCACCTGGACGATGCGGCATTGTCGAAGTTCCACGTCATGACCATCATAGGTGAGCGGGATGGGATGCGAGAGGGAGGTGCTTTTCCAGCCGGCCTTGTTGCCGAGCAGCAAGTGATAAACAGCCGGCAGGAAAGCAGTGTCGGCGGCCTTGGCTGAGCAAACAGGCAACAGGAGGGAAGTGAACAGAAGACAGCCGGCAAGAATAATTACCGCCCAGGATAGTTGGAACAGCCTGAAAAGTTCGGGATGATGTTTGCTGTGATTATTGTCCATCGTCTACCTCTCTCATTATGAAGAATAAACCTCAGAATTATGATCGGATCGGGATCCAGCACTTGAAAATTTTAAGCAAATATCCAAAGTAATTTAATTACGTTATCTTACTTTCAGTGCTCCTTTTTGGATTGGAAATCAGGCAAGAGTGTTCAGTAAAATTATTGGTATGAAGGCTATATTTTTGGCTCTGTTCCCGTTAAGTGTTGAAAAATAAGCAATGGTTCTTATCTTTTTGATATATCACAAGAAGGAGGGAACCATGGAGAACGAGTCCTTTTCTAAATTGTTAGTTCAAATCACCGAGATGGATCATCGGCAA